>DATLEX010000144.1:0-18404 GCA_035525045.1 Thermoanaerobaculia bacterium | reverse complement strand
TTCCTTCGACGTGATCGTCATCGGCGGCGGGCATGCCGGCGCGGAGGCGGCGCGCATCTGCGCCCGCGGCGGCCTTCGTGTCGCCATGCTGACCCTGCTTCGCGACGCCATCGGACGCATGTCGTGCAACCCCGCCATCGGCGGCCTCGCCAAGGGCAACCTCGTGAAGGAAGTCGACGCCCTCGGCGGCCTGATGGGGGAGGCCACCGACCGCGCCGGCATCCAGTTCAAGGTCCTCAACCGCTCCAAGGGGCCCGCCGTCCAGGGGCCACGCGCGCAGTGCGACCGCGACCTCTACGCCGCCGCCGTTCTCGACCTCCTGACCCGCGAGCCGAACCTCACCATCGCCGAGGGCTCGGCCGCCTCGCTCCTGATCGAACGCCGCGCCGTCGCCGGCGTCCGCCTCGCCGACGGAACCGACCTCCACGCCCGCGCCGTGATCGTGACCACCGGCACCTTTCTCCGCGCCCTGATGCACTCGGGGGAGGTGAAGACCCCCGGCGGCCGCTTCGGCGAGCCCTCCGCCGAGACCCTCTCCGACTCCCTTCGCGCTCTCGGCCTCCAGCTCGGCCGGCTCAAGACCGGCACGCCGCCGCGTGTGGCCCGCCACTCGGTCGACTACTCGCAGCTCGAAGAGGCCCCCGGCGATCCCGCGCCGCGCCCCTTCTCCATCCTCACCGATGCCCTCCCCCTGCCTCAGGTCCTCTGCCACCTGACCTACACCGGGCCGGAGGCGCATGAGCTGATCCGCGCCAACCTCCACCGGGCGCCGATGTACTCCGGCCAGATTCAGGCCACCGGCCCCCGCTACTGCCCGTCGATCGAGGACAAGGTGGTCCGCTTCGCCGACAAGGAGCGCCACCAGGTCTTCGTCGAGCCGGAAGGGCTCGATCACCCCTGGCTCTACCTCAACGGCATCTCGACCTCGCTGCCGCCCGACGTCCAGGACGGCGTGGTCCGGTCGCTGCCAGGCTTTGGACGTGCCGGGATTGCCCGTTACGGCTACGCCGTCGAGTACGACTTCGTGAATCCGCAGCAGCTTGAGCCCTCCCTGCAGGTCCGCGGCGTCGACGGACTCTTCCTCGCCGGGCAGATCAACGGCACCTCCGGGTACGAGGAGGCCGCGGCGCAGGGGCTCCTGGCCGGGATGAACGCCGTTCAGTTCGTGCGAGGGGAGGAGCCGGTCGTCCTGCGGCGGGACGAGGCGTATGCCGGTGTGATGATCGACGATCTCGTCACCCTCGGCACCGAGGAGCCGTACCGGATGTTCACCTCGCGGGCCGAGCATCGCCTCCTCCTCGGCTGCGACTCGGTGTACGAGCGCCTGACCCCGGTCGCCGCCCGCCTCCGGCTGCTCGATGACGAGCGGAAGCGCCGCGCCGAGGCGCGGGTGAGCCGGATGCGGAGAGCGTCGGAGGCGGCCCTCGCCACCACCCTCGCTCCCGACCGCCGGACGAGGGAGTGGTGCGGCGAGGCCGGCCTGGAGCTGACCAGCCAGGCGACGGTCGCCCGGCTCATGCAGCGGGCTGATTTCGACCTCGATCGCTTCGTCTCCGGGGCGGCCGGCACGCTTCCTGAGCTCGAGGCCGCGTTCGCCGGCCTCGACGACGAGGAGCGGGAAGGGGTCGGCAGCCGCCTCCGCTACTCCGGCTACATCGAGCGCCAGCAGCGGGAGGCGGCGCGGGCGGCCGGCAACGACGAGGCGCGGATCCCTCCTGGGATGCTCTTCACCCTTCCGGGGCTCTCGCGCGAGGTGGTCGAGAAGCTGACGGCGGTCCGCCCGGCGTCGCTGGGGCAGGCGAGTCGGATTCCGGGGGTCACCCCGGCGGCGGTCGCGGTGCTCCGGATGCACCTCCGACGTTAACCTCTGTGTTCTCTCCGTCTCTGTGGTTAAGCTTTTTCCTACCACAGAGTCACAGAGGACACAGAGCATGCTGACTCTCTACAAGGAGCTCCTCCTCGCATGGAGCGAGAAGATCAACCTGATCGGCCCCGAGGCGCGGGCAAACCTCGACGCTCATATCGAGGAGGCCCTGGCAGCCGCGGAGATCCTGAAGCCGCAGGGGGAGGTTCTCGACTTCGGGAGCGGAGGGGGCCTGCCGGCGATCCCGATGGCGATCGTCTCGCCGGAGGCGCGGTTCCATCTGGTCGAGGCCGACCGGAAGAAGTGGGCCTTTCTGAAGCACGTGGCGCGGGAATGCGGATTGAGCGTGGTCATCCACGGTGATAGATTGGCGCGCGTTCTCGAGCGGCTCCCCCCTGATCTCCGATTCTCCCTCGTCACGTCACGCGCGGTCGGAAAGCCGGAGGAGTGGGTGCCGTCGCTGCGGCGCCATCTGGCGGAGGGGGCGAGAGTGGCCCTCTTCCAGTCGGCGCCGGAGGTGCCGGAGATCGCGGGATTCGTTCCGGGGGAGGCGCACCGGCTTCCGCGCGGCTCCGCCAACTGGCTGGCAACGTTGACGTTCCACGTGGAACACGATGACCAAAATCGTAGCGCTCGCTAATCAGAAGGGGGGGGTGGGGAAGACCACGACCGCCATCAACCTCGGTGCGTCCCTCGCCGCCTGCGAGCGCCGCGTGCTCCTCGTCGACCTCGACCCCCAGGCGAACGCGACGTCGGGCGTCGGGTTGCCGAAGGACTCCGACGGCTCGATGTATCCAGTATTGGTGGATAATTTGCCGCTCCGCGACATCATCCGCGAGACGGCGATCGCGACCCTCTTCATCGCCCCCTCCTCGGTCGACCTTGTGGGGGCCGAGCTCGAGCTGGCGGGGGTCGAGCGTCGCGAGTTCCGCCTCCGCGAGGCGCTGAGCGAGGTGGCCGGAGCGTTCGATTACGT
The DNA here is from genome assembly GCA_035525045.1 of Thermoanaerobaculia bacterium. Taxonomy (GTDB): domain Bacteria; phylum Acidobacteriota; class Thermoanaerobaculia; order Gp7-AA8; family Gp7-AA8; genus DATLEX01. Next base: position 15,564 of record DATLEX010000144.1, on the reverse strand, counting down.
CCTGGTCGATTCCCCCCCGTCGCTGGGGCTGCTGACCGTCAACGGGCTCACCGCGGCCGATTCGGTCCTGGTGCCGATGCAGTGCGAGTATTTCGCGATTGAAGGAATTGCACAGTTATTGAATACGATCAGCCGCGTGTGCGACTCCCTCAATGCCAATCTGGAGGTCGAGGGGATCGTCCTGACCATGTACGACGAGCGGGTGAACCTCGCCCGCCAGGTCGCCGAGGAGGTCCGGGGGCACTTCGGAGAGAAGGTGTACCGGACCATCATTCCGCGGAACGTCCGGCTCGGCGAAGCCCCATCGTTCGGCAAACCCATTATTCTTTACGACATCCGCTCGCGGGGCAGCGAGGCCTACATCAGCCTGGCCCGGGAGTTCATCGCGCGCGCGGAGAACGTCCTCCGATGAGCCAGAAGAAAGTCCTGGGACGCGGGCTGGGGGCGCTGATCCCCCAGAAAGCCGGGCACGGCGCTGCGGCCGGTCCGGGACTGGCTCACATTCCCCTCGAGCAGATCTCGCCGAACCCTCATCAGCCGCGCAGGAACTTCAACGAGACCTCGATCGAGGAGCTGGCCCGCAGCGTCCGCGAGCACGGCATCGTGCAGCCGCTCGTGGTCACGCGGGCGGGCGATCGCTACAAGCTGATCGCCGGCGAGCGCCGCTTCCGCGCCGCGCAGCGCGCCGGGCTCCGCACCGTCCCGGCGATCGTCAAGGAGCTGATCAAGGAGGGCGACGCGCTGCAGATCGCCCTCATCGAGAACATCCAGCGCGAGGACCTCAACCCGATGGAAGAGGCCACGGCCTACCGCCAGCTCCACGAGGAGTTCGGCCTGACCCAGGAGGAGATCTCGCGGCGCGTCGGGAAGGAGCGCTCGACGGTCGCCAATTTTCTGCGGCTCCTGAAGCTTCCGGACGCTGTGAAGAAACTGCTCGCCTCGGGCGAGCTTTCGATGGGCCACGCCAGGGCGCTGCTGGCCGTCGACTCGGCCCGGAAGCAGGAACAGCTCGCCGAGCGCGTGGTGAGGCGCGGCCTCAGCGTCCGCCAGACGGAGATGCTCGCCTCCGCGAAGACGCCGAAGGGCGCGAAGAAGCCGAAAGAGAAAGAGAAGGATGTGTTCACGCGCGACGCCGAGGAGCGCCTGACGCGGTCCCTCCGGACCCGGGTGGACATCGACCGGAAACGGAGGGGAGGGGTCATTCGCATCCGCTTCTCTAGTGAAGATGACCTGATTCGCATTTATGATGATCTGACCGGGAGACGACGATGAAAGGCAAGAGCGGTGAACTGAACGGATTCCTGGACCGAGGCGCCACCTTCAAGGGCGAGATGGAGTTCGAGGACACGATGCGCATCGACGGCAAGTTCAATGGGCGCATCTCTTCGAAGAACGAGCTCATCGTCGGCGAGAGCGCCCACATCGAAGGCGACATTCACGTCGGCAGGATCGCCATCAGCGGCACGGTGGTGGGAAAGATCGTCGCCACGCAGCGCGTCGAGATCCATCGGAACGGAAAGGTCTACAGCGATGTCGACACCCCCGCCCTCGTCATCGAGGAGGGAGCGATCTTCCAGGGGAACTGCATGATGGGAGATCGCGACCGCAAAGGGAACGTGACGAACATCGCCGCGAAGGCGTGATTCGAGGGCTCAGGGCTCAGGGCTCGGGCCCACCCTCCCGCGGGTGACAACGTTCCGGCCCTTGTGGTAAAAAGCGGCGGCCTGCGGTTCCCCCCGCAGCGATTCCCTGACAGCGTTTTCCACCGAACCGAACGTATGCAAATCGATCTCGTACCCGATCCATCTCTGCTCGCGATCGTGGTCATCTTCTTTCTCAACTACCTCGTCGTGCGGCGCTACTTCCTGAAGCCGATCGATGACATCCTCGTGGAGCGCGAGACCGAGCAGAAGACCGCCGAGCGCCTCTACGAGGAATCGCTGGCCCGTTTCCAGGAGGCTGCCACTGAGATGGAAGAGAGGCTCCATGCCGCCAAGCGCGAGGCCGGCGAGGTGCGGGAGCGCTACCGCGCCGAGGCCGGCGCCCATCGCGCGGCCATGGTCGAGAAAACGCAGGCCGAGGCGAAGAAGATCGTCACCGAAGCCGGGACGAGCCTGGGCCGCGACGTCGACGAGGCGCGGGAAAAGATCACCCGCGACTCGGAAGGACTGGCCAGACTCGCCGCCGAGCGGATCCTCGGGAGGGCCGTGTGAGCCTGCGTGGCCCCGCCCGCCCAGATCCCTCGCTCACGCTCGGGATGACCGCACTCATCGTGCTCGTGGCGCTGCCGGCGTTTGCTGCCGGGCCGACCGCGGAGACGTACTTCGGGATCCCCGGCTGGCTGCTGAAATTCGTCAACATGGTCCTCTTCATCGGCCTGCTGGTGTGGCTGCTGAAGGGGCCGATCGGGCGCGCCTTCGCGGCGCGGAGCGCGGCCGTGCGACGGGCGGCGGAAGAGGCGCGCGAGCGGCGGGAGAAGGCCGACAGCCTCGCCTCCGACATCCAGGCGCGCCTGGCGCAGATCGAGGCGGACGTCGCGGCGATCCGCGCGCGGGCCGAGACCGAGGGCGACCGGCAGCATCGCGAGCTGATCGCGGCGGCGGAGGCGGAGGCGGCCAAGATCCTCCAGACCGCCCGCAACGAAGTCGAGAACCGGGTCAAGCTGGCGCGGAAGGAGCTCACCGAGTACGCCGGCGAGCTGGCCGCCGTGCGCGCGGAGGCGATCCTCCGCGAGACGATCACGCCGGAGGACCGGCGGAAGCTGTTCCGCGACAGCCTCGACCAGGTGGGTGAGGGCTGATGGTCCGCCGGTTCGCGAGACCGTACGCCCGCGCCATCCTCGACGTGGCCGGCTCGGCGGAGAAGGCCAACACGGTGCGCGCCGAGCTGGCGAAGTTCGAGCAGGCCCGCCGCGCCTCGACCGAGCTTCAGGAGCTGTACGCCAACCCCGGGATCGGCGTCGACTCGAAGATGAACGTGACGCACGCGGTGGCCAGCCGGCTGTCGCTCGGGCAGCTCACCGGCAAGGTGCTGGAGACGCTGATCCGCAACCGGCGCATCAACGATCTCGGCGGCATCGTCGACGGGCTGGCCCACTACATCAACGAGGAGCTGGACATCGCCGTGGCCGACGTGAAGACGGCGCAGAAGCTGAGCGAGCAGGAAACGGCCGACCTCCGCCGGACGCTGGAGAAGAAGACGGGCAAGCGGGTGGAGGTGCGGCTCTCGGAGGAGCCGTCGCTGATGGGAGGGTTGGTCGTGCGGATCGGGAGCGAGATCTGGGACGCGTCGGTGGCCGGGAAGATCAATCGATTCAGAGAGTCATTAACGTAGCCATAAATCGGAGAGACAATGGCTGTCGATTTGAAAGCTGAAGAAATCACAGAGATTATTCGTCAGCAATTAACAGGCATCGAGCGCGGCGTCGACGTCCAGGAAGTCGGGACCGTGATCTCCGTGGGCGACGGCATCGCCCGCGTCTACGGCCTGGAGCGGGTCATGGCCGGCGAGCTGGTCGAGTTCCCGCACAACATCGCCGGCCTCGCCCTCAACCTCGAGGAGGACAACGTCGGCTGCGTCCTGCTCGGCGAGGCCTCGGCGATCAAGGAAGGGGACCAGGTCAAGCGCACCGGGCGGATCATGTCCGTGCCGGTCGGGCCGGCGATGGTCGGCCGCGTGGTCAACCCGCTCGGCGTTCCGATCGACGGCAAGGGACCCATCACCGCCACCGAGTACTACCCGATCGAACGGCTGGCACCGGGCGTCATCGACCGCAAGCCGGTGAAGGAGCCGCTGCAGACCGGCCTGAAGGCCATCGACTCGATGATCCCGATCGGCCGCGGCCAGCGCGAGCTGATCATCGGCGACCGGCAGACCGGCAAGACCGCCGTGGCCGTCGACACGATCATCAACCAGCGCGGCAAGGACGTCATCTGCATCTACGTCGCGATCGGCCAGAAGAAGTCGACCGTGGCCCAGGTCGTGCGCACGCTCGAGGAGCACAACGCGATGGAGTACACCATCGTCGTGAACGCTTCCGCCTCCGAGCCCGCCCCGCTGCAGTACCTCGCTCCCTACGGCGGCTGCGCCATGGGGGAGTACTTCCTCTACAACAAGCAGCACGCCCTGATGATCTACGACGATCTCTCCAAGCACGCGCAGGCCTACCGCGAGATCTCGCTGCTCCTCCGCCGCCCGCCGGGCCGCGAGGCCTATCCCGGCGACGTCTTCTACCTGCACTCCCGCCTCCTGGAGCGCGCCGCGAAGCTGAACGACGAGCGCGGCGGCGGGTCGCTCACCGCCCTGCCGGTCATCGAGACGCAGGCCGGCGACGTCTCCGCCTACATCCCGACGAACGTCATCTCCATCACCGACGGGCAGATCTTCCTGGAGACGGACCTCTTCCACTCCGGCGTCCGCCCCGCGATCAACGTCGGGATCTCCGTCTCGCGCGTCGGCGGCTCGGCGCAGGTGCGCTCGATGCGGGCCGTCTCCGGCACTCTCCGCCTCGACCTGGCGCAGTACCGCGAGCTGGCCGCCTTCGCGCAGTTCGGATCCGATCTCGACAAGGTCACGCAGGCCCAGCTCACGCGCGGCCGGCGCCTGGTGGAGATCCTCAAGCAGGGGCAGTATCAGCCGATGCGCGTCGGGCTGCAGGTGGTCTCGGTGTTCGCCGGCACGCAGGGCTTCCTCGACAACCTCGCCGTCGACGCGGTGCGTCCTTTCGAGACGGCGCTCCACCAGTGGCTGAGCGACGAGAAAGCGGGGCTCCTGACCCTCCTGGAGACGGCGCAGAAATTCGACGACACGCTGGCCGGAGATCTGAAGAGCGCGATCAAGGAGTTCAAGGAGCAGTACGTCAAGGACAACGCGAATGTGCTGGCAGCTTGAACAGCCCACAGATTGATTCATGGCCAGCACGATCGATATCCGCCGCCGGATCCGCAGCGTGAAGAACACGCAGCAGATCACCAAGGCCATGAAGATGGTGGCCGCGGCGAAGCTGCGCCGCGCCCAGGATCGGATGTTCGCCGCCCGCCCCTACGCCGGCGGCTTGCAGGAGGTCCTGGCCTCGGTTGCCACCCGCGTCGACATCACCCGGCATCCCCTCCTTCAGCCGCGCGAGGAGGAGCGGAACATCCTGCTCATCGTGGTCACGGCCGACAAGGGTCTCTGCGGCGCGTTCAACACCAACGTCATCCGCGCAGCGCAGAACGCCATCGCCTCGCAGGGATGGGAGAGCGTGCAGCTCCTCCCGATCGGCCGGAAGGGCAACGATTTCTTCAAGCGGCGGGCCATCCCCATCCGCCGCCAGGCCACGCAGGTCTTCCAGGCGCTCTCGCTCGAGACGGCGCACGAGATCGCCGGCTCCATCACCGAAGACTTCCTCGGCGGCGAGATCGACGCCGTCTACGTCGTCTACAACGAGTTCAAGTCGGTCATGGCCCAGAACGTCCGGCTCGAGCGGCTGCTCCCTCTCGAACGCCCGCGCGAGGCGCCGCCGAACAACGTCGACTACCTCTACGAGCCGGGACCGGAACAGATCCTCAACGATCTGCTCCCCAAGCACATCGAGTTTCAGATCTACCGCATCCTTCTCGAGTCGGCGGCCGCCGAGCAGGGCGCGCGCATGACCGCGATGGAGTCCGCCACCAAGAACGCCTCCGACATGATCAGCAGCCTGACCCTCAGCTACAACCGCATCCGCCAGGCCGCCATCACCAAGGAGATCATCGAGATCGTTTCCGGCGCCGCCGCGGCCGGATAGGATTTAGAAGAGAACACTTATGGCAGAACAGAAGACGTCGCAGGATCCGCACAAGGTCGGCAAAGTCATTCAGATCATCGGCCCCGCCCTCGACATCGAGTTCGAGGAAGGACATCTTCCGGCGATTTACAACGCCATCCGCATCGTCGACAACGGCGAGCTGGGGAAGGTCCCCATCGACGTCGTGGCCGAGGTCGCCAACCACATCGGGGAGAACCAGGTCCGCTGCATCGCCATGAAGCCGACCGACGGCATGGTGCGGGGGATGAAGGCCATCGACACCGGCGCGCCGATCTCCGTCCCCGTCGGGCGCGAGACCCTCGGCCGCATCCTCAACGTCCTCGGCGAGCCGGTCGACGAGCGGGGCCCGGTCAATGCCAAGGAGAGATGGGCCATTCACCGCGACCCTCCCTCCTTCGAAGAGCAGTCCACCGAAGTGGAGATATTCGAGACCGGGATCAAGGTCATCGACCTGCTCGAGCCGTATACGAAGGGCGGCAAGACCGGCCTCTTCGGCGGCGCGGGCGTGGGGAAGACAGTGCTGATCCTCGAGCTGATCACCAACGTGGCCAAGCAGCACGGCGGCTTCTCGGTGTTCGCCGGCGTCGGCGAGCGGACGCGCGAGGGGAACGACCTCTATCTCGAATTCGAGGAGACGGGCGTCATCACGCCGGGCGATCCATCGAAGTCGAAGGCCGCGCTGATCTACGGGCAGATGACCGAGCCGCCCGGCGCGCGGCTGCGCGTCGGTCTCACGGGCCTGACCGTGGCCGAGTATTTCCGCGACTCCGAGGGGCAGGACGTGCTGCTCTTCATCGACAACATCTTCCGCTTCACCCAGGCAGGGTCGGAAGTGTCGGCGCTGCTGGGACGCATGCCGTCGGCCGTCGGCTACCAGCCCAACCTGGCCACGGAAATGGGCGAGCTGCAGGAGCGCATCACCTCTACACGGAAGGGGTCCATCACCTCGGTGCAGGCCATCTATGTGCCGGCCGACGACCTCACCGATCCGGCCCCGGCGACCGCCTTCGCCCACCTCGACGCCACGACCGTTCTGTCGCGGCAGATCGCCGAGTTGGGCATCTACCCCGCGGTCGATCCGCTGGCCTCGACCTCCAAGATCCTCGATCCGCGCATCCTCGGCGACGAGCACTACAACACCGCGCGCGCCGTGCAGGCCGTCCTGCAGAAGTACAAGGACCTGCAGGACATCATCGCCATCCTCGGCATCGACGAGCTGTCGGAGGAGGACAAGATCATCGTGGCCCGCGCGCGCAAGATCCAGCGCTTCCTCTCCCAGCCCTTCTTCGTCGCCGAGCAGTTCACCGGCATCAAGGGGAAGTACGTGAAGATCGCCGACACGATCCGCGGTTTCCGCGAGATCGTCGAAGGGAAGCACGACGACATCCCCGAGCAGGCCTTCCTCCTCCAGGGGACGATCGAGGACGTGCTCGAGAAGTCGGAGAAGATGAAGCGCGACGCCGCGTAGGACAGGGAAAGCGATGGCCGATCTCCCGAAAAAGATCAATCTGACGATCGTCACGCGCGAGCGGAAGATCATCGACGTGCAGGTCGACGAGGTGGTTCTGCCGGGCGTCGACGGGGAGCTGGGGATCCTTCCCGGCCACACGCCGCTGCTGGCCATGCTCCGGATCGGGGCGATGCGCTATCGCGTCGGCAACCACTTCGAGCGCCTCGTGCTGGCGTGGGGCTTCGCCGAGGTGCTGCCCGACCGGGTCATCGTCCTGGCCGAGCGCGGCATCCTTCCCGGCGAGATCGACGCCGCGGCGTCGGAGGAGGAGCGGCGCCGCGCCGAGCGCGAGCTGGCCGACCTCTCCTCGCACGATCCGGAGTTCGCCATCGTCGAAGCCCGCCTCGAGGAGTCGATCGCCAAGATCAGCCTGCAACGGGGGTTCTGAGCCGCCTCCGGGGGGGGGTCAGCGCTCGAGCCTGGAGTTGATCCACGGCAGCACGACCTTCTCGAGCCGCTCCGGAACGAGTTCTCGGTGGTCGCCGCGGTAGGCGTCGAGGAGATGAGGGATGCGCCGCTCCGTCAGCTCCCGGGAGAACGCCGCGCTCGCCGCCGGGATGTGCGGGAACTGATCGGCGTATCCATAGTCGATGGCCAGGCCGCGAAGGCGCAGCAGGTTCTCCCGGCTCCGGTCGATCGTGCGCATCGGAAACGTCTGCAGGAAGTCGGTGTAGAGCGGCTCGACCGCCACCAGCTCTCCGCGCTCACGCCGGAAAGGGAGCCGCGTTCCCATCGGCGCCTCCCGCTCGGGGAAGACGGACATGAGGAAGCCGATGATCGTGGCGGCGTAGAAGTCGCGCTTCCGCAGCGCCGCATCGACCTCCTCGAGCGACTGGAAGGCGAGCGCCGCGTTCCACGGCCCCGTGTTCGCCGCGCCGAGGTCCTCCACCGCGTCGAGGCAGCAGGGGCTCATGGCGAAGACGGTTCCGAAGACGTCGGCGCGCTCCATCCCGAGGCGGATCGCCCCATAGCCCCCCATCGAATGACCCGCCACGGCGCGGCTCTCCGGCGCGGCCCGCGTCCGGAACGAGCGGTCGACCAGCGCCACGATCTCCTCGGCGACGTAGTCCTGCCACCGGCCGGTCACCGGCGAGTTCACGTAGAACCCTCCTCCGAACCGGTTTCGCCCGTTCGGCATCACCACGATCAGCGGCTCGATCTTCCCGCCGGCGATGAGCCTGTCGAGCATCGCCGGCACGTTCCACGCCTCGAGCCACACGTCGAACGAATCGCCGATCCCGTGCAGCAGGTAGAGGACCGGATAGCGCGCCCCGTTCTCCTCGTATCCCGGCGGCAGGTACACTGCCACCTTCTGGCCGGCCGGATCTCCGGTCCGGTTGCCCAGGAGGGCTTTCGACTCGATGTCCAGCACCCGCACCGCGGCGGCGGCCGGTGAGACGACAAGGAGCAGGACCAGAAGCGGGCGGACCAGAAGCCGGTGGTTCATCGCGACCCTCCTGCTGATCCCTACGATCCCCCGCGCCCGGGGTTTCGCCGGCCGGCCGCCACCGGCCTCAGCTTTGCAGCGCACCCGGCGGTTTCGTCTGTAGAATCGATGAACGGAGAGACGATGGAGCGCTGGCTGGAGAGCTTCGCGAACGCGATGTTTGAGCGGAGCAGCGACACCGCGCACGACCTCAAGACTCCCCTCAACGTCGCGGTGCTCAACCTCGAGCTCCTGAAGATGCGCGTCCAGAAGCTGACCGGCGGCGCCGACGACGAGAAGCTGAACGAATACGCCGCGGCCCTGGAGACGGAGCTCCGCCGGATGGCGCGGATCTTCGACACCTTCTTCGTCCTCTCCACTCCTCCCCCCGGGGAGGGACCGCCGCAGGTGTTCGACGCCGCGCCGCTTCTGGCGGAGGTGGCCGAGGCGGCGGGTTACGGGCGTGTCGAAACGGAGACGGCCAGGGTCACAGCGCACGAGGCGAGAATCAGACAGGCCCTGAAGATGTTCTTTGACGGGGCGGCGAAGGCGCTCACGGCGGAGGGGCGGCGGCTGGAGGTGGAGCGCAGTCCGCAGCGGCTGGATGTCGTCCTCTCCGGCGCTGCCTCCGGTGAGGCGATCGAGCCGGCAAAGCTGCTGAAGTTCTACTACACGGACGCGCTCGGCAACCCGGACGTGTCGCTCGCGGCGGCCCGGCTGATCGCCGAGACGTATGGGGGCGAACTGAATGCCACGGATGAAAGTGATAATGTCTCACTGCGGTTGACACTCCCACTGAGCCAACAACAATGAAACGAGTCCTGATCGTCGACGATGATCGTGCGACCAGCGCCGGCATGGCCGACGTGGTGGAGGAGTGGGGCTACGAGCCCGAGGTCGCCGGCACGGTCAAGGCGGGGTGGGCCGCGGTCAGCAGACTCGTTCCCGACGTGGCCATCGTCGACCTGAAGCTCCCCGACGGCTCGGGGCTCGACCTGCTCCATCGCATCAAGGAAACCTACCCCGACGTCTCGGTGGTGATCCTGACCGGGCACGCCACGGTCGACTCCGCCGTGAAGGCGCTCAAGGTCGGCGCGGAGGACTACGTGACCAAGCCGGTCGATCTTGCCCGCCTGCAGGTCATCCTCAAGACCGTCGAAGACAAGCAGGCGATGAAGCAGGAGATCCTCGAGCTCCGGCGGCAACTGCAGAAGATGGGCGCCCTCGGCCACCTGGTCGGCAAGTCGCGGGCCATGCAGAAGCTCTTCGAAGAGATCGAGATGGTGGCCAACACGGACGCCAACGTCTTCATCGTCGGGGAGTCGGGCTCGGGGAAGGAAGTGGTGGCCAACACCATTCACTCCCTGTCGCGCCGGAAGATGAAGCCGTTCATCGCCTTCAACTGCGGCGCCATCTCCCCGACGCTGATCGAGTCGGAGATCTTCGGCCACGAGAAGGGAGCCTTCACCAACGCCATCAAGCGGAGGGAGGGCTACTTCGAGCTGGCCAAGGGGGGGACGGTCTTCCTCGACGAGATCACCGAGATGCCCATCGAGCTGCAGGTCAAGCTTTTGCGCGTGCTGGAGGAGTCGAAGTTCCGGCGCGTCGGCGGCAACGAAGAGATCTCCATCGACGCCCGCATCATCGCCGCCTCGAACCGCGATCCGCAGAAGGCCATCGAGGACGGCAAGCTCCGCGAGGACCTCTATTACCGGCTCAACGTCTTCCCCATCGACGTCCCGGCGCTGCGCGACCGACTGGAGGACATCCCCCTCTTCGCCCACTTCTTCCTGCAGAAGCTCAACGAGACGGAAGAGAAGACCGTGGAGCGGATCGAGCCCGACTTCATCGAGGCGCTGCAGCAGTACGACTGGCCCGGCAACGTGCGTGAGCTGCGCAACGTCATCAACCGCGCCTTCATCATGGCCCGCGGCGAGGCCCTCACCCAGGAGTGTCTCCCCGACAAGCTCCTCGGCGCCCGGCGCATCCGCGGCCGCAACGCCGTCACCATCAACCTCGGCCAGCCGATGGAGGAGGTCGAGCGCATCGTCATCGAGCAGACCCTCAACATGACCGACGGCGACCGCCGCAAGACCGCCGAGATCCTCGGCATCTCCTACAAGACCCTCTACAACAAGACCAAGAAATACAAAGCCGCCGGCGCCGACGACGAAGAAGAGCCGGAGCCCGAGTAACCCCCGTGTCATCCCTCTCCCGCAAGGCGGGAGAGGGCACGTTTCATGAGAAGCGTGAGCGAGGGATCTGGCCGGGCGGGGCCACGCAGCGCCCTCCCCCCCGCGGAATATCCCCCGCCGCCGTGTTAGTTTGGGCGGCACTACATGGCCAAGAACCTCGTCATCGTCGAGTCCCCGGCCAAGGCGAAGACCATCAACAAGTTCGTCGGGAAGGACTACGTCGTCAAGGCGTCGGTGGGGCACGTCCGCGATCTCCCGAAGAACGAGCTGGGCGTCGACGAGAAGACCTTCGAGCCGACCTACGAGGTGCTGGAGGGGAAGGAGAAGGTCGTTAGCGAGCTGCGGGCGGCGGCCAAGAAGGCCGACGTCATCTACATCGCCTCCGACCCCGACCGGGAGGGGGAGGCCATCGGCTGGCACGTGATGCACCTCCTCGGCGGCGACTCGAAGAAGGTCCGCCGCATCCTCTTCCACGAGATCACCCGGAACGCCGTGCGGAAGGCGATCGAGCAGCCGCTCGAGATCGACATGAACAAGGTCAACGCCCAGCAGGCGCGGCGCGTCCTCGATCGCCTGGTCGGCTACAAACTCTCCCCCCTGCTATGGGACAAGGTGCGCCGCGGGCTCTCCGCCGGCCGCGTGCAGTCGGTGGCGATGAAGATGATCGTCGACCGGGAGGAGGAGATCAAAGCCTTCGTTCCGGTGGAGTACTGGATCTTCGCGGCGAAGCTGGAGGGGGAGACGCCGCCTCCCTTCATCGCCAGGCTGACGAAGGTCGACGGGAAGAAGGCCGAGGTCCCGAACGAGGAGACCGCGCGGAAGATCGAGGGGCAGCTCAAGGGGGGCGAATACCGAGTCGGAAGCGTCGCGCGCAAGGAGAAGAAGCAGTCGCCGGCGCCGCCGTTCATCACCTCCACGCTGCAGCGCACCGCGTACAACCGTTACAAGTACCCGGTGAAGCGGACCATGCAGATCGCCCAGAAGCTCTACGAGGGGAAGGAGCTGGGGGAGGCGGGGCTGGTGGGGCTGATCACCTACATGCGCACCGACTCGGTGCGGATCTCGGAGGACGCCCTCGCCGAGGTGCGAGGATATATCAGCACGAAATATGGTGCCGATATCGTTCCTGAAACCCCAAACTATTATCGTGTCAAAAAAGCGGCACGGGCGCAGGAGGCCCACGAGGCCATCCGCCCCACCTCCACCGAGTTCGATCCGGAGAAGGTGAAAGACTATCTCACCAGGGAGGAGTACAACATCTACAAGCTCATCTTCGACCGCTTCGTGGCCTCGCAGATGAAGCCGGCGCTCTTCGACGTGACCGACGTCGACATCGAGCGGGCAAACCTCACCCTCCGCGCCTCCGGAGAGGTGCTGAAGTTCGCCGGTTTCCTGGCCGTGATGCGGGACGCGGTGGACGACGAAGACGAGAAGCACGACGAGAAGGCCTTGCCGCCGCTGAACGAGGGGGACGTGCTGAAGCTCCTCGACCTGGAGACGAAGCAGAACTTCACGCAGCCGCCGCCGCGCTTCACCGAGGCCACGCTGGTGAAGGAGCTGGAAGAGAACGGGATCGGGCGGCCGTCGACGTACGGGCAGATCCTCACCACGATCCAGGCCCGCGACTACACGTACAAGCACGACGGGAAGTTCCACCCCACGCAGCTCGGGATGCTGGTGACGCGGCTCCTGAAGGAATCGTTCGGCGACATCATCGACGAGGGGTACACGGCCAGCCTGGAGCTGGAGCTCGACGAGATCGAGGAGGGGAAGCTGGAGTGGATCGCGGCGATCAGGAAGTTCGCCAAAAAGTTCAACAAGGACCTCGCCCGCGCCGGCAAGGAGATGACCCAGGTCAAGGGGACGGGCATCGAGACCGACGAGAAGTGCGAGAACTGCGGGGCGCCGATGGTCATCAAGTTCGGCCGCTTCGGCGAGTTCCTGGCCTGCAGCAACTACCCGGAGTGCAAGACCACGAAGGAGATCGCGAAGGGGGACGCGGTGGGGCCGGATGAGGAGACGATCATCTGCGAGAAGTGCGGCAGGACGATGACGCTCAAGCGCTCCCGCTTCGGGCAGTTCTTCGCCTGCACCGGCTATCCCGACTGCCGGAACACGAAGGACCCGCGCCTGATGAAGATCGACCTCGGCCAGGAGCCGCAGCCCCCCTGCGAGAACTGCGGGAAGGAGATGGTTCTCAAGAGCGGCCGGTACGGCCCCTTCTTCAGTTGCTCGGGGTATCCCGACTGCCGGAACATCCGCAAGCTCGGCGGCGGGAAGTCGACGCCCCCGAAGCCGACGGGGGTGAAGTGCCCGACCTGCGGGGAGGGAGAGCTGCTCGAGCGCCGCTCGCGCCGCGGCATCTTCTACTCCTGCTCGCGCTACCCGAAGTGCGACTTCGCCGTCAACAGCCGCCCCGTCCCCCGCCCCTGCCCGAAGTGCGCCGCGGCGTACCTGCTGGAGAAGGAGACGAAGCGCGAGGGGCACATCGAGTACTGCAACAACGCCGAGTGCGGCTACCGCCAGCCGATCGCCAAGCCCCCCGCCGTCGCCGGTGTGTGAGCCGCGGGCCCGCGCGCGCGATGCCATTCGTGCCCGGTTCCCCTCACGCGCGTTTTCGATATCCTTCTGTGAAAGCGATCCCCGGAAGTCTGAAAGGAGGATCCCGATGAACGGTCGTCCGACGAAGTTGATGATGTTTCTGGGTATGGCCCTGATCGTTGCCGCGTGCTCTCGCGCTCCCATTGCGGCTCCCGCCGATGAGAAACCGGCTCTGCCGCCGGAGCCCGCGGTGACCTATTCCCCCTCCGACGCGCAGCCTGGGCAGAAGATCGAGCACGGCGAGTGGATCGTCGACGTCGACGAGGTGAGAAGGCAGTTGCACGCCCAGCACCACCCGCACAACGTGCTGGAGACGCGAAGGGTGCCCGGGGTCTTCAAGCCGGCGGACATCACATCGGTCAAGGACCTCGCCCTTTCGAAGAAGGACCTCCCGGTGATCAACCCGGGTCCCGGAGAGTTTGTGCATGTGATGGAGGGGCAGAGGCACGGCTATCGCAACCTGACCATCGGGATCACGTACACGGCGCCCGGGGGTGCTCCGCCGATGCACACCCACGCGGGCGAGGAGTCGCACGTGCTCCTCGAGGGGAAGATCCTCTACGCGCTGGGCGGCGAGATCTTCACGATGGAAGGCCCGTACATCGTCAACATCCCGCCGATGGTCCCGCACTCATTCCGGAACGAGGGCGATCAGCTTGCGGAGCTGGTGGTCATCTTCCCGACCAACGTCTGGGAATATGACGTCCTCGACTACTTCCCCTTCGCGAACCTGCGCGGCGAAACGGCTGCGGAAGAGAAAGAGAGCAAGTAGGGGGGCTCGGCCCGGGCCGGTGGGAGGAACTTTTCGCGTTGTCCGCTCCGGTCGCGGCGGATGCGGAGGCGATCTTCGAGCGGTATGCGAGCGATGTCGAGGTGACTCGGTATTCCTTGCCCGCAGCGCGGCGCAGTGGGAGGAGGAGGGCGCGGAGCCCTACCTGATTCGGGCGCTGGCCGCTCTTCTTGGTATCGTTCTGCTCCAGCAGCTCGGAGGCCTTACCCGCGTGAAGGTCGAGTCCGAGGCACAAGGAGGTAGCGGATGACGTCGACAGGGTTCACTGGCGTTCCCACGGGGCAGTACGCAGGCTTCTGGCGGCGCCTTCTCGCCGAGATCGTCGATCTCATCCTTCTTCTGCTCGTGACCGCGCCGCTGCTGACGATGATCTACGGCGTCGGGTACTGGACGGAGGATCAGGCGGACATCTGGAGCACGCTCGTTCGAGGGCCGGCCGATTTCGTCATCTCCTGGATCCTTCCGGCCGTGCTGGTCATCGGGTTCTGGCACTTCAAGCAGGCCACGCCGGGGAAGATGCTCGTCTCGGCGCGGATCGTGGACGCCGGCACCGGCGGCGCTCCCTCCCTGGGGCAGTACGTGATTCGCTACCTCGGCTACATCCTCTCCATGATTCCGTGCGGTCTCGGCTACATCTGGATCGCCTTCGACCCGCGCAAGCAGGGATGGCACGACAAGCTGGCCCGCACAGTGGTCGTGGTGAAGCAGGATCGCTGAGCCGGAATGGCCGCCGCACGGAGGGTCGTCCTGCCGCGGCGATTCGTCCTCCTCTCGCTCGTCTGCCTCACCGCTTCCGGCTCGGCGGGGCTGATCGCCGAGGTGGTGTGGTCGCGCGTGCTGGCGGCGATGTTCGGCTCGGCGCTGACCGGGACGGGGCTCCTCCTGGCCATCTTCATGGCGGGGCTGGGGGTGGGGGCGGCGATCGGTGGGCGGGTGGCTCGGCGGAACGTTCCGCCCCTGGCGGCGTTCGGGGTGGTGGAGGTCTGCGTGGGGCTGCTGGTCTTCGCCACGCCGGCGCTCTTCCGGCTCGCCGCGCCGCGCACGATCCTCTTCGAGAGGCATCTCTCCGACGCCATGGCGCCGCTGGCCCCCGCGCTCGCCTCGATCGTGATCCTCGGGCCGATCGTCATCCTGATGGGGATGACCTTCCCGCTCTTTCTCGCCGGCATCCGCGGCGAGAAGGAGTCGCTCGGCTCCGACGCGGGATGGGTCTACGGGATCAACACCTTCGGCGCCGTGGCGGGGACGCTCCTC
>DATLEX010000137.1:0-15095 GCA_035525045.1 Thermoanaerobaculia bacterium | reverse complement strand
CCACGCCGGCGCACCGCGGTTGATCATGTCCCCGCCGCTGAAGATCAGCGCGCCGCCGCGTTTCTGTCGAGCGAGGTAGCCGATGGCGCGGGCGATGCCGCCCTGATCGGGACGCCCCTCCGAATAGAACGGCAGGGCGTGCGAGTGGTAGTCGGAGAAGTGGAGGAGGGTGACCGTCTGCGCCCCGAGCGGGACGGCTAGGAGGAGGAGGAGGGCCAATAGACTCGCGCGCACCTGGCGAGTGTAGCGGACCGGCTTCCGGCTCACGGCTGCAGAGCCAGCTTCTCGCTGCCGCCGGCGGTGATCACGACACGCTCGACGGCCGGCAATTGCTTCACGGTCTGCTCGACGGAGGCGCGGATCGCCTGCACGGCGCACGATCCGCCGACGCTCTGCAGCCGCTCGTTGAAATCGACGGTCAGCTCTCCATCGCGAAGGACCACGCTCTGGACGGCCGATCCCGGCGGGAAGGGCGAGCCCGGCGCGGCAATCAGCGCCTCGACGAGCAGCCGGGCCATGGCCACGCTCCTGGGAAGCTCCCGTCTCTGCGGGAAGACCCGGGCGCAGTCGGTCGGGCTCTTCTGCGCGTCGTGGAAGTAGAGGTCGACGGAGATCGGCGCGACCCGGTAATCGACCGTCTCCGAGGCGAGCGACCGCTCGGAGCCGTCGCGCGCTGAGTACTCGAGCGCCTGGGCCGTCAGCTTCGCTCCAGGGTCTCTTGTGACGAACACCTCCGCGCGGAAGGGATTCCGGCGTCCGATGTCGCCCAGGCTGGTGGTGAAGGTCTCCCGAATCAGCTCACCGCGCGAGTCGATGAGGCGGATCACGACGTTGTTCTCGAAGGTGCGGGCCCGCCCCTCCACGATGACGGGGTTTGCGGCGATGACCGACGAGATCGCAATCTCCGGCTGAGCGGCGGTGGTGGGTGGCGCGGTGCCCGCCGGCTCGGCGGGCGGCGCCGGCGAGCAGGCCATGGCGAAGAGAGAACATGCAAAAAGAGAAAACGGTCTCATCACGTCACCGAATCTTCACGTTTCGTGCACATGGCGGTGAAATCGCCCGCGGCCCCCGGCGTGTTTAGCTGTCGCATGAGACCGGTCTGCCTTATCTCTCTCCTTCTTCTCCTCTCTCCCCTCACGGTTCATGGCGGTGCGGCGCCGCCGGTTGTCACCTCCATTCAGCCGGCGGCCGGCCCGACGGCGGGCGGCACGCTGGTGACCATCACCGGCGCCAACCTTACACTGCCGCCGGGCTTCGCCTGCATCCTCCCCTGCCCCACCACGGTCCGCTTCGGGGCCTCTTCCGCGGTCGATCCCCTCGATGAGCAGGACAGCCGGGTCACGGTGCGCACGCCGGCCCACGCCGCGGGGACGGTCGAGCTCACGCTGCGCACCGGCGACGGCCGGAGCGTGACGGTTGCCAACGCGTTCACGTTCGTGACGGGGGAGGAGTCGGGTTACACGGCATTCCTCCTCCCGGTTTACACCGACGGCGACGTTCCAGGCGCGCATGGGTCGCTGTGGCGATCGGAGTTCTGGATCCGCAACAACAGCGAGCTGATCGCGCTTCTGGCGCCGTGGGACTGCCCCCCCGGCCAGGGCTGCCTGACGGTGTTCCCGCTGACGCGGGCGCTGCAACCGAACGAGACCTTGCGCGGCCTTCCGGACACTCTCCGGCCGCCGTCGGCGAACCCCGGACGGATGCTGTACGTCTCCGAGCAGGCCGCGTCGCGTTTGTCGCCGTCGCTGCGGTTGTGGGACGTGTCGCGACAGGCCCTCGATGCCGGAACGGAGCTGCCGGTGGTGCGCGCCGCGGACCTCCACACCGGGACGACGCAACTGATGGCGGTGCCGCTCGACGGCAACTTTCGTCTGATGCTGCGCGTGTACGACACGGCGCACAGCGAGTCGCGTTTCCGTGTCCGGATCTACGCTCAGCCCGAAGGGATCGGCAACGAGATTTCTCTTGCCGAGGTCGACCTCGTGGCCACCACCCTCGATGAGGGTCCGTTCCGGCTGCAGCCGGCCTATGCCCAATACGCGATCGCGACCCGTCTGCCCCTCAGTACGGCTCCGCCGTCCCCGGCGAGGATCGAGGTGGAGCCGCTGACGCCCGGCAGCATGTTCTGGACCTTCGTGGCCGTCACGAACAATGACACGCAGCACGTAACGCTGGTCACGCCACAGTAACCGTCACTTTGCCAATGCGCTGGTGAGATCCTTGATGGCCGCTTCGCGACCGCGCTCGCGGGCGGTCTTCTGAAAGGGCCCGCGGCGGCTTGCGGGAATCTGGCGAAGAAGGCCGAGGTAGCGGCCCTGCAGTTGCCGCGAGGCGCGCTGCTCGGCGGTGACACGGCCCGATCGACGGCCGCGCGGTGCGGCGGCCGCGGGACGACCTCGCCGCTTCTGCGAACCGGCGCCGGCGCTGGCCTGTCTCAGGTTCTCCAGGCGCTGCTGCAGCCGGTTGATCTCCTGCTGCATTTCCGACACATAACGCGTCACCTCACCGGCTGAAACGCGGCGGTCGGCAACCATTCGCTCCAGTACGTAGCTGGCCTGGCCGGGCGTCAGTTGGGGGATCGGCGATTTTGCGGGGCGTGCCAAATGGAAACCTCCATACACAAAAAGTCCGCGCATCATAACAGCGCTCTTCTGACATTGCGCACACACGGGCGTAAATAAACACAAAGGAATTGGAGTGGTGATCAGTAACGATAATGGTCGGACTTGAACGGTCCGTCCACTGGAATGCCGAGATAACGCGCCTGATCGTCACTGAGCCTGGTGAGCTCCACGCCGAGATGGGCCAGGTGGAGGCGGGCCACCTCCTCGTCGAGCTTCTTGGGCAGCACATAGACCTGTTTCTGATATTCGCCCTTGTTCTGCCACAGCGCGATCTGGGCGAGCACCTGATTGGTGAACGACGCCGACATGACGAACGAGGGATGACCGGTGGCGCAGCCGAGGTTCATCAGCCGTCCCTCGGCCAGAACCAGCACGGAGTGGCCGTCGGGGAACACCCACTCGTCGTATTGCGGCTTGATGTTCACTTTGCGGACGCCCGGCACTTTCTTGAGCCCGGCCATGTCGATCTCATTGTCGAAGTGGCCGATGTTGCTCACAATGGCCTTGTCCTTCATCCGGCTCATGTGCCTGGCGGTGATGATGTCCTTGTTGCCCGTGGCGGTGACGAAGATATCCCCCTTCTCCACGATGCTCTCCAGCGTGCGGACCTCGAATCCCTCCATGGCCGCCTGCAATGCGCAGATCGGATCGATCTCGGTCACGACCACGCGCGCGCCCTGTCCCCGCAGCGCCTGTGCGCATCCCTTCCCGACCTCGCCATAGCCACAAACGACGGCGAGCTTCCCGGCCAGCATCACGTCCGTGGCGCGATTGAGGCCGTCGATCACCGAGTGCCGGCACCCATAGATGTTGTCGAACTTCGACTTGGTCACGGAGTCGTTGACGTTGATGGCCGGGAAGAGCAGCGTTTCCGCCTCCATCATCTGGTAGAGGCGGTGAACGCCGGTGGTGGTCTCCTCGGAAACGCCCTTGATGCCGGCGGCCACGCGACTCCAGCGCTGCGGATCGCGGGCGAGCTCCCGCCGAAGCAGATCGAGGATCACTCCCCACTCTTCCGGCTCGTCGGAGGGTTTGAACTCCGGGACGCGCTTCTCTCCCTCGAACTCCACCCCTTTGTGCACGAGCAGCGTGGCGTCGCCGCCGTCGTCGACGATCAGCCCCGGCCCGCTCCCGTCGGGCCACAGCAGCGCCTCGGACGTGCACCACCAGTACTCCTCGAGGGTCTCCCCTTTCCAGGCGAACACCGGAATGCCGCGGGGGTTCTCCGGTGTGCCGCCGGTTTCCGGACGACCGACCACCACGGCCGCGGCGGCGTGGTCCTGCGTCGAGAAGATGTTGCACGACACCCAGCGGACGTCGGCGCCGAGAACGCTCAGCGTCTCGATCAGCACGGCGGTCTGGACGGTCATGTGCAGCGAGCCCATGATTTTCGCGCCGCCGAGCGGCTTCTGGCCGGCGTACCTTTCGCGGAGGGCCGTGAGGCCGGGCATCTCGTGCTCGGCCAGACGGATCTCGGCGCGGCCGTGACCGGCCTGGGAGAGATCGCGGACTTTGTAGGCGACGCGGCCGGCGGCGGCGGCGTCGTCGAACGGATGCGTGGTGCGGTCGAGAGTGGCGGTCATTTCGGTTGATTGCTCCTGGAAAGGTCGGTCAAAAGGGCGGATTGTACCGTGTCCGGGGCGCAGGGCTCGGGACTCGGGGGTCATCGGGGAGTTTGTTATAGTCGCGGCCCATTGCGCATGCGGCGACTCGGTCTGCACTGGTGGATCATCCTGGGCGTTTTGGCCGGGGCGCTGGCCGGGACGGCGCTCAACCGGACGCACGCCGGCGAGGCGCGGCGGGCGGTCCTCGGCCCCGACTACACGCGGACCGAGCTGGCCGAGCGCGCCCCGGAAGTGGCCACGGAGATCAACGCCCGCCTGCAGCGGAGCGAGATCTACCGCGCCATCCACGGCATCGCCGAGATCTTCCTCCGGCTGCTGAAGATGATCGTCATCCCGCTGGTCTTCTTCTCGCTGGCGGCGGGGATCGGCGGGATGGGCGACATGCGGCGGCTGGGGCGCATCGGGGCGAAGACGTTCGGCCTCTACATCATGACCAGCCTGCTGGCCATCATCACCGGGCTGCTGATGGTGAACCTCATCCGGCCGGGCGTCGGCACCAACCTGACCATCCCGCTGGAGGCGCAGCTCAGGCCGGTGCCGGAGTCGTTCTGGGCGGTGCTGCTGAACATGATCCCCGAGAACGTGGTGGCCTCGGCGGCGAGCTTCGATCTGATCGGGGTGATCCTTTTCACGCTCCTGTTCGGGATCTTCCTGCTGATGGTCGAGGAGTCGAAGCGCGCCCCCATGATCGGCTTCATCGACGCCGGGGCGGAGGTGATGCTGCGCATGACCCGGTTCGTCATCTCCCTGGCGCCGGTGGGGATCGCCGCGCTCATCGCCCGGATGGTGGCCACCACCGGGCCGGAAGTCTTCATCACCATGATCCGCTACGTGGTGACGGTGATGGCCACGCTGGGCATTCACCTGCTCCTCACCCTCCCCCTGCTGATCTATCTCTTCACCCGGCGCAACCCCTACCGCTACCTGCGGGCCATGAGCCCGGCCCTGCTCACGGCGTTCTCCACGGCCTCGAGCAGCGGCACGCTGGGGGTGACCATGGAGCGGGCGGAGAAGGGAGCGGGCATCCACAAGGACGTGACCAGCTTCGTCCTGCCGCTCGGCTCCACGATCAACATGGACGGGACGGCGCTCTACGAGATCGTCTCGGTGATCTTCATCGCCCAGCTCCACGCCGCGATCGATCCGAACTTCACGCTGACCTTCGGCGGCCAGCTGCTCATCGTCTTCCTCGGGCTGATGGTGAGCATCGGGGCGGCCGGCATCCCGCACGCCGGGCTGGTGATGATGGTGATCATCCTGCAGGCGGTCGGGCTTCCGGTCGAGTACACGGCGCTGATCTGGACGGTGGACCGCCTCCTCGACATGTCGCGCACGGCCGTCAACGTCGCCAGCGACTCCTCGGTGGCGCTGATCGTCGCGCACGGCGAAGGAGCCGTGGACGAACAGACACTGTTCTCGCTGTAGGCGCATGTCTCAGGACCACCTTCTCCCCCGCCGGAGGCGGGGGAGAAGGCTCTGCGGTTCCTAAGCCTAAGAAAAGCCGGGCACGGGCTCGGGCGCGGGCACGGGATCGGGGGAGTCGCAACCGCGCGTCCCTCCCGAGCCCGTGCCCGAGAGCCCGGTCTTTGACTACGTGCCCGCCTATCCTCTTGCTCCCCTTCCGCCTGACACGGCTCCGTTCTCGACCTGGTCGCCGATCACGTCGCGCACGTACAGCTTCCGGATCACCAGCAGCGCCGCCGCGAGCAGCGGCTCCGCGGCGAGCATCCCCAGCACGCCGAAGGCGATCCCGAACGCGGTGACCGCCAGGATGGTCAGCACCGGCGGGATCTCCAGACGCTTCTTCAGAATGACCGGCGTGAGCAGGCTGCCCTCGAGCTGAAAGATGACCAGGTAGAAGATGCCGACGTAGATCGCCTGCTTCGGCGACTCCAGCAGGGCCATCGCGATGCCCGGGATCGAGGCGATGATCGGGCCGTAGAAGGGGATCAGCTCCAGCACCCCGGCCAGAAGGCCGAGGGCGAGGGCGCCCCTGACGCCGAGCAGCGCCAGTCCGCCCGCGGTGACGGCGCCGATCACCACCATGGCGATCAGCCGCGCCACCAGCCACCCTCGCAGAGTCGTGGCCAGGTCGCCGAGAACCTCTTCCGCACGCGGCCGCTTGTCGTGCGGCACGAGGTGCATGATTCCCCGGTAGTACGTCTTCGGACTGATGGCGATGTAGATGGCCACGAAGATCAGGATCACGATGCCGGCCACGGCCTCGAAGGTCGACGAGAGCACCGAGAAGAGGATGCGGCCGGCCGAGCGCGCCTGGCGGCCGAACATCGACTGCAAGGCGCCGGATGCCTCGGGCTGGCGCTGCGGCTGGGGCTCGAGCTGCCGCGTGTTCTGGCCTTCCTCTCCGGCGGGCGCCTGTTCCGGTTGCGCGTCGCCGCCGAGGGCGTTCTCCCTGGCCATGCCGAGCCATTCCTCGACCCGCTGAAAGGCCTTCGGGACCTCACTCCTGAGGTCGCGCGCCTGTTCGCGGACGGTGGGGGCGATGGCGGCGAGCAGCCCTGCCAGCGCGCCGAGAAGCACGAGCATGATCAGCGGCGCGCCGGCGGCGCGCGGGACGCGAAGCTTCTCCAGCCCGTCGGTCGCCCGCGAGAGCGCCAGGCCGGCGACGATGGCCAGGAAGACCATCAGGAAGAGCGAGCGCGCCACCCAGAGGAAGAGCAGCAGGACCGCCACGCCGAGAGTGAGCACGACCACTCGCAGAGCATTGGGAATCGAGCGGCGGGTCTCGATGACGGGCTGATCGGGCATCGGGCGGGAAGAGGGCAGGATTCGTGCCCGGGACCGATCCCTCCCCTCATTCTTCCAAACGGAACCCGACCTTGAGCTTGACCTGGTACTGCGAGACCTTGCCGCCGGCCACCCGGCCGCGGAGCTCCGTGACCTCGAACCAGTCGAGGTTGCGGAGGGTCTGCGAGGCGCGCTCCACGCCGCTGGCCACCGCGCGCGCGAAGGACTCCTCCGACGTACCGACGATCTCGACCAGCTTGTAGACCTTGTCATGGGACATCGAACCATCCTCCCTTTCGAGGCGATTTTATGCGTCCCCACCGCCCGGTGGGCCCGCTGGACTAAAATAGGAGGTTCTGAGTGGTCTGAAATCGGGCGAGCGGGTACGGGAATGAGAGCGGTGAACACGGAACGAGTGCGGCGCCGCCTGCTTCAGGAGGCAGTCGCCGATAACCTCGACACGATCCGGGGTTTGCCGCCGCGCGCGCTGCGGCCGCGGAACCGGATGTGGAGCCTCTGGCTGCGCCGCGCTCCGCTGGTCGTCGTGCCGCTGGCCTTGGTCGCCTCCACCTGGCTGGCCACGCATCCGCCGCAGACCGGCGCCGCGATGCCACCGCAGGCCGGGCGCGTCGCGATGGCGGCGGCGGTTCCCATCGCCGGATCCCCCGCCACGGAACTGACGCGGGAGACCTTCCCGGAGCCGCCGCTGCAGCGCGTGCCCTCGGCGGCCTTCCCCCTCTCGGTACGGCGGGTGGTGCTCGATGCCGGCCATGGGGGGAATGACCCGGGCGCGACGGCCCCGGCGCTGACCGAGAAGGAGATCACGCTCGACATCGGGCAGCGCCTCCGGACCATCCTCGAGTCGAACGGCTTCGAGGTCGTCGCCACGCGGGCCGACGACCAGACCATCCCGCTGCGCGACCGGGCGCGCCTGGCCAACGACTCGCGCGGAGACATCTTCGTCTCCATCCACGTCAACGCCATCCTCGATCACACCACCTCGCGCGGAGTGGAGACGTACTACCTGGGACCCACGAGCGACCCGTCGCTGACGCGGCTGGCCACTGCGGAGAACAGCGGTTCCGGGTACTCGCTGGCCGATCTGCGCAAGCTGCTCGACGGCGTCTACGCGGACGCGCGCCGCGACGAGTCGCGGCAACTGGCGCGGAGCGTCCAGCAGCATCTGCACTCGCGCCTGCGGCGGTCCGACCCGGCGCTGGAGAACTGGGGCGTGAAGCGGGCGCCGTTCATCGTGCTGGTGGCCACGGAGATGCCGGCCGTGCTGGCCGAGGTGGGATGTCTGTCCAATCACAAGGAAGCGGCGATGCTCGGCAGGTCGGAGTATCGGCAGGAGATCGCCGAGGCCCTCTTCCACGGCATCCACGCCTACGCCACCGCCAATGATGCGCCGCAGAAGAAAGGAACCTGACATGTCCTCTAGCTCCGAGATACTCCACGTCGGAATCGATCTCGGCACCTCGCGCAGCTCGATCTCGGCGTCGAACGGGGAGAAGTTCGTGGTCGACAGCTTCGTCGGATGGCCGGTGGATATGGTGGCCAGGAAGGTGCTCAAACGAGCGGTGCTGATCGGCCACGACGCCGTCGCCAACCGGACCATGCTCGACCTGCACCGGCCCCTCGAGCGCGGCCTGCTGAAGGAAGGATCGGAGAAGGACGTGGAGGCCGTGCGCGAGCTCCTCCGCCATCTCCTCGGCCTGGTCGGCGTGAGCACGAACGGGAAGGTGGACAGCTCGAACGTGCGCGCCGTGGTCGGCGTGCCGGCCGCGGCGCTGCGGACGAACAAGCAGTATCTCCGCAACTCCATGAAGGGAATCGTCGACAGCCTGATGATCGTCTCCGAGCCGTTCGCCGTGGCCTACGGCCTCGATGCCCTGCTGCACACGATGATCATCGACATCGGGGCGGGGACCAGCGACTTCTGCGTGATGAAGGGACGCTACCCGACCGAGGAAGACCAGCGCACCCTCACCATCGCCGGGGACTCCATCGACGCGCACCTGCTCGGACTCATCGAGGAGCGCTACCCGGAGGCGAACGTGACGGTCTTCATGGTGCGGGAGTGGAAGGAGAAGCAGAGCTTCGTCGGCGAGCCGAAACAGCGCGTCATGGCGACGGCGCCGGTCAAGGGCGTGCCGACCGAGCTCGACATCACCAACGAGATGCGCGCCGCCTGCGAGACCGTGCTCGGCCCGACCATCGAGACCATGCTCGACCTCCTCTCGCGCGTGGAGCCGGAGTTCCAGGAGCGGGTGCGCAAGAACGTGATCCTCTCCGGGGGCGGCGGGCTCATTCGCGGCCTCCCGCAGGCGCTCGAGTCGGCGCTCGACCAGGTCGGCGGCGGGAAGGTGCGCTACATGGAGGACCCCGTCTTCATCGGCTCGGACGGCGGACTGGCTCTTGCCATCGATGCCCCGGAGACCGACTGGGACAAGCTGTCGGCGTGAAACCGGTGTCGTGTTCGTGTCATCCTGAGCCGGCGCAGCGCGGCGAAGGACCTCCTCCGGCCGACCGCACCGCGGGCAGGGGATCCTTCGCCGTCTACGCGGCTCAGGATGACACGTGACACCATGCTCCGCTCGATCCTCATCACCGCGGCCATCACCCTGGTGGCCATCTACGCCTTCGCGCGCTACGCGCGGCGGGCGTCGATGTTCTTTCCCGACCGCTTCCCGATCGGGCTGTGGGACGTGCGCGGGCTCGCCGTCGCGCCGGAGGACCACTACTTCACCACCAGCGACGGCGTCCGGCTGCACGGGTGGGTTTTCCGGGCGGCCGGCGGCGGCGAGCCGGTGATCATCTGGTTTCATGGAAACGGCGGCAACGTCTCGAACCGCGCCCCGATGGCCGCGGAGCTGGCGCGGCGCGGGATCTCCGTCTTCCTGGCGGAGTGGCGCGGGTACGGCCGCAGCGAGGGACGCCCGACCGAGTCGGGCCTCTACCACGACGCGCTGGCCGCATACGACTACGCGGTGGAGAACCTCGGAGCGGCGCCCCGATCGATCGTGGTCTATGGCGAATCGCTCGGCGGCCCCTACGCAGCGTACGTGGCCAGCCGGCGCGAGGTGCGGGCGGTGATCATCGAGAACTCCTTCCCCTCGCTCGCGGACCTCGGAAACGCGCTCTACGCGCCGATCCCCGTCGGCTGGACCGCCCCGCGGGCCATGACCACCACCCGATGGCTGAACGAGGCCGGCGTTCCGGTGCTGGTCATGCACGGCCGCCGCGATCACATCATCCCCTTCTCGCTCGGCAAGAAGCTGTACGACGGGATCCGAGGACCGAAGGAGATGCTGGTCAGCGAGACCGCCTTGCACTCGGAGATCCCGGCCGCGGAGCCGGAGCGCTACTACGGCACGATCGAGCGCTTCATCCGGGAAGCGGGAGCGAGCTCGCCCGCGCCCCGCTGATCAGGAACCGGACCGCTTCAGCTTCGGGACGGCGAAATAGTGAATCCGCGCACGCAGCCTCGCCAGACCGCGGCGGGGGCGGGCCACGATGATCGCGTAATACGACGACCCGCCCCGAGCAAGGAGGAGCCGCTCCTCGTCGATCAGGCGCTCCAGCAACGAGTCCGTCAGCCGGTCGCGGCGAAGCCGCGGGATGAGGACCGACAGGAGGGTTCCGCCGTAGGGCCGGCGCGCCATCGTCTCGAAGCCGATCCGCATCTGGGGCTCGATCTCGCTCGAACGAATCGCCTCGGACGGGTCGTCCGCCTGGACGGGATCAGGCAGGTCCTCTCCGTTTCGAATCTCCGGCGGCAGCGAAGCATGGACGGCCCGATGAGGGGTGAGGATCTCGCCGCTCCATTCGGTCCGCGACGGGCCGATGTACTCGTCGAGATAGAGCAGTCCGTCCGGCCTCATGGCCCGCAGCACGGCCCGGAACAGCTTCTCGAGCTTCGCCACGTGGTGGCGGACTGGTGGAAGAGGAGCAGGCGTAGAGAGGTGACCGAGCCGTCGAAGGCGTCCACTCTGCGGCAGATCCCGCGAAGGATCACGTCGCGCTCGAGCGCGCCGCTTCCGCAGCCGATGCTCAATGCCCGCTCGAAGCGGCGCCGGCCGAGCCGGCGCTCGAACCAGTCCATCGGCCAGCCGCCGATGACATCGTTCACATAGTCGCGGACCAGAGGATGTTCGAGCCAGCTGACGTGACGCGTCTCGATGACTTCGCGATCCCAAAAACGACGGGCACCGTCGGGGGGGGCACCTATTCCGGGCACAGCTCTTCCTTCATCGTCAGCACGGACTCCGGCGCGAGGTATCGCACTTCGGCCAGCTCGGTCATCGGATACTGCTGAATGACCTCAGCGGCATCGAGGGGCGGTCTGGGTAAGCACTGCCCCGTGACGATCCAGGCCGGGCCGTGGAAATCGTGCGACTGGAGGATGAAGCGCTCCACCGCCACCCCCTGGCGCGGCGGCAGCCTCTGCCAGTACCAGCCGAAGTTGCGGACCACCCAGTTGTTCGTTAGCAGCACCGTATCGCCGGGCTGCACGCGCTGGTGGACGTACTCGGCGATGCCTCGCCAGTCAGCCCGCTCGCCGCGGAAGTAAGTGCGCAGAGTGATGGCGTTGTAGCCGACCACGAGCGCCAGAATCGCCACGCCGAGGGGCGCCGTGAGCCGGCGGCGGAAGAGGACCGCGACCGCGGCGCCGGCCAGGGGGAAGGCCCCGATCCAGGCCGGCATCAGATATCGCGGCGTCTGATAGTGCGGGCGGAGCTGGAGGAACACGACGGTGAGCACGCTGCCGAGCAGCAGCCAGGCCGCCGCGGTGCGGAGAGGTCGATGCCGCACGCTGACGGCGAGGCCGATGAGCACGGCCAGCCAGAACGCCCACGACCCGAGGCTGACGGGCTCGAACCTCCAGTCCCCGGTGCCGAACACCTGGAGCCGGAGCTGCCACCACGGCCAGTCGAGGCGCTCGGCCGGCTGCGGGGAGACGGATCGCGCCGCGCGAAAGACGACATGCAGCCAGGGGAGGTAGAGCAGCGTCCAGGCGGCCACGATCAGAGGGAGACGCCGCCACAGAACCGCCAGGGTTTCTCGCCGGTCGAGGTAGATGCGCGTGAAGCCGGCCACGGCGGCCATGACGCCGGCCAAGTAGAGCGTGGCGCCGGCGAGCCAAACCGTGGCTATCCAGCCCGCCGCCCACCACCATCGTTTCTTCCGCGAGAAGAGCTCGAGCGCCACCAGCGAGGCGGCGACGAAGAAGAACGCCATGGAGTAAGGGCGGACCTCCTGCGAGTAGCGGACGTGGTTGGTGGCGAGGGTGAGCATGAGCGCGGCGAAGAGCCCCGCCGCCGGGCTCACCCACCACCGCCCCAGCAGAAAGACGAAGAGGACCGTCATCGTGCCGGCGATGACCGAGGGCAGCCTGCGCACCCATTCCGGCGCAGCGGTCAGCCCGATCAGGTGCTGGACGATGTAGTCGAGCGGCGGATGGACCTTGTCGTTGCGGACCTCGTCGATCATGGAGGGGAACGAGCCGGAGGCCCACCGCACCTCGGCGATCTCGTCGTTGCCGAGGGACCAGTCGGCGAGGCGGTGCAGCCGAAGTCCGAGGGCCAGGAGCACGATCAGGACCGCGGCGAGGATCTCCCACCGGCGGCGGGACATAGGCATCGACATGAGGGTCGTTCACAGTACGGCCACCGGACTTGTGGCATCCAGCACGTCAGGTCAGTACGGTTGCCTTGCCGGGCTGGTCGTGGTGGTGTTGAATGAGCCGCATGCCATTGGCGCTGTTCAGACGGGCTCGTCAACCCCAAACCGAGAAGAAGAACCGGCTGCACATCGGCTGCGGCCCTGTTTTGCTGCCCGGCTGGATCAATGTCGACATCGGCTCCTATCCCGGGATCGACCGGCGGCTCGATGTTCGCGACGGTTTGCCCTACGCCGATCTCCGATTCATCTTCGCCGAGCACTTCATCGAGCATCTTTCGTATGACGACGGGGCTCGCCTCCTGGCGGACTGCCGGCGAGCGCTCGCGCCGGATGGCGTACTCCGCCTGTCCACGCCGAACCTCGACTGGGTCTGGATGACCCAGTACCACCTCGGCAATTGGGGCGGGCGGGACGAAGCGGTGCGAGACTGCTTCTGGATGAACAAGGCCTTCCGCGGCTGGGGTCACCAGTTTCTCTACAACCTGCAGACGCTGACGGAGACGCTCCACCAGGCCGGGTTCGCGGAGATCGTGTCATGCCGGTATGGCGAGAGCACACACGAGGAGCTGCGAGGGATCGAGCGACACGAGCAGTATACGGACACGCCGGAACTGCCTCACATCATCATCGTCGAGGCGAGCGGCTCGAGATCGATGCCCTCACAGCTGCTGACCGGGCCGCTCGCGGATTACCGGCAGGCGATCGAGAGCGAGTGAGGGAGAAGGAGGACGGGCGAAAGCCCGTCCTCCTTCCGGGAATCACGGACAGGTGGCAAACGCGCTGGTGTCGGTGATGGTCTTGAAGTCGGTCTGCAGCGGGTTCACGTACGTCTTGACCGTTCCGTTTTTCGTGTCGGTGACGTTGACCGTCACTTCCACGTTGGTGGTCCCGCCGACGAAGACCCAGAACCGCTGGTTGAACGAGCAGGCGTCGATCATCTTCAGGAGGATCTCGATGTTGTCGTCGCCTACGAACCAGAACAGGCCGCTATTCGGCGTGTACTTGATGGCCGTCATCGTCTTCGGGCCGTCGCCGGTGTTGTAGCCGACCCGGACGCTGAAGCGGTTGTTCACCAGGCAGATGGTCGTGGAGCTCTGCACGCACGCCTGCGGCTGCGACGGAACGCTGGCAATGTACGGCGCGAGCAGCGAAAACGACGAGTGGAACGAGCTGTCCCTTTTCAGGTACTTGTCGTACTCGCAGTACTTCTTCAAGTCTTCCTCCGTGTCCGCGTTCGCGCCGCTCAGCGAGCCCACCACCTGCGCCCCGCCGGTGGAGTCGAAGGTGAAGATCGGCGATCCCGAGCTCCCCCCGGCGCTGGCCGCGTACATGACCCGCGAGTAGACGTAGCCGGGGGAAGCTCCCTGCAGCGTGCCGAGCGACACCTGCCGCTGGTAGTGCATCGGCTCTCCCGCCGGATGGTGCAGCCGGTAGAGTCTGACATTCGCGGTGTTGGGGAGATCGGTCTGGGCGTTCCAGCCGAGATACCAGCGCGAGCCGGGAGGAGTGGAGTTCAGCCGGAGCAGCGACACGTCGAGACCCCCCTTGTGCGAGGAGGTGGTCATGAGCTGCGAGCCGAGCTGGCGGGGCACGCTGCTCCTGCTCGGCGCCGCACCGGAGCAGGTGCTGCGCTTGTAATCCCAGAAGATCTCGAGCGTATTCGCCGCGGCCTGGTTTCCGATGCAATGATTCGCCGTCAGGAACCAGGGCGTGACGGTGTTCGCGTCCTGGTCGTTCAGAAGACCGCCGGAGCAGACCCAGCTCGACCCTCCCTCGACGTAGATCATCTGTCCGATCGCTTTGGAGCGGTCGGCGAGGGCCGTGGGCGAAAACTCCGACGACGGCACGCACGGCACCTGGGTGAAGCAGGGATAGTCGTCGCGAAGCTCGGAGAGACGAACGTCCGGCTCGGCCGGCGGCGCGAACTCCGGGTGCTCGATGTGCAGCAGCTCCGTGACCTCCAGATGCACGCGCTCCCCTTCCCCGAGCTTGAATCGCACCTCCACGTAGATCGAGGAATCGAACACTGTGTTGGTCCAGAAGCTCTCGCCGATCTCCGCGGCCCGGTACGGCCCGTGGACCTCCCCGCCGGTGGAGTAGACGTACACGCTGGCGTGACTCGGCTCGAGGCGGCTCAGGTTCAGCCGCAGCGCGCCGGCGCCCGGCGAGGCGAAGCCGGCCGTCCAGATGAAGTCGCCGCCGGAAAGGCTCTCGAGCAGCCCGCCGGCAAACGAGGTCTCCCGCTCGCCGGGAAGCTCACCGGCGAGGGCGTCGAGCGCGACCGTCGCCGGGATGGCGCGGACGATGCCGACCTTCATGGCCTGCGTCTGACGGTCGGGCGCGAGCAGGCGCTCGCGTTCCTCGGGGGACAGCGGGCCGAGGTTGTGAAGGAACGGCACGCGCGCCGCGGACT
>DATLEX010000123.1:0-8772 GCA_035525045.1 Thermoanaerobaculia bacterium | reverse complement strand
GAAGCCGCTGCGGTCGGCCGGGTTGAGCAGCTGCAGCACGCCGATGACGCGGCCGCGGGCGATCAGCGGCACGGTCAGGATCGAGCGGGTGGTGAAGCCCTCGCCGCCGTCGCCGCTCCAGCGCGGGTCGGAGGAGACGTCGTTGACCACCTCCGCCTGGCCCGAGAGGGCGACGCTGCCGACGATGCCCCGCCCCAGCGGCACCCGCAGCGCCCGGATGTCGCCCGCCGCCCTGCCGCGGACCACCCGGAAGAACAGCTCCCCGGCGTCGTCGTCGAGCTCCCAGATCGAGCTCGACTCCGCCCGGCACAGCTCCTCGGCCTTCTGCAGCGCCACCGCCAGCACCCGCGACAGCTCCAGGGTGCCGGCGAGCTCGACGCCGATCTCGAGCAGCATCTCGTACTCCTCGAGACGCCGGCGCAGGGCGACGGATTGGTCGGCGATCACCATGAGGGTGCTCGGCCGCCAGTGTATCGGGTCGGTGTGACGGAGTCACGGGGCGGGCGGCGCCGGCTCGCTCGGGCCAGCATGCTCGAGCCGTGCGAGCCAGGACTCCGGCGCTACGAAGTGCGCTTGCAGCCCGTCCAGGTGCCCCGA
This sequence comes from Thermoanaerobaculia bacterium, assembly GCA_035525045.1. Taxonomy (GTDB): domain Bacteria; phylum Acidobacteriota; class Thermoanaerobaculia; order Gp7-AA8; family Gp7-AA8; genus DATLEX01. Next base: position 8,175 of record DATLEX010000123.1, on the reverse strand, counting down.
GGACGCCAGCTGCTGCCACAGGCGGGGAGGGAAGGCGGCGAATACGGGCCGGCCGGCACCGAGGTGGTGCTCGAGCAGTGGCCGAAAGGTGGCGAAGTCGTCGCGCGTCGGGATCGCCAGCCGCAGGCGATCGATCTCCTTGAGGGCGAAGAACGGGTCGGGGTAATGGGCGAACAGCAGCGAATCTGGAGGCACGTAAGGCGCCACCCACTGGGCCACGTCGAGATTCGCGGCCCGCAGCTCTCGCGCCCGCGGCACGTCGTTAAAGAACGTGACCAGCGAAGCCCACGTCAGGCCGGCTGCAGTCAGACTCGTCACGGTGTCGAGCAACACGTGGGCCGCACCTGTCCTTCGCCCGAGCAGCGCCGCCGCGCCACAGACGACGAGGCTCACCGCGATGATCAGCGGGACATCCAGCAACGCGTGCTCCTGCGCCGCAGGGGGGCCGGTGATCGCGGGGACCAACACGAGGAACAAGGCGGCTGCGGCCACCCCTCCGATCAGCGCCGCCCGCCCAGTCTTCGTGCCGCGCGCGCTCAGCTGCTCCCACGCAATTGCCCCCAGGAGCGCGATGAAAGGGAGCACGGGGACGAAGTAGCGGAGGTTCAGGCTCAGCCCGCCGTGCCAGGCGAACCAGGAGTATGCCAGCACGAAGCTAACCGGGATGGCGAGCAGCATCACCATGGCCCGCCGGCGCGACCCGCGCAGCGCAGTCAGCAGCGGTAAGGACACGATCGGCAGATATGGCATGCTCTGAAGAAGGGACTTCTTGACGGCGCCGACGTACACGAGGGCGCCCCCTTCGGTCCTGCTCAGTGCCGGCTCCGCCAGCGACAGGTCCCGTGGTCGCAAGTCCACCACGAGCTGAAACACGCCGCCACCGAGACGGAGGAGTAGCTCCCGCGCCACCGTCAGAGCCAGCACCGCAATTGCGACGCTCGCAGCGATCCCGATCGCTCGCCAGGGGCGGCCCGCCAGCGCCTCGAGCACTCGCCGCCGCGTGAGTACCCAGCAAAGGAACAACACGACCACTCCGACAGCGGTGATCGGAAGGTAGGGCCGCAAGCCGGCCGTGCCGCTCGTACCCGCCCCTCCGTAGGTGAACGGCGTCGGATCGCCGAACTTCACGAGGTTGATCCACGTCAGCAACGCGAGGCCTGGCACGGCCCCGGCGAGAAAGCCTGCGGCGTTGCGCCACTGCGGTGGGCGAAGAAAAAGGTGGGGAAGGAGCAATCCTGGCCATGCGAACAGCGTGTCCAGACGGATTCCCAGGCCCAGCCCCGAGATGAGCCCCGCCGCCAGCGACCAACGAACCGATGAAGGAGTATCCAGCGCCCGCCAGGTCGCCCAGAAGGCGGCGAGGACCACCAAACCCGCCGTGGCATGAGGCCATGCCGCATGGGCGTAGTCCCAGACGAATGTCGCGCCGAGCAGAATCGCCACCGCGACGAACCCGACGCGGCCACCCATCAGGCGCCGCCCCAGATCCCAGGTCAGGGCGACGATTCCCAACAGAGCGAGCTCGTTGACTACGAACAGCCCGCGGTAGCCGAGGGCGAGGTAGAAGGGCAGCGCCAGCCCGGCGAAGCCCTCAGGCGGTATCGCCACCAGCCGCCCTTGGCTTGCCCGCAGGCTCCCCGCGATCAGCTCCGGCGACGGGTACTCTTCATAGCCGTTCCAGATCTCGAACCGGTGGCCGTTCGCGAGGTTCATCACCATCAGGTGATAGGTGCCCTCATCGACACTGAGATACCCAGGTACGACGGCCAACACGCTCCACGTCGCGTGGACGACGAGCAGTAGGACCAGTAGGGACCACTCGCGGGTGGTGGAGTGCCGCAGGAAATCGCTCCAGAGTCGGCGGCGGACGATCGGGGTGCGTTAGCATATCCGACGCTCAGACCCGAGACGCATCCATGCCACCCTTGCAGCCGCAGCCGCTCGAGAGAGCTCCGGGCAGTCCTGCCTCCCGGCAGGGGCGGCGCCTGGTCGTCCTCGTGCCCTGCCTCGACGAGGCGCCGACGGTCGCGTCCGTCGTCCGTGGAGTGCCCCGCGAGATCCCGGGGATTCAGCGGGTCGACGTGGTCGTGATCGACGACGGCTCGAAAGACGAGACGACTGCCTGCGCCGTGGCCGCCGGGGCCGAAGTCCTCCGGCACAGTACGACGCTCGGGCTGGGCAGGACCTTCCGAGACGGCGTCGAATGGGCCCTGAGACAGGGCGCGGACATCGCCGTCACCATCGACGGCGACGGTCAGTTCGACCCCGCCCACATTCCGCTTCTCGTCAAACCCATCCTCGCGGGTGAGGCAGAGATGACGACAGCCTCCAGATTTCTCGATCGCTCGCTGAGGCCGAAGATGCCGCTGATCAAGCGGCTCGGAAATGCGTGGGTGGCGAGAATTGTCCACCTACTGAGCGGACGGCGCTTCTTCGACGTCTCGTGCGGGTTCCGAGCCCTCTCGCGGGAAGCCCTGCTACGCCTGAACCTCTTCGGAGGCTGGACCTACACCCAAGAAACTTTCCTCGATCTCGTATTCAAGGGTCTCAGAATCGTCGAGATCCCGCTTGCCGTGCGCGGCACCCGCGAGTTCGGAACCAGCCGCGTCGCCTCCAACCTGCCACGCTACGCTGCACGGTCGCTCGCGATCATGTTGCGCGCGTTCGTTTCCTACCGGCCGCTTGCCTTCTTCGCCGGCGTAAGCTCGTTGTTCGCCCTGGCCGGCTTCGGTCTCTTGGCCTTCCTCATCTCCCACTACCTTCGCACGGACGCTTTCTCGCCCCATATTTGGGCCGGTTTCGTCGGCGGATCGCTCATGTTCGTCTCGGTGCTGTCCCTGCTGATGGGAATCCTGGGAGACATGCTGGTGCGCATGCGACTGAACCAGGAGCAGCTGCTCTACCTCGAGAAGCGGCGGACTCTCGACGAGGCCCGACGATCGGTAAACTGACCGACGTCTGGTGGACATGCGCGTTCTCATCGACCTTACGCACCCGGCGCAGGTGCACTTCTTCAAACACCCGATCCGAGAGCTGCGGGAGGCCGGCAACGAGGTGATGGTCACCTCCCGCGACAAGGATGTCGAGCTCCAGCTCCTGGATACCCTCGCGATCGAGCACATATGTCTCAGTCGAAGCCGCAGGGGCCTCGCCGGGTTGGCCCTCGAGCTCCTCGAGAGGAATGCGCGCATGCTGTCGGTAGCACGAAGGTTTCGACCGCATGTCATGGCGGCGCGAATGGGAATCTCGGTCGGGCTTCCGGGTACGATGCTGAGGGTGCCGCGAGTTGTCTTCGAAGACACCGAGCACGCGCGCCTCCAGGCGTCTCTGTCTCTCCCGTTCGCCACGAGAATCGTCACCGGGCTCGGCTACGAGCGCGATTTCGGTGCGCGGCAGATTCGCTTTCGCGGGTTTCCCGTGCTCTCGTACCTCGCTCCGGACAGGTTCCGTCCCGATCCCCTGATCCTCGGTGACCACGGCATCGACGTGGAGAGGCCCTTCATCGTCCTGCGCACCGTGGCATGGAGCGCGGCCCACGACATCGGTGTCGAACGCTCCGGCCCCGACGACCTCCGCGCCGCCGTGATACGGCTTGGAGGGCACGGAAGAGTCATCATCTCGGCGGAGGGACCACTGCCGAACGACCTGGAGCCCCTACGCAATCCGGTCCCTGTCGAGCAAGTCCACCACCTGCTGGCACACGCGCGGCTGTTCATCGGCGAGAGCGGGACCATGGCCGCCGAGGCGGCGGTGCTCGGCACGCCGTCGGTGTTCTGCAACCCTCTTCGTACGGGATACCTGCGGTCCCTCGAAGGGCTGGGGCTGGTTGTCCTCGAGGATCGGCTGAGCGACGGCATCGACAAGGCCGAGAACCTCCTCCTACGGGACGATCTCCTGTCGGACTGGAAGACGAAGCGCGACGCGATGCTCTCCCAATGCGAGGATGTCGTCGGCGCCATGGTCGAGGCGATTCGCGGCGCCGCGAATTCCCCGCGCGCTGCGAGCTGAGTCCGAGTCCAGGAGTACGCCTTGGCGACGAAGACCATCGACACCGGGGAGAGACTCCTCCCCAGCCGCATCGCCACGCTCGAGCAGAGGCTCATGGTCCTTCGTCACTTCGCCGGGTACCGAATCGCCGTGGGCCTCCTCGAGGGCGCTCGGAACATCGTCGAGATCGGCTCAGGAGAGGGGTATGGAAGTCGGTTTCTCACCGATCGAGGATTCGCTGTCACCGGACTGGACGTAGACATCGAAACGTTGTTCCGCTGCGCGCGGACGTACGCCAGTGCCGGTTGCCGCTTCGTATGCTTCGGGGGCGGCGAGATTCCCATGCGCAGCGGTCGCTTCGACGGTGCGCTCGCGCTACAGGTGATCGAACACGTAGATGAAGACGAGCTGCTCGCCAGCGAGATCAGTCGCCTGCTCGTGCCCGGTGGTACCTGCGTCCTGACGACACCGAATGCAGCCCTCCGCCTGCGATCGGGGGAGAAGCCGTGGAATATCTATCACCGCCGGGAGTACGAGGCGGCGCAGCTCGAAGCACTGGTCCGCCCGTTCTTCAGGCGAGTCGATGTGAAGGGGATCGAGGCGTCGCCGGCGGTCGAGAGGCTGGAGCTACGTCGGCTGTACAGGATCCGGACGCTCCATCGCCTCGGTAGCAGGCGGCTCAGGCTCTTACTGCCTACGGTGCTGGAGACGTTGCTTCGCAGCGTCGTGCGCCGGCTGGCGTCCCCGGGAGGAGGCCGAGAGAAGTTCTCTGTTGCCGACTACACGCTCGGCGACGACAGAGAGCGCGCGCTCGACCTGATTGCTATCTGCCGCAAGTAGGCCGCTTCGCTACTCGACATACCCGAGGGCACGCAGGCTTTCGACCATCCCCTCGTCGACGGGGGACCGCTGCAAGGGTCCCGTAGGACGCGGACCGTAGGACGGGATCTTGTGTACCGGCCAGGCGTTGACGAATCGATCGTCGAAGGCCTCCATGAGAGGCCGACCAGGCAGCTCCTCCGAGAGCGGTAGTCCGAGCAGCCATGCCATAGTCGGAAACAGGTCGTAGGGGTCGGCTTCTTCGAGTCGAAATCCCCGACGCACGTGCTGCCCGTGGACTATCAATATGCCCTTCGAGCCGGGCGGGTGGTCGCCGGGTCGGTCCATTAGATGCGGACGGCGCGCGTGAGGTGACGCCTGGGCACCGTGATCCGAAGCGATAATCAACCAGTCGCCATGCCGCTGGCTGGCCAACAACTCCGAGACGAAAGTATCGAGATAGCGGTATACCGACTCGACGAGTCCGCGATCCCTTTCTAGATTCGCGGGTGGCCTAGCGTACAGCTCCGGCTCCACCAAGTCCCACCCGTAGTGCTGAACCGGATCCGCTCCTCGCAAATAGACGAGTTGGAGGTCCGTCGGCCGCTCTCGGGCGAGGTCGGCGGCAATACGCACCAGCGGATAATCGACGCGATAGAAGGTCTTCAGCCATGAATGGACCGTACGGTCATTCCAGGGAGCTCTCTCGAGGGCTTCGACCTGCGGCAGGGTGAATCCGCCGCGCCGGCGAAAGTCTTCCCACGGAAAGCTGCCAGCGGGCAGCCAGTGCCCTTCGAGCACGGGCGCCAGGTCCACTGGCAGGAAGTCGAGCCCCAACATGGCCAGTTCTCGGGTCTCCGCTGTCCAGTATCTTCCGTCCTCCTTCAAGAGATCGGCAAATGCGGGATTGGCGTGATCGCTGACGACGTAGCCTTTGACGTCCTCCGCCGGCCAGCTCGCCCACCAACCGATCACCCCTACCGTCAATCCGCGTCGCGAGGCCAGCTCCCAGATCGCACGCGCTCGACGCTGGCTACTGGTCACCGGGATGAGCGCGCCGTTGGGAAGTCGAGCGGTGTAGTCCGTGATGCCGTGCGCCGATGGCTCTCTCCCGGTTGCGACCGTCGTCCAGACCGTCGGGGAGCGGGTCGTCTCCATGGTCGCGAAATCTGGCATGAATGCCCCTTCGCGGACCAACCGCTCGAAGGTCGGGAGCTCGCCCTGCTCTATCAGCGGCCCCATGACCCGCCAAGTGGCCCCATCGATGCCGATGAAGAGCAGCGACCGCCGAACCGGCTCTGGAATCGGGGCGGCCGCCTCCGTACGACACGCCATGACAGCGGTCCCTACAGCCAGCAGCGCCATCATGGGGATCACACCGAGTGCGACGACGGAAAAGCACGCGGTCGGCCGCGGCAGCCCAGGCATTCTCACGCGGCCAAGGTACCACAGGGGCGCCCGCCGCACGCTCCTCCTGATATCCTCCCGCTCTCAAGAACATGCTGCCTCACCTACGCCACCTCGCCCGCCGCGTGTCGCTTCGGTTTCGCTCGGAAACCGTGGTCCACGACGGCATGACGCTGCCCGCCCGGCACCTCCGGTACTGCGGCCCTACGCTGAAAGACGAAGAGAGCTTCCTGCGCTCGGCAGTGACCGAGGCGCGGCGACTGCAGGAGCGGTGCGGCCTCGGTGTTTCGACCCGGCTCTTGGACGTGGGCTGCGGCTATGGACGGCTGGCTCTGGGACTCCTGGCTCGCTCCACGGTCCCCGCCGCGTACCGGGGCATCGACGTCGACCGCCATGCCATCACCTGGTGCAGCCGCCACGTCGCGCCTCTCGAAGACAACTTCACCTTCCTGCACCTCGACCTGGAGAACTCACGCTATAACCCGGGTGGTAAGCGTCTCGGTGATGGTCTCCGTCTGCCGTTCCCGGATCGTTCCTTCGATATCATCTATCTCTTTTCGGTTTTCTCCCACATGACGCCCGACCATGTCGCTGTCTACCTTCGCGAGTTGGCACGGCTGCTGGAGGATGGCCGCGTCTTCCTCACCGCCTTCATCGAGCAGGGTGTCGAACCGGTGGCGATCAACCCCCTGGCTTACCGGCGACCCTGGAGCGGCCCACTGCACTGTGTGAGGTACGAGAGGAGCTTCTTCGACGGGATGGTTCGTGGCGCCGGTCTCGTCGTGGAGCGTTTCGACGCCGGTACCGAGATCGACGGTCAGAGCGGAGTCTACTTGGCCCGCCCCTGACCGTGCAGCCCTGTCTGAAGAGACTCCAGCAACTCTCGCCCACTCAAGGTGGCCGAGAGCGCGACCACCACTACCATCGCGACCGCCCGCGCCAAGGCGACGACCAGCACGCCATCGGCGGCCGAGAACCCCAGCCAGTCCACTAGGGCCCCGGAGGCGACTTCCAAAACGCCCACGTTTCCCGGTGTCACCGTCACCAGCGATCCGATACGGACGAGGACGACCAGAACGGCCACGGGGCCGAAGTGCACGGCGAGGCCGAAGCTGTGCAACGCGACGCTGAAGAAAGCGACCCACAGCACGAATGAGACCACGGAGGACACGAGGAAGGGGGCGAGGAGGCGCGGTCGAGCCAGAGTCACCCGAAGCCCATCGAGGAGCTCCTCGGCCCGTCGCGTGAAATAGCCCAACGGGATCAGCCAACCGGCAAAACGGACGATCACGGCCGCCGCGACGGGAGTCGCGAGTAGGAGAGCCAAGAGCCAGGCAACCGCTGGGAACGGGTCGACGTTGCTGGGTGCCGGAGGGGCGATTGAAAGCACCGCCACGGAAAGCGCGAGAGTAACCACCAGCGACAGCCAGGTGAATCCGGCCATCGCGCGAAGGTACTGAGTGTAACCGAGGGCGAAGAGGCTCTTGAGGCGGACCCCTCGATAGACGGTTCCCCCTTGCGGAATGAAGGTATTGAGAAAGCGCCCCACGATGAATACTCGGATGGCACCGATCATGTCCATCGGCGGGCCTTGCTCGCGGGCCACGAGATAGAGCCTGTGCGCGTGGAGCAGGCTGTTGACCAACTCGAGACCACACAGCAACAAAAGCGTCCTCCACGTGAGATGCGACAGAGATTCCACCACGTCGTGACGGTGCCGCAATAAGTAGAGAGTTAGCAGGAGGATTATCAGCGCCAGGAGCAGCCGGCGGCCGGTGCGCCACCAGCGGTTCATGCTCTCCTCCTGCTCCAGGCTCGCACGTCCTGTTCGGCCGCCTCGATCGCACTCGTCCAGCAGGTCGCGTCCCCAGACCCGGACGTCCGCCAGAGAAAGCCCGCCGACGAATAACGGTGGGCGAGCACCGGCGTACCACCGTCGGCGAACAGCTCGAACTCCGTTGC
>DATLEX010000118.1:0-4688 GCA_035525045.1 Thermoanaerobaculia bacterium | reverse complement strand
GTGAGAGAGCTTGGCGCCTTGTCCGCCGCTTGGTGATCGTCGTCTACCTTCCCACCGAGAGCGGAGCCTTCGTCACCGGGATTCGCTAGCTCATGACGCCGGCCCACAGGCGTGCGAGGAACTCGCGCCAGGGAAGGAGTGGCGCGGGCGGTTGTCCTCGACGAAGGCACGGAGGGAACGGAAGTCCGAGGGGTCGACTCGCGAGGTCCCCTTACACCTTCACCGCCACCTCGCCGCCTCCCAGCACGAAGTCGACCTCGAGACCGCTCTTCGTCCGCCAGAAGTTGACTCCGTAGCCGAGCTCCCGGTAGGACCGGTGAGCCGCGCGCAGTGGAGGGACGGTCTCGGGGTCCTCAGAGCGGATCCCGTACCCTGAGGCCCGGAATCGCTACGAAGGCCGTGTCGTGCGTCCAGATCTCCGTCGCCCCGCCGTCGAAGGCGGTCAGGCCGATCTGGAGATCCGCTTCTGGCTGCCTCGATCGCGGCCTGGGCCGCCCCGTGCTCCGGCAGGCCCCCGCGGTGGGCGTAGATCAACAGATTCGTGTCGAGCGCGATCAACTCTCGTCCCGGATCCAGTCGTGCAGGCGCTCGCGGTCGGCGACGTCGACCCCCGGTGGCACCCCCCCGTCGACCACCACCCAGCGGATCTCGCCGTCGTCGCGGCCCGTCGCCTCGCCGTCACCCGCGAGCTCGCGGCGCAACCCGCGCGCGACCAGTTGCCGCAGGGTGGTGCGCTCCTCGGCAGCTCGTTTCTTGGCCTCGATCAGCAGGTCGTCGGGCAGCTGGTCTTCATGGGGGGCATATTATCGAGCCGCCGGCACGGTCGATGGTGGTTGTTCTACCACTTTTCATGGCAGAAATTCTACCAGGACGGGATCACCGTGATCGTCCCGTTTCGAGCGCTCAGTGGAGCGGGATCCGGTACAGATTGCGGTTCACCGTGAGGCGCGAGAAGGCATAGCCCGAGGCCGACGGGCCCGGCGCGACGTCGCCGTACGGCAGGACGACGACGCCGGGGACTGCCGCGAGCTCGTCCTCCGATCGGAAGCCTCCTGCGGGCACCTGCGGCAGCATCGAGTCACGAGGAAGAGGGAGGATGTAGGTGCGCCCGAGGGCGAACGCTGCCACCTCGGCCGAGGGAACGCTCAGGAAGAGGCTCCTGCCATCGCCACTCCAGCGCATCCGAGCGGCCTGGTTCGTGATCCTGCGGGGAGCCGCGCCACGTGTGGAGTATGCCGTGAGGTGCCCCTGTCCTCCCACCGCGACCCATTCGCCGTCGGGAGATGCAGAGGGGGCGCTGGTCGGAGCTACGTCGGAGTCGACCTTCTGGCGTCCACTCCCGTCCTCTCTGATCCGGTAGAGGAACCTCGACCCATCCTCGGCGCCACGGAAGAAGACCTCGCCGTCGCCGCCGAACGTAGGAATGTCCCCTTCGCCGTTCGGAATCGGTCGCGGCGGCGCGCGCCCGTCGATCCACGCCAGCCACAACCTCGTTTCCCCGTCTCCTTCCGCGACCGCCGCCACCACGCGCCCGTCGCGTGAGAGGCCGTATCCCGTCACCAGGCGCCCCGGCAGGAGCCGTTCCTCGTACCCCGCCGCCAGGTCCACCATCCACAGCTCACTCTGGCTGGCGCCGTGGTCCTCTCCCTTGCTGACGCGGTACAGGAGCTTGCTTCCGTCCGCCGTGAGCAACGGCCAGTAAGCGTAGCCCTCGACGGAGACCTGACGGTCGCCGGAGTCGTCGTGGATCCAGACCGACCTCCGGCGCAGCCCCATGGAGGTGATGAGAGAGCGGCCGTCGGGATCCATGGCCAGGCCCTCCTCTTCGGTGGGGCCGGCCGTGATCTGCTCGGGCATGCCGTCGGGGAAGCGCTGGCGCCATACGTGGAAACCGTCGCCGGCGTCGGCGCTCACGTAGATCCAGGCGCCGTCCGGGGACCACGCCGCGCCGGTGCAGCGCGCCGCAGCCGGGCCGACCAGGCGGGACGGCGCGGAACCCCCGTCGAAGGCCACGAGCCGGCACGGCAGCCACTCTCCTCGTTCGTCCATCTCGACCACCACTATCCACTTACCGTCCGGCGACAGATAGGAGCGGTGCGCCATCCCGCTGGTCGAGGCCGGCACGTACAGGTCGCGGGCGCTCGCACGGTTCTCGTCCGAGGTCACGATCGCCATGTGGATACCGGTCTTGATCTCGGAGAAGAGAAGCTGGCCTGGCCCGATCCAGGTGAGACCGGAGGCGTTGGTCAACCACGGCCGCGGCTCGCCTCTCAGCACCGGCACGATCCAGGTGTCCCAGGTCTCTCCGGCCGTGTAGGCGATGCGAGATCCGTCGGGCGAGAACACGGGGCTCATCTTTTTGAGCGCGTCTGCGGTCAGCGCCACCGGCTGCTTGTCGGGCAGCGGCTTGACGTAGATCTGCCCGGGCGCCATGAAGGTGCCGATGCCGCGGATGAAGGCGAGCATCCGCCCATCGGGCGAGAGCGCCGGTTGGGTGGCGTAGTCCAGGTCCGTCAGTTGCACCCATTCGGAGCGATCCGACGGCCGGCGCGGCTCCGATCGCTTCCAGAGGACGGTGCCGGCCGCGAGCAGGAGTGCTCCGATCACGGCGGCGATGGCCCAGGTGGCGACGCTCACTCGCCTGGGCCGGGGGCTGCGCTCCGTCGCGGTCGGTGCGGGCCCGATGGGTCGCGCCGACACCTGGCGCGAGCTGGTGCTGCTCTGCGCCTCGGTCGTGGCCGCTCGAGCTTCATCCGAGGGTGCCCATCGCGCCGTGGCGCTCATCTCGGCGCGGATTTGCCGCAGGTCGACCCAGATCTCGTACACCGACTGGTAGCGCTCCTCCGGCTTCTTCGCGAGCATCTTCGCGAGCACCCGAATCAGCGCATCGGGCACCCGCTCGTTGTAGCGCGCGAGTGGCGGCGGGTCGTGGTGCAGGATCGCATCGAGCAGCGGTCCCGGTGACGCGGCCACAAAAGGCAGGCGGCCCGCGAGCATCTCGTAGAGCACGACGCCGAACGAGAAGATGTCGCTGCGATGGTCCACGTACTTGCCGAGCACCTGCTCGGGGGACATGTAGGAGGGCGTCCCCACCGGGACCCCGGGGCCGGTCAGATCGAGAACCGTCGGCGCGCTGGTGAACTCCTCGCCGCGCGGGATGGTGTGCTTCGCGAGGCCGAAGTCGAGGACCTTCACCTGTCCGCGCTCGCTCACCAGGATGTTCGAGCTCTTGATGTCGCGGTGGACGACACTGCGCCTGCGGGCCTCCTCGAGCGCGTCGGCGATCTGGATGGCGAGGTCGAGTGCCTCCTCGACCGGAAGCGGTCCCCGTGCGATGCGCTCGCGCAGCGTCGAGCCCTCGCACAGCTCCATGACGATGAAGCTGCGTCCGACCGCCTCGCCGATCTCGTGGATGGTGCAGATGTTGGAGTGGTGGAGGGCCGCGGCGGCCTCGGCCTCGCGCTGGAAGCGCTGGAGCGCATGGGAATCTCCGCGGATCTCCGGCGCCAGTACCTTGAGCGCCACCTGCCGCTTCAGGCGCAGGTCCTCGGCCAGGTAAACCTCACCCATGCCGCCCTTGCCGAGCAGCTTCTCGATCCGGTATGAGGCCAGGATGGTCCCTGGCGCGAGGTCGTCGCCCAATGCTCCTCCCGCTGGAGGGGAGTGTTCAGTCTAATGCGTCCCCCGGATTATCGAAGGCCTCCCCTTCGGGTAGACCTCCGACCCGATCGCGTCAGCCCGGACTATGAAGAGGCTCCTGCCCAACGAGGGCAGAGCTTCGAGGATCGGCGCATCGAACGCCAGCAGACGGAGTGGTTGAGGAGAACGGTCTGGAGTAGAGTCCTTAATGCCTTCGAAGCACGTTCGAGACAGTTGGCGTGAGCGTTCACGATTCTGCCGAGGTCGAGAGGGGGTCTCTTGCGGCGAGGATACGGAAGACACGTTGTTTGGGCCTCACTGACGATGACGATGCTGGTGCTGCTCGGGCCCGCGGCGCTATCCGTCGCGGCCGAGGATCAACCGCGGGGAGAACGTCTGGACCCGCCGCCCCCGGGTGAGGAAGGGCTGCCGAATCTGCTCTTCATCATTCTCGACGACGTCGGCATCGACCAGTTGGGGAGTTTCAATCCCTACAATCCGGATCCGCCGCTGACCCCGACCCTGGACGCGATCGCGGCACAGGGAGTGTCGTTCTCCCGGTTCGTGACCATGCCGGAGTGCTCGCCCACCCGCGCGGCGTTCTTCACCGGCCGGTATCCGTTGCGCACCGGGGTGACCGCCGCCATCTTCGAGTCCGATCTCCCGCGCGCGCAGGTGTCTCCCTACGAGATGACGCTGCCGCGGATGCTGCGCGGTGCCGGCTACGTGAACGCGCTGCTCGGCAAGTACCACCTGGGTGGGCCCCACAACAACCCCGACGGCGATCGCGTTGCGTACGCGCTCGGGTGGGACTACTTCAACGGGCTGCTCGAGGGCGTGCCGCCGTCGATCGACCACACGCTCGGCGGCCAGATCGACGATCCCACGCGCTACCCGTACGGCTTCCCGACCGGAGCGATCCGGGGAGTCGGCTGGTTCCAGCCACCGCATCGCCGGGCGATGACGGACGACAACGGGGGAGTGGGCTACCTGGGCCAGGAGATCGTGGCCATGGGCGGCATCCCCGCGCTCGACGCCGGCGGCGAGCT
>DATLEX010000113.1:0-4064 GCA_035525045.1 Thermoanaerobaculia bacterium | reverse complement strand
GCATGAGCCGACCCTTCGAGCCCCCGCCAGGTACCGGCGAGCGTGCCGGTACGATGCGTTCATCCCGGATCCCCTCCTCGACCTGGACCTGCGGCTGTCGGCCGACGCGGCGGGGGTCGCCTCGGAAGCGGAAGCGGCCGTCCGTGATCTCAACGCGGAGGCGCGCCCGGCCCTCGCTCCCCTCGCCCGGCGTCTTCTCCGAACGGAATCCATCGCATCGTCGAAGGTCGAAGGCATGCAGGTCGGCGTTCGAGAGCTCGCCCGCGCCGAGGCGCGGATGGAAACCGGAAGGAGCGTTGGCGCCGGCGTCGTCGAGGTCATGGCCAACATCGATGCGATGGAGCTGGCGATCGACGAGGCCGCGACCGTCCCCGGCTTCGCTCCGGCCGAAATCCTGGCCATTCACCGGAAGTTGATGGAAGGGGCTCCGAGCGCCCGGATCGCGGGACGTATCCGCGCCACGCAGAACTGGATCGGCGGAAACGATTACAATCCCTGTGGAGCCGATTTCGTACCGCCGCCGCCGGAGCACGTGGCCCCGCTGATGGAGGACCTGTGCGGCTACATCAACGACGACGTCCACCCGCCACTCGTCCAGGCGGCGCTCGTGCACGCGCAGTTCGAGACGATCCATCCCTTCCATGACGGGAACGGCCGAACGGGGCGAGCTCTGATCCACGTGGTCCTGCGCCGACGAGGCGTCGCGCCAGGCTACGTACCCCCCATAAGCGTCGTGCTCGCGGCCTCGAGGGACCGTTACATCGGGGGCCTGACGAACTACCGCCTGGGTCGAGTCGATGACTGGCTCGAACATTTCGCCGCGGCGACCGGCCGATCCGCCCGACTCGCGTCGGACTACCTCCAGGCCGTCCGGGAGCTGACGGCGCACTGGCGCTCGCGCCTGGAAGCGTCTCCGGGAGCACCCAGGGCAGATGCCGCGGCGTGGGTGGTGATCGACCAGCTGCCGGGCCATCCCATCATCACGGCGCCGGTCGCGGCTGCCGCTACCGGACGGTCGAAGCCCGCCGTGTATCAGGCCCTTGCCCAGCTCGAATCCGCGGGCGTGCTCATCCCCCTCTCGGAAGGCCGTCGGAACCGGGCCTGGGAAGCGGTCGGGCTGCTCGATCTCCTCGCCGGACTCGAATCGGGTGAAAGGCCCGCGCTACCGTCGTAGAGCGGCGGACCGTCCGCCGTCCCGCTGGTCCCACATCTCCGCGATCCCCGGGAGGCTGACCTCGATCCAGTCGGCGAGGGCGCGCACCCTCTCCGCGGCCTCCCGGCCCAGCGGCGTGAGGCTGTACTCCACGTGGGGCGGCACCACTTCGTAGGCGACCCGGTCGACCAGCCCGTCCCCCTCCAGCCACTGGAGCGTCTGCGCCAGCATCCGCTCGCTCACGCCGCCGATCGCCCGCCGCAGCTCGCTGAAGCGGTGCGTCCCGCCCTGGAGCGCGAGCAGGACCAGCACGCCCCACCGGCTGGTGATGTGCTTGAGCACCTCGCGCGACGGGCACGCCTTGGCCATGAGGTCGCCGCGCTCGAGCCGTTGCGAGAGCGGCACCCCGCCACTGCGTCCAGCTGTCATGTTCCTCCCCGGTTTATACTTACTAATATGTAAGTACTTACGAATAATAAGTACAGGGTCTACCTTCCTCTACGCAACTCAACGAGAGGAAGAGGAAAATGACCATCGCAGTCACGGGAGCCACGGGGCAGCTCGGCCGGCTCGTCATCAGGAAGCTGAAGGATCAGGTGCCCGCCGGCGAGATCGTCGCCCTGGCGCGGTCACCTGAGAAGGCGGCCGACCTCGGCGTCGCCGTCCGCGAGGCCGACTACGACAGGCCCGGGACGCTCGGGCCGGCCCTTTCGGGCGTCGACACCCTCCTGCTCATTTCCGCCAGCGAGATCGGCAAGCGGGCGGTGCAGCACCGCAACGTGATCGAGGCCGCGCAGGAGGCCGGCCTGCGGCGCATCGTCTACACCTCATTGCTGCATGCCGATCGTTCGCCGCTGGATCTCGCGCAGGAGCATCTCGCGACGGAGGCCGAGCTGAAGGCGTCGGGGATCCCGTTCACGATCCTGCGCAACGGCTGGTACACGGAGAACTACACCGGCTCGATCCCGGGCGCGCTCGCCGGGGGCGCGTTCCTCGGCAGCGCCGGCGACGGCAGGATCTCCTCCGCGAGCCGGGCCGATTACGCCGAGGCGGCCGTCGCGGTGCTGAGCGGCCGCGGGCACGAGGGGAAGACGTACGAGCTGGCCGGCGACGAGGCCTGGACGCTCGGCGACCTGGCCGCCGAGATCTCCCGGCAGACCGGCCGGACGATTCCGTACAGGGACCTCCCCGAGGCGGAGTACGCGGCCGCGCTCGAGGGCTTCGGGCTGCCCGAGGGGCTCGCGCGGGCGATCGCCGGATGGGACACCGCGGCGTCGAAGGGCGCGCTGTTCGACGACTCGCGCCGGCTCTCGAAGCTGATCGGCCGGCCCACGACCCCGCTCCGGGTGACCGTGGCCGACGCGCTCGAGCAGGTGGCGTGAGGATGTGGTGAGGCCATTCTGCCAGGATTGCAGGGATCGGGAGCATGTATTACAATGTAATGCATGAAGACTTCCGCCTTGACGATCCGCCTGGATCAGGACCTGGACGAGCAACTCACGCGGCTGGCCGAGCAGTCCGGACGGTCGAAGAGCGAGATCGCCCGGGACGCTTTGCGGAGGCAGCTGGCCGTGCTCCACTTCGAGGCGGCACGTCGGCAGATCATGCCGTTCGCCGAAGCACGCGGCTACCTCACGGACGAGGATGTGTTCCGTGCGGTCTCGTGAGGGTCTGCCTGGACACCAACGTCCTGGTGGCGGCCCTTGCGACGCGGGGGCTGTGCTCGGACGTTCTGCGTACCGTCCTTGCGGAGCATGAGCTCGTACTCGGTGAGGTGATCCTCACCGAGCTTCGCCGAGCCCTCGAGGAGAAGCTTCGGCTTCCTGCGGATCGCATTGCCGCAGCCGAAGAAGCGTTCAGGGCGATCGAGATCGTCCCGGAGCCGGCTGAACCGAGCACTCTGCAACTTCGCGATCCAGCCGACCGCTGGATCGTGGCAACGGCCGTGACGGGAGCGGCTGAGGTGCTCGTGACGGGTGACTCCGATCTGCTGGAGGTTGCAGACGACGCACCCTTGCCGATGCTCTCTCCACGAGCCTTCTGGGACCTGCTGAGGTCGCGTCCGGCCTGACGACGAAGCTGGGTCAACGGCTCGGCAGGCTCGACGATAAAAGACATCATCCGACTGAATCAGGCGATCCTCGTCTTCCTAGCCCTCGCCGGGGCCCCGCGTGCCCCTTCCCATTGACAATCACGGTGAAGTCCGCCAGGCCGAGATCCACTGGTACGAAGCGGCCGGCGTCGGTAGGGTTGAGGACAAGATCAAGCGATTCCTTGATACGCGTGACTCCTCATGAGTAGCTCAACGCCCTTTCTGATCTGCATCAGCAACGATGGATATCAGGCCTCCTTGGAGACGCGGAAGGTCTACCAGGAGATACCGGATCCAGACGCGGAAGCGGAGGGCCTCGTCCGGGTCATCGACGAATCCGGGGAGGATTATCTCTTCCCGAAGTCCATGTTCCTACCTCTAGAACTGAGTGGCGAAGCGAGCGCGGCGCTGCTGAAGGCGTCCTGAGGCGGAACGGCTCGAGGCAAGGCTCGGTCCTCCCCCATGGCGACGACCGCTCTCTCCGCCCTCCGGGACCTCGATGACGGCCGGCACCGCGCCGAGCTCTACCGCATGTGGGCCTCCGGCCACGGCGCGGGGCTCACGCACCCCGCGATCCTCGAGACCATAGGGACGCGGGAGTCGCGCCGCACCGAGGCGATCCGCCAGTGGCTCCTGCGCGGGACCCGCCGCGGCGTCGGGATCGCCGACCTGGTCCGGCCCGACGACGCCCCGTTCGACGACTTCGAGCGCGCCCTCCTCGCGTTCGGCGACGAGGCCGGCCACCTCGACGAGGCCCTCCGCCTCCTCGGCGACCTCTACACCAGCAAGCACCGGCTCATGCTCCGCGTGAAGAAGGAC
>DATLEX010000115.1:0-3499 GCA_035525045.1 Thermoanaerobaculia bacterium | reverse complement strand
GATGGCGATCGGAGCGAGCGGCCACCAGTCGATGTAGTCGCGCGCCTCGAGGCGGCCGATCTGGTCGAGCCAGAACATGACTCCGGCGGAGAGGATGACGATCCCGGCCGCCAGGCGCGACCAGGGGCTCCGGCGCGCTTCAGCGCTCATCGACTCCCTCCCGCGGCCGGAGCATCGACTCCACGACGGCACGGACGATCATCCCGGCGCCTAGGGCGATCAGCAGGAGCGGCCATGAAGAGCCGTACGTGAGACCGAAGATCTTCAGATGGGCCAGCTGCAGCCAGATGCCGACCGTGATCAGCCACAGTCCCGACCATACCGTATCGCGGGCAGCGAGCTTCGGCAGGCCGACCAGCACCACGATCATCGGCCAGTAGCGCCGGATCAGCTGGCCAAAGTCGGCCACCTCGAGCCTCGAGAGCAGGAACAGGACTCCCAGCGCGATCATGATGATGCCGCCCGTCAGCAACCCGACATCCACGCGCGACTTCACCTCGGTCACGACGATCTCCCAGGCGCGCTCTTGATCTCAACGGCCCCCATGACGGCCGCGCCGCGCACGATCAGTTGCTTCTCCGGCGCGTCGGCGGAGTGTACCTTCGCCTCGAACCCGCCCATGATCGGCACCACCTCCCCGACGATCTCCCATCGATCGGGCACGGTGATCTCGATCGCCGCCCACACCGCGTACGTCTCGATGACGGCCGGGCTCTTCGAGATCTCGGCGCCGGTGAGGTCGATCTCGCACCCGCCGAGAAACCCGACATAGCGCCGTCCTCCGAAGTCGCGGGAGGTCTCGGCGATCTTCCGGATGCCGAGGACACCCCATGTCGTCGACGACGGCTGCGGGGCGCTTCTCTCCGGCACGAACCCGACGGCGCGAGCCACCAAGGCCAGCCCGGCGACGATCAGGAGGAGTGGCCAGAGATCGAACAGCGTGAAGCGGATCATGCCGAGGTTATCCGCGGTGAGCCATGCGCCGGCGACGATCAGGATCGTCCCGACCACTCTGCCGCCGGCGAAGAGCTTGATCGCGCCGATGGCCACCAGGGTCATCGGCCACCACGCCAGATAGCGCTCGCCGTCGATCACGCCGAGGTTGTCCAGCGTCAGCATCACGCCGAGCAGGACGAAGAACCCCCCGATGATCAGCTTCACCGAGGTGCCGGCCAGCGGAGCGGGCTCGATTGCTGTCTTTTCCATACCGGCCACGATACGGCTGCCCGCGACATCCGTCTGCGGCACGGCGGCGAACGGCGGCTGGGGCCCGGTGAGTGGAGACGCGAAGCCAACGGTGTCATCCTGAGCCGGCGCAGCGCGGCGAAGGACCCCCCGCGGCGAACCGGAGGCAGGGGGTCCTTCGCCGTCTTCGCGGCTCAGGATGACACGGCGGGCGCTCCTCGCGGCATAATGCCGTCCCATGCGTACGCTGCTCATCGCCGCCCTCATCGCCGCCGCATCGAGCCTCGGAGCGCAGGCACCGGAGCAGGGGCGTTTCATCGAGTCGCCCGGCGCGGTCCTCCCGCAACGCGCCCGCACCGAGGCGGTCAACCGGATGCTGAAGGACCGCCTCGACAACCTCCTTCCTTCGCTCATGCGGGAGGCGGGGCTCGACATGTGGATCGTGATCAACCGCGAGTACGCCGAGGACCCGGTGTATCTCACGCTCGTCCCCGAGCCGGTCTTCGCCGCCCGGCGCACGACCATCCTCGTCTTCTTCGATCGCGGCCCGCAGCAGGGCATCGAGCGGCTGACGGTCAGCCGCTATCCGATGCGCGGCTACTACGAGGCGGCGTGGGAGGGAGGGGCCATCGACGAGCAGTGGACCCGCCTCGGCGCGGTGATCCGCGAGCGGAATCCGAAGCGGATCGGCGTCAACGTCAGCCGCCACTGGGCCTTCGCCGACGGGCTTTCGCACGCGCTCCACCAGCGCCTGATGGAGGTGCTCGACGAGCCGCTGCGCGGACGGGTGGTGAGCGCGGAGAACCTGGTGGTCCGCTGGCTCGAGACGCGGACGCCGCTGGAGCTGGAGGCCTACCCGCAGGTGGTGGCGCTGGCGCGCTCGGTCATCAGCGAGGCCTTCTCCCCGAACGTGATCACCCCCGGCGTCACCACCACGGACGACGTGGCGTGGTACATCCGCCAGCGCTACACCGACCTCGGCCTGCCGGTGTGGTTCATGGCGTACGTGAACATCCAGCGGCCGGGCGCGGCTTGCGAGGCCGCCACCGACTTCTGCGGCATCAGCGGCGTGATCCAGCGCGGCGACGTGCTGCACACCGACGTCGGGATCAGCTATCTCCGCATGAACACCGACACGCAGGAGATGGGCTACGTGCTGAAGATCGGCGAGAGCGACGTCCCCGAGAGCCTGAAGAAGGCGCTGGCCATCGGGAACCGGTGGCAGGACATCCTGGCCTCGCACTTCGTCACCGGCCGCACCGGCAACGAGATCCTCGCCGGCACGCGCGCCCAGGCGCAGAAGGAAGGGATCGCCTCCACCACGTACACGCATCCGATCGGCTTCCACGGCCACGCGGCGGGGCCGACCATCGGGATGTGGGACAACCAGGGACCGACGCCGGTGCAGGGCGACTGGAGACTGCGTCCGAACACCGCCTACGCCATCGAGGGGAACGTGAAGGTGCCGGTGCCGGAATGGAACGGACAGCTCGTGCAGATCAAACTCGAGCAGTCGGCGCTGTTCGACGGGAGGAAGGTGCATTACCTCGCCGGCCGCCAGACGCAGTGGCACGTGGTGCGGTAAGTGTGGCTACGGCGCTCGGAATGACATGACGATCGCGTCCAGCAGCGTCTCGCCGGGGTCGTGGCTGTGCTCCCAGTACATCATGCCGCCGAGCCCGCGGGCCTTCACGTACCTTGCTTTCTCGCGCAGCGACTGCGGATCGTCGTAGGTGACGAAGCGGCCGGCGGCGGCGTCCCACAGGTACGGCGCGCGCGCCGCCTCGTCCCACATCCGCTCGAAGGCGCCGGAAGGGAGATACTCAGCGACGATGCGGGAGTAGGGCACATCGGAATCGTACGATTCGTACGGCTGGAACAGGCCGTTGTTCTCGCGGTTCACGCCCTTCCACGACCGGCCGTAGAAGGCGGCGCCGAGGACGATCTTCCGCGGCGGGATTCCGGCCCGGAGGTGCTGCTCGATGAAGTCGGAGCCGGCGATCGAATCGGGCGCGGCCGCCGACCGGTAGAGCGGCGTGTGATGGCCCGTCGTCGTCGACCAGCTCCCGGCGAAGTCGTAGGTCATGACGTTGATCCAGTCGAGGAAGTGGTGCAGCCGGTCCATCTCGGTGTGGTCGAAGTAGCGGCCGCCGCCCGATGCGATGGTCAGGAGGCGCGATTGCAGGTGCGCGCGCATGGTCTGCAGCAGCGCCGTGAAGTTCTCCCTGTCCTCGGGGCGGAACTTGATCCCCGGCCCCGGCTGCCCCGGATACTCCCAGTCGAGATCGATCCCGTCGAGGGCGTAGGTCTCGAT
>DATLEX010000114.1:0-2489 GCA_035525045.1 Thermoanaerobaculia bacterium | reverse complement strand
GCGAGGGACGGATCCACTACGTGCATCCCGGAGGCGCCTACCCTCCGGGGAGCGCCGACGCCGAGGCGCTGCGAGCCGAGGTCGAGGAACTGCTCGGGAGCGGAGCACCCTAGCTGCGGTTCCTCGGCGCTACCACGAGGTGCCACGAGGTGCCAGCCGGTCTGCAACTCACCCGAGCTCCAGGAAGGAGCACCGATGGAGCGGAAGACGATTTTCACCTCGCTTCAGGGTACGCCGGCGCAGATGCTGTTCGCAGCCGGTCTGGTCCTCACTCTGTTTACGCCCGTCAGCATTGACACGTCCACCTTCTAAGTCGAGCAGACGCTCGAGACCATCGCTCGCCTGGGAGGAGAATGATGAGGAATCGAGGAAGAAAAGCGATCCAGCCTGTTTTACGCGCGCTCAGCGCCCTTCTAGTATCGACTCTGATCTTCGCCGCAGCTGCAACGGCTGACGACAGCGGGTGGACGATGACCGAAGTCATCCCACGCGGTGCTGCTCTTCCCGGCGGAGGCTCGCTTACGGAAGTCGGAACGGTTTATTCGCTGAAGGACGGTGCCTATGCGTTCTGGGCGAAGTCGGGTGACAAGCATTGGGGTCTCTATCTGGCAAATGGCGCTGGTGTCTCGCGGCTCCTCGTGGAGAGGACGGATCTGAAGCTCGACGGCGTGCCCGACTCAGTGAGCGTCCAGTACCAACCCGGAGGGTTGTACATCCCCACCGAGATGGTCTTCTCCAACGACGTACTCTATCTGGAGACGCGCCGCGGCAGAGGGAACCCCGCGGTACTCGCCGTGACCGCCGGCGGCCTGACGAAGATTCTGGCACGTGGCGATACGGCGCCATATCCCGAAGGTGCTGTGGTGGCCTCCACGAAGCCGCTGGCGGCGGACGGCGGCCGCCTGCTCCTCCACTACTCGACCGAAAAACCAAAGCCGGGCAATCATTGGGCGATATGGGATGGAACCTCGTCCCGTCATGTCCTTTCGGCGGGGGACGAGGTGCTGCCCGGGACGCGGGTCCGGGCGCTCTACGGAAGCCGCTGGTACATGACTCGCGCCGTCCCGACACTGGTCGGCGATCACATCGTGGCCGACCTGGAGGTGGAGGGGGGATCGTACCCGCGGGCAATCTTCGACATCGGTCCCGGTGGCGCCAGGAAGCTCCTGGCCGTCGGAGAGGTCTTGCCGGACAACGCAGCGCGAAAGATCCAGGGCTTCACTTCGGTCGCTGCCGCGGGGCCGGATCGTTTTCTCGTTCAGCTCGACTCCGTCGGCGAGGGATTCATGAGTCTCGAAGTCTCTTCCTTCTATCTCTACGATCACGGCAAGCTGCGAAGGGTGATGACGTGGAAGGAGCTGAACGCGGAGTTGGGCTCACTCGAGCACGTCACCTGGAGTGCGCATTTTCTGGGCGATTTGACGATCCTGCAGATCCATCCGCGGCCGAAAGTAGAAGGCGGCAGCTTCTTCGCCGTTCAAGACCACTTCTATCTCGTCGATCTTGAAACAACGAAGAAAGTCGAAGCGTCTGGCGGCTGCTGCGGGCACAAGGCGGCCCGGCGCCTGGCAACTCCGTCCGGCAGCGAGGGCCTGATCGGCGGAACGAGAGTGGTGGGCTACCGTTGGCTGGACGCGAAAGCGCCGGAACGGATGCAGGAGCCGCCCGCGATCAGCACGGACAAGGGAGAGGTGTCTCTCGGAGATGTCGCGGCGTGGCTGGGAACCGATAAGGGAGTGGTCGTCCGGGAGGGCTCGCTCTACCTGATCGAGCGGGCGGCGGCAGGACAACCCGCGGCCCCGGCGACGAATGTTGAGTTGTACTGGCAGTTGTACTGAGGTCGAACAGTTTTCTGAATCTCAGCCGGCTGGCCAGCGACACATCGGTGCGTTCGATCCCGGTGGGCGGCCGGCTGTCGTATCTCAAACTGAGGCTCGTGCCCAAGGAGAGTCGGTCAGTGATCGTGATCATGACCTCGGCCTCGTCGAGGATCCGGTAGTCGGTCGGCTCGCCGGGGACCTTCCTTCTCTTCAGCGCAATCTGCGCCGTGGCCCTCGTATTCGCCTACCGGACCGTTCCCGAGACCAGGGGCGCTTCCTGGAGGCAACCGAGGCCAATGTCGAGGCCGGTGTCCCTACCCGGCTCCTCGGATCGGACCGAGTGACCGGCGGCTAAGACCCGGCGAAGATCGTTCCTGCAGACGGGGTGTTTTCCCGGAGCAGGGATCGTATCAACCTCGCGGGCCGCCGCTTCTTCGGTCGACGCCCGGTGTCGGCGATCGGACGGATGCTCGTCCTGGTGGTCGGCGAATGGCCGGATGAGCGGCGGCCGAGGGAGTCCAGGACGTTTCCCCGTGGGCCGCGTTTTGCCGACCTGGCGCTCAGCCGGCCGGTCGAATGGCGATCGAGGTCGGGCCGCCGCAGCCGAGCGCCTCGGCGGCGCTCCCGTAGTTGATGGCGACCTTCAGACGGCCGTCGGGCGCGACGAGG
>DATLEX010000093.1:0-2324 GCA_035525045.1 Thermoanaerobaculia bacterium | reverse complement strand
GCCCCCCGAGACGTAGCCGGCGAGGCTCGTCCCGGCTTCGGCGGCCAGGCGACCGGGCATCTCGATGGAATAGGCGACGCTGTCGCCGGCTGGCACATCGACCGCCACGACCCAGATGTCGAACGGAACTCCATCCATGATGACCCGCGGCAGCCGAACGTCGACCGCGGCCGCTCGGGCGGTATCCTGAGGGGTCTGCGCCTCGAAGGCCGCCGCGGATGGCGGAACGGCGAGTGTCAGCAGCAGGATCGGGATGCCGCGGAACGGCTTCAATTCATCTCTCCATGGAAATCATGCAGGACCCTCGGGGGATCATGCAGGACCCCCGGACCGGCAGCGAGAAGCCCTAAACCTAAACACGAATGGAGGGAGGGGAAGGGTTGTTGACACCCCCCAGGGGGGGGCATAGGTTCGAGCCCGTCGCTTTCCAGCCTGAAAACAGAGGGACCGATCCAGTGTTGTGAACCGAGCGACACGACCCTTCCGGTGTCCGTCGGAGGGGATTTTTTTTGCCGCCGGAGAGGAGACAGGGGTGGAGACGGTGATCATGGATGCCCGGTCGATCGACCGGGCCCTGACCCGCATCGCGCGCGAGATCGTGGAGGAGACCGGAAACGTCGAGGAGCTTGCGATCGTCGGCATCCAGCGGCGCGGCGTACAGCTCGCGGAGCGTCTCGCGAAGGAGATCGAGGCGAGCGAAGGCGGCTCACCGGCGATGGGGGTCATGGACATCACGCTTTACCGCGACGATCTCAAGGCGATCGCCGATCAGGCGGTCGTCCGCAAGACCGAGATCCCCTTCCGGGTCGAGGAGAAGACGATCGTCCTCGTCGACGACGTGCTCTACACGGGCCGCACCGTGCGGTCGGCGCTCAACGAGATCGTGGATTTCGGACGGCCGAAAAGGGTGTATCTCGCGGTACTGGTCGATCGCGGCCATCGGGAGATCCCGATCCGGGCCGACTTCGTGGGTAAGAACGTACCCACGTCGAGGAGCCAGCAGATCAAGGTGAAGGTCGAGGAGCTGGACGGAGTGTGGGAGGTCGAGATGGTCGAGCGGGGCGCGGAGGAGTAGGGCGCGGGCCCGGATGGGGTTCGAGCGCAGGAGCCTGGTCGGTCTGGCCGGCCTCACGGCCGGCGAGCTTGCCGATCTTCTCGACCGGGCGGAGCGGCTCTGGGAGGCGGCCGGGAGCCCGGCGGGCGGCGTGCACCCGCCCCGTCCCATCGCCGGCCTGAGCGCGGCCAACCTGTTTCTCGAGCCGTCCACTCGGACGCGATGTTCCTTCGAGCTCGCCGAGGCGCGCCTCGGCGTGGAGCGTCTGTCGATCGACGGCCAGCGTCTCAGCCTCGAGAAGGGCGAAACGTTGATCGACACGGGGCGCGTGCTGGCGGCGATGGGAATCAACGTGCTGGTTCTCCGGCACCCCGAGGATGGCGCTCCGGCGGTGCTGGACGAGGCGCTGTCCGGAGTGCACGTGATCAACGCCGGGGACGGCGCCAATGAGCACCCTACCCAGGCCCTGCTCGACCTCCTGACCCTGCGCCGGTTCTGGGGCGAGATCGCCGGACGCCATGTCGTCATGGTCGGGGATGTCGCTCACAGCCGCGTCGTGCGCTCGAACTATCACGGGATGACCACACTGGGCGCCGAGGTCACCTTCTGCGGGCCGCAGGCCCTGCTGCCCTCCCCCGACGAGTACCCCCTGGCACACATCACCGATGATCTGGACGCGGTGCTGCCCGACGCGGACGCGGTCATGGCGCTCCGGATCCAGCGCGAGAGGTTCTCGGTCGGGGAAGAGGCTCCCGATCCCGAGTCCTACCGCCGGCGCTTCGGCGTCACGGTCGAGCGGGTGGGGCGCCTCGCCGACCGGGTCGCGATCCTCCACCCGGGTCCGATGAACCGCGGGGTCGAGATGGACGGCGAGGTAGCCGACGGTCTGCGCGCGCTCGTTCTGCGTCAGGTGACGGCGGGAGTGGCGGTACGGATGGCCGTCCTCTCCGCCATATCCGAAGCGCGTTGACGGGAACCGGTCGAGAGAACCTGCTCCTCCGCGGCGGTCGCGTGGTCGATCCGGCATCCGGTCTCGATGCGCGCGCCGATGTGCGTATCGAGAACGGGTTCGTCGCCGAGATCGCGCCGCGGATCGAGCCCCCGCCCGGTGGCCGGATCCTCGATGTCGCCGGTCGGCTGGTGACGCCGGGGCTGGTCGATCTCCACGTCCACCTGCGGGAGCCCGGCCAGGAAATCAAGGAGACGATCGCCACCGGATCGGCGGCGGCGGCGGCCGGCGGCTTCACGTCGATCTGCGCGATGCCGAACA
>DATLEX010000090.1:0-19988 GCA_035525045.1 Thermoanaerobaculia bacterium | reverse complement strand
CGTCGCGCGCGGTTAACAGCCGGTTACAGCGCACGAATCGCGCGTCCAACCGAACGTCAGCGAAATCCAAACGCTTGAACATCGACCTGTCGTCTGCGACGTGCCGCAGTTGCGCCGTAACGAGTTAGAGATCGGCGCGCGTGGCGGGGCGTTCGCACAACACCATCAGCGTCAGCGCTGCTGTGTTTCCTTTGTGTTACGACGAACAGGAGGAGTGATGAAATTGAATCGTTTTCTGGCAATCCTCGCCGTCACGTGGCTGATCGGCACGAGCGCCTTCGCGCAGACGACATCGAGTCTGACGGGCCGCGTGGTGATGGACGGCAATCCGCTTCCCGGCGTGACGGTGACCATCTCGTCCCCGGCTCTGCAGGGGACGCGGACGGCCTACACGGACGTGAACGGCACCTACAACTTTTCGGCTCTTCCGCCGGGCGATTACACCGTCCGGTTCGAGATGGAGAGCATGCAGACCGTCTCGCGCACCCAGCGCATCGGCCTCGGCCAGACCGGCCGCGTCGATGCCGAGATGCGCCTGACTGCGGTCGCCGAGGCCATCACCGTCACGGCCAGCGCACCGGCCGTCCTGGAGACGACCGAGGTTCAGACCAACATTCAGGCGAACCTGGTCGAGAACCTCCCCATCGCCCGCACCCTGCAGGCGACGACCACGCTCGCGCCGGGCGTGAACACGAATGGCCCGAACCCCGGCGCGATCACCATCTCCGGCGCGCTCGCCGCCGACAACCTCTTCCTGGTGAACGGCGCCGTCACCAACGAGAACCTTCGCGGGCAGACGCACAACCTCTTCATCGAGGACGCCATCCAGGAGACCACCGTGCTCACGGCCGGCATCTCGGCCGAATACGGGCGGTTCCTCGGCGGGGTGGTCAGCGCCATCACCAAGTCGGGCGGCAACGAGTTCAGCGGCTCGCTCCGCGACTCCATCGTCAACGACGCCTGGACGGATGAGAGCCCGAACCAGACCTTCGAGAACAGCGATGAGCTGCTGCACACCTACGAGGGAACCGTCGGCGGCCGGATCATCCGCGACCGCCTCTGGTTCTTCGGGGCCGGGCGCTTCTTCGAGCAGCAGCGCAGTTCCACGCTCACCGAGAGCAGCATTCCTTTCACGGCCGGCCTCGAGGAGCTTCGCCTGGAGGGCAAGCTGACCGCCCAGCTCACCCCGCGCCACAACGTCATCGGGTCCTACCTCTCGGTCGATACGCAGCAGAACAACAACTGCTTCATCTCCTGCTGGGAAGAGACCAACCTCGATCTCGACCGCTCCTTGCCGAACGACTTCACCGTTCTGCGCTACAACGGCATCCTCACCGACCGGTTCCTGCTCGAAGCGAGCTGGTCGCAGAAGAACTTCGCCTTCGAGGGCAGCGGCGGTGACGCCGTGGGCGACCGCGTCTTCGGTACCTGGGCGTACGACGTCAACACCGGCGGCTTCTACGGGGCGCCGGTCTTCTGCGGCGTCTGCGATCCCGAGGAGCGCAACAACAGCACCTACGGCGTGAAGGGGACGTACTACCTCGCCACGCGCGGCCTCGGCACGCACAACGTCGTGGCCGGCTACGAGAACTGGGCCGAGACCCGGCTCTCGAACAACTACCAGTCGGCCAGCAACTACGGCCTGATCACCTTCACGCTGCCGACGCGCAACGCCGCTGGCGTGGTCACGCCGACCATCGCTCCGGGCGATCTGATCGGCTACTTCCCCATCGACCAGCTCTCCAAGGGCTCCGACTTCGTGACGGACTCGTTCTTCGTCAATGACAAGTGGGACCTGAACCGGCACCTCCAGTTCAACGTCGGTCTTCGCCTCGACGTGAACAACGGCAAGGACAGCCTCGGCGTCACACGCGCCGACGACAGCCTGTGGAGCCCGCGTCTCGGCGTCATGTACGACGTGGCCGGCGATGGGCGGATCCGCCTGAACGCGAGCTACAGCAAGTACGTCAACCGGATCGCCGAGACCATCGGCGGCTCGGCCTCACCGGCCGGAAACCCGGCCGGGCTCTACTACTTCTACGACGGCCCGGAGATCAGCGGCCTCCCCACCTTCGAGGCCTTCCGCCGCGTCTTCGAGTGGTTCGACAGCGTCGGAGGCATCAACTCCACCGATTACCTCGTCGCGGCGAGCATCCCCGGCGTCAACACCCAGATCCGCGAGTCGCTCGTCTCCCCGAGTGTCGATGAGTTCACAGTCGGCGGCGGCTTGCAGCTCGGCCCGAGTGGCTTCGTCAGGGCCGACTACATCACCCGGACCTGGAGCAACTTCTTCATCACCCGCGCCGACCGCAACATCGGGCAGGTATTCGACGACTTCAACAGGCCCTATGACCTCAAGCTGGTCGAGAACACCAACGACCTGAGCCGCGATTACAACGCCATCCAGCTCCAGACCGCCTACCGCCTGTTCCAGCGCCTGCACCTCGGCGGCAACTACACCTGGTCGGAGACCCGCGGGAACCAGGTCGGGCAGACCGGCGGCAGCGGTCCCGTCGCCGACGAGACCTCCGCGCCGTTCGCCTACCCCGAGTTCAAGGCCTTCGCCCAGTTCAACCCGTCCGGGTACCTCCCCCAGGACCAGACCCACAAGGTCCGCGCCTGGGTGTCGTGGGATCAGCCGACGCCGATCGGCAGCTTCAACTTCAGCGTTCTGCAGGCCTTCGATTCGGGGACGCCGTTCTCCGCGATCGGCACCATCGATCCGCGCCCGTACGTCGACTCCTCGCTTCTCGACGCCTACGCCACCGCGCCGTCGGCCGTGAACTACTACTTCAGCGACCGCGGCGGCTTCCGCTGGGACGACGTGACCAGCACCAATCTGGCCGTCAACTACAGCCTGCCCATTCAGCGGGTCGGACTGTTCGCTCAGGCCGAGGTGCTCAACCTCTTCAACGACGACGCGGTCGTCGGCGGCAGCACCACGGTCCTGACGGCGCGCCAGTCCACGTGCATCCAGAGCACCGGCGCGAACGCCGGGCAGCGCTGCGCGGCCTTCAACCCGTTCACGGAGACCCCGGTGGAAGGCGTCCACTGGCAGCGGGCGGCGAACTTCGGCCAGGCCACCACCCCCACCACCCCCCTGACGCAGGGCAGTTATCAGCTCCCCCGCACCTTCCGTTTGTCGGTGGGCCTGCGGTTCTGATCACGGGCAGCGGTTCTTTTTCGAGCCCCGGCATTTGCCGGGGCTCTTTTTTTGTTTGGCCGCTCGTGCGCAATGTCCTCGCCGCCTGCCTGCTGCTGACCGCTTGCGGAGGGGAACAGGCCGGTCCCGCGGCCGGCGTCCCGCTGTTCATCGTCTCCATCGACACCCTTCGCGCCGACCGGTTGCCGGTCTACGGGTATGCCGCCGGCTCGACGCCGAACATCGACGCCTTCCGCCGCGACGCCATCCTCTACCAGTGGGCGTTCAGCAACTGTCCCCAGACGCTCCCCGCGCACGCGTCGCTCTTCACCGGCACGCTGCCGCCGGTCCACGGCGTGCGGGACAACATCGGCTACCATCTCGGAACGGAATTGCCTACGCTGGCGACTCTCCTGCGGCGGCGCGGGTACGCCACGGGAGCCGCGGTATCCAGTTACGTCCTGCGCCGGGCGACGGGCATCGCCGAGGGTTTCGAGCTCTACGACGATCGCGTGGGCGGGCTGGGGTCGCGGCCCACCAGCGCGGAGCGCGACGGGGAAGAGACGCGCATCGCCCTCACCTCCTGGATCGAGCAGGCCGCCGACCGCCGCCTGTTCGGATTTCTCCATCTCTACGAGCCGCACGCGCCGTACGCCGCGCCGCGAGGATTCCGGCGAGTGAAGGACGAATACGACAACGAGGTCGCTTACGCGGACGACGTCCTCGGCCGCTTCTTCGCCACGCTGCGCCAGCGCGATCTCTATGACGGCGCGCTGATCGTCGTCCTCTCCGATCACGGCGAAGGTCTCGGCGATCACGGCGAGGATGAGCACGTGCTCTTCGTCTACCGGGAGTCGATCCACGTCCCGCTCCTGGTCAAGCTGCCGGGCCGGGAGCGTGCCGGGGAGACCGTACGAAGGCCGGTCAGCCTCCACGAGGTGGCGGGACTGGTCCTGAGCGTGACCGGAGCGGAGACGGAAGAGAGCGCTCTTCTCGATCGCAACGCGACGCCGGTGCCGGTCTACAGCGAGTCGTACTATCCGCGGCTGCATTTCGGATGGAGCGAGCTGCGATCGATCGTCTCCGGCGACCGGCATTTCATCGATGCCCCGGCGCGCGAGCTCTACGACTACATCCGCGATCCGGAGGAGCTCCGGAACCTCGCCGATGGGGAGCGCCGCGTCGTGCACGCCCTGACCGCCATGGCGAGGGAGATCGACTCGGCGTTCAAGGACCCCGTGGCCGTCGACCCGGAGGACCGGCGCCGGCTGGCCGCGCTCGGCTACATCGGCTCCGCCGCGGCCCAGGCAGGGAAGGCAGCCGATCCGAAGGACAAGGTTCAGATCGTCCGCGACCTCCGCCGCGCCTATCTCTTCTCCGCGGCCGGCCGGCACCGCGACGCCATCCCGCTGCTCGAGCGCGTCGTGTTTTATGAGCCGGCCATCGTCGACGGCTGGGCCATGCTCGGTCGCAGCCGCTCCGCGACCGGTCAACGGGCGCTGGCCCTCGAGGCCTACTATGAGGGGCTGCGCAGGTTTCCCGGCAACACCGACCTCGCGCTCCTCGCGGCGGACGAGTACGCCAATGCCGGCAACTGGGAAGCCGCCGTGCAGCACGCCGAGCTGGCGATCCCCAACGATCCCGTGCTGGCCAACGAGGCCCTGGCCAGGTTCGCGGCGCGGCGCGGCGACGACGCCGCGGCGAAGCGGTACGCGGAGAGCGCCATCCGTCACGCCCCCGGCCGGCTGCCGACGCTGATCCTTCTGGCCGATCTGGCCCGGCGAGCCTCCCGCCCCGCCGAGCAGCTCATGTGGCTCGACCGCGCGGAGCAGGAGATCGCCGCGCGCGCCGTGCCCGCCGTCGAAGGCGTCGCGTTCCAGCGCGGCGAGGCGCTGCTGGCTCTCGGGCGCGTCGCCGAGGCGGAGGCGGCGTTCAGGGCCGAGGTGGGCGGGTTCCCGCAGAACGTCGACGCGTGGAGCAGTCTCGCCGTCGTGGTCGGCGCGCAGGGCCGGCGCGACGAGGTCCGGGCCATCCTCGACCAGGCGCTGCGCATCAACGACACGCCGCGCATGCGCGCT
Source organism: Thermoanaerobaculia bacterium (assembly GCA_035525045.1). Classification (GTDB taxonomy): domain Bacteria; phylum Acidobacteriota; class Thermoanaerobaculia; order Gp7-AA8; family Gp7-AA8; genus DATLEX01. The sequence continues at coordinate 14,768 of DATLEX010000090.1, read as the reverse complement.
CTCGCGCGCGAGGCCCTGGAGGTCACCGGTGCCGGCGGGACCGGCACGGCGCGTTGAGCGGCATTGTGGATGCCGGTGGCGTCGCTAGCCGGCGCCATCTCCCCGGGGAGGAGACACTTTCCGCGCCCGCCGGTCGCCTTCACAGTAGGTCTGCACTTCGGCGAGGATGTTCGGACACCGCGAGTCACCCTCCATCCCGCGCTGCGCGCATTGGGCAATCCGCCAGGCCACGGTTCGGGTGATCTCGTCATCGCGCGGAACGTTTGCGCAGAACGAAGGCTCTGGAGAGCTGCTCTCGAGGCATCCCGAAAGCCAGACGCGCGCCCGGACGGCGCCCATCAACGATCGGTCACCGCGATAACGGCCGAGGGCTTCCGCGACGCACTCCGACTCGCCGCGGGACTTTCCGAACGACACGCCTGCGGAACGAACCTCGTCGGCTCGAGCCATCAGCCGATCCTTGTTGGCCGACACGTAACGAACGACGAGGAAGATCGCGAGAACGGCGAGGATGAGCAGTGCGGTGCCGCCGATGAGCAGTGCCTTGACCGTACGCGTCATCGCCTCGCCTCAGGTCGGGATTCGCGGAAGGCGTATAATAAACGCCTCCAATCCAAACGTGAAATGCCAGTGTCGGAGGGGTCGTCATGATCGGACTTCTGATTGTCGGCGGTATCATCGCATTGATCGGGTGGGTGATGCTCATCGTCGCCGCGTTCCGCGAGAGCGTCTGGTGGGGGCTCTCCGTTCTGATCGGGCCGTTTATCATCCACTACGCCGTCGGAGGGAACTTCTGGCCAAGCACGATCGGCGGGCTGGTCATCATTCTCGCCTTCGCCATCCCGCGGTGGGACGACGTGAAGACCAGCTTGATCGTCTATGTCGTCGGCTGCGTGATCACCGTTCCCGGCTTCATCGGCGTCATGCGCGACGTCGAAACGGCGATGGACGAGCAGGCGGTCGCCGAGACCGAGAAGAATCCCGGCTCGCCGAGTGGCGTGGAAGTCTCGAGGCCGTACGCTCCTCCGCCGGATCCAGGCATGGCTGCTGCCGACCCGGCGCCGCCGCAGCCGGTCAACCCGCCGCCGGACACCGCGTATGACGGCATCCAGATGGCCCCCGTCGCGCAGGTGTACGTGGTGAACTCGACGAAGAAGTACTACCCCCTCGATTGCAGGTCGCGTCCGGAGAACGCATACAAGATGGCGAAGAGCCTCGCCACGAGACAGGGCTACACGCTCGCCGCGGAGTGCGGCCAGCCGCGCCCCTGACGCGTCGCGCGTCGCGCCATCGATCGCGACGCATCGCCCGCAACCAGGATTTTTCACCAGCGCGCTCCCGTTGCGGCGCCTGTCCGATGCGCCGAGCGCTGCTCTTCTCCGCTCTTCTCCCGCTGCTCCTCTCCTGCCGGCCGGCGGCCGAACGGGCGGCATCGCAGTACCCGGGCGCGCCGGTCATCATGATCTCCATCGACACGCTCCGCGCCGATCGCCTCCCGGTGTACGGCTACGACCGGGTGGCCACCCCGCACCTCGACCGCTTCCGCGGCGACTCCATCCTCTTCGAGAACGCCTACACGCACGTGCCGCTGACGCTCCCGGCGCACGTCTCGCTCCTCACCGGCCTGCTTCCCAACGAGCACAACGTGCGCAACAACATCGGCTACGTGCTGGCGGAGGAAGTGCCCACCCTCCCGCGCATGCTGCGGGCCCGGGGCTACGCCACCGGCGCGGCCGTCTCCGCCTACGTCCTGCGCGGGTCGACCGGCCTGTCGCGCGACTTCGACGCCTATGACGACGCGATCGCCAGCCGCGGCCAGATGGCCATCGGGCAGTTGCAGCGCTCCGGCCGCGTGACGGCGGAGATCGCCTGGCAATGGGTCGAGCCGCGCGCCTCTACCCCCTTCTTCTATCTGTTCCACATCTTCGAGCCGCATGCGCCATACGAGCCGGAGGAGCCCTTCCGCTCGCGTTATCGCGACCGTTACGACGGCGAGGTGGCCACGGCCGACGCCATCGTCGGGGAGTTCCTCGACCGTCTTCGGGCCAGCGGCGTCTACGACCGGGCCATCATCATCGTCCTCTCCGATCACGGCGAAGGGCTCGGAGATCACGGCGAGCCGGAGCATGGGATCTTCCTTTACCGCGAGGTGATCCGCATTCCCCTTCTGCTGAAGCTGCCGGCCGGCGCCCGTCGGGGAGAGACGGTAGCCGCCCCCGTCGGGCTGGTGGATGTGATGCCGACCGTCGCCGCGCTCACCGGCATGACCCCGCCCACCGGCGTGCGGGGACGGTCGCTGCTCGACGAGGCCGATCCGCAGCGGCAAATGTACAGCGAGTCGCTCTATCCCCGCATTCACCTCGGGTGGAGCGAGCTGCGCTCCCTTGCCGGCAGCCGGTACCAGTACATCGAGGCGCCGCGTCCGGAGCTCTACGACATCGCCGGCGATCCGCGGCAGCGGAAGAACGTGATCGACGCCCAGCGCCGCGTCGCGGCCGACATGCGCGCGGAGCTGGCGCGATATGGGAGGGAGGTCAGCATCCCCCGCAGCGTCGACCCGGAGGAAGCGAAGAAGCTCGCCGCTCTCGGCTATCTCGCCTCGCCGGCTGCGGCGGGGGAAGGGCCGCTGCCCGATCCGAAGGACCGCATCGGTGAGATCGGCGAGATGATCCGCGCCAGCGCTCTGCTGCGGGGCCGCCGCTGGGACGAGGCGGCGGCGGCGTTCCGGAAGATCGTGGAGAAGAACCCGCGGCTCTCCGACGGATGGAACCAGCTGGGGCAGTCGCTGGAGTCAGCCGGGCGCGACGAGGAAGCGGCCGAGGTGTACCGGCGCGCCATCGAGGTGGCGCCGGAGCTGGCGGGGGATCTCGGTCTCCGCCGCGGGGCGGTGCTGATGAGGCTCGAGCAGTTCGAGGAAGCGGAGAGGCATGCCCGCCTGGCGGAGGCGACGAACCGGGGAGCGATGTACGTTCTGCTGGCGCGGATCGAGCTGGCGCGGAAGAACTACGGCGCGGCCGAGGCGCAGGCGCGCGCGGCGGCGAACGACCCGAGCTACCGGGTGGCCGGACAGCTAATCCTGGCTCAGGTTCTGGCGCAGCAGGAGCGGCCGATGGAGGCGCTGCCGATCGTGGAACAGGCCGGGCTGGAGATCGAGCAGGAGGGGCTCGCTCCGTTCGATTCGTACGAGCTGATCCGGGGCGACGTCCTGGCCAGGCTGGAGCGGTACGAGGAGGCCATCGCGGCGTTCCGGCGGGAGATCGAGCACTTCCCGGCCAACCGCCAGGCCTACGCGAACCTCTACCTGGTCTACATGGTGCTGGACCGGCCGGCCGAGGCCCGCCGGGCGCTGGAGGCGATGGTGAGCGCCAATCCCGACCGCCGGGCCATCCTCTTCGCCGCGCGCACGGCCGAGACGCTGGGGGACATGCCGGCCGCCGAGCGGTGGCGCCGCCGGGCGGAGTCGGCGAAGTGAGTGGAGGCGGGCCAGGCCCGCTCTCCACCCCGGCTCAGTTCCGCGCGTTCAGCATGTGCCACTCCGGGCTCTCGCGGACGTAGGCCGGCCGCTTCTCCCGGAGGTGGCTGACTTCGGCCGCCGTCTCGAGCATGAGCTGGAACTTGGCCAGCATCGTGCGCTGCAGGGGGCGGGGAAGGACCCTCAGCTCCTCGAGCAGCCGGGAGGTGGCGAAATCGTCCTCGCCCACTTCCCACGGCGCGATCTGCCGCTCGATGGAGTAACCGAAGAAGTCGGCCTCGCTCAGGCCGTAGACCGACAGCAGCTTCTTGAGCTGCGAGATCTTGAGCGAGCCGATCCGCTGTCCTGTCTCGAACGAGCTGATCGTCTTCTCGCCGACTCCCGAGAGCCGGGCCACATCCTTCTGACTCATTCCGCGCAGGCGGCGGATCTCCCGTAGCTTCAGTACCAGATCCATCTGCTTCCTCTCGTTTCTCAGAACCGCCGCATCAGACCGACGACCACCCCCTGCACCGCGACGTCGCGGGCAGAGGCGAAGATCGGGCTCATCATCGAGTTCGCCGGCTGGAGGCGGACGCGCTCGCCCTCCCGATAAATCCGCTTGAGGGTGACCTCACCGTTGACGTTGGCCACGACCATCTCGCCGTTGTCGGCGCGCTCGCGGCGGGCGATGATCACCAGGTCCCCGTCGAGGATCCCGTCTTCGACCATCGAGTCGCCGCGGACCTTCAGGACGTAGTTCTCCCCGCGCGTGGTCATGTGCTCGGGCACGGCGATGGTCTCGTCCTGAACGTCGACATCGAGCGGACGGCCGGCGGCGATGTAGCCGAAGAGCGGGAGGTCGCGGACTCCGGAATCGCGCGACTCCTGCTTCTCGACCAGCTCGACACCCCGCTTCTGATTCCAGTCGCGGCGGATCAGCCCCTTCTTCTCCAGGAGGGAGAGGTGCTTGTAGACCGTCCCGTACGACGAGAACCCGAAGTGGTCGCAGATCTCGCGGTGTGTCGGGGCGACCCCACGCTCCTGCTGGACCTCGCGGATGAAGTTCAGGATGTCGCGCTGCCGTTCCGTCAGATACTTCATTTCACCCTCGCATCGCCCAATATAGGCGGTAACAGGGCGAAAGTCAAGCGGAAGTGGGGCGGGAGGGTTGGTAGGGGGGTAGTGGGTCAGTTTGGCGATGTCGTTCTCCCGGCATCGAACAGAGTGCAGATGCGGGGATGACTCAGATTGGAGATGGTCCTGGCCTCGCGCTCGAAGCGGATCTTGAACTGCGCGCGGGGCGGGCGTGATGGGTGAGGTCCAGGATCTTCGCCGCCACGGCGCGGCCGCGGCGGGTGTCGTACCGGTGGCGATCGGCATTAAAATCGCGAGGAGGCATGATCGCAGCGATCGATCCATCCTTGAACAAGGCCTGGCGTTCCATCGAACGGCTCGCCGGCGTCGGCGCATCGGCCGGAGTGTGGCGGTCGTCGCTGCAGTGGGGTGATCGCGTCACCATCGTCACCCTCAACTCCGTCTACACGCTCATCACCATGGACGACGATCGGTTCATGATTTCCGGCGGGTGGTTCGACCGGCACCGTGCGAGCCCCGCCGTGGTGAACGTGGCCGGTTGCACGTGCGGGGGGGCCGCCATCAACCGGAAGCTCATTGCCGCCCCCGGCCTTCACCTGGAGCTCGGAAACAGAGTCGTCACCACGGAGATCCGGCAGGTCACGCTCGAACGATTCCAGCGATCCAGAGAGATCCACTGACTAGACCGAAACGCCCCCAATCAGCCCGCGAATCTCCTCCGCGATCACCTCCGGCACCTCTTCCTGCAAAAAATGGCCGGCGTCGGTGCGCACGACCCGGGCGCGCGGGAGCTCCCGCTCGTGCCTCGCCAGGGCGCGCCCGAGGATCGGGTCGCGCATTCCCCAGACCAGCGTGAGCGGCCCGTCGAAGGCGCGGAGCCACGCCTCTCCCCGTTCCAGCTCCGCCACGCTCGGGTGGCCCGGCCCGTCCGGCACCATGCGCGCGAGGGCCAGCGGCGCAACCCTTCTCTTCCATCCGCGCAACGGCCAGCGATAAGCCGCCGCGACGTCCCCGGCGATCGAGCGGCGGTCCCCCTGCACCCGGTGCAGCGCGTTCTGCGGGAAGCCGAGCCCTCGAAAGGCGAGGCTGCTCACCACCGGCGTCCGCGCGAAGCGGTGGAAGCGGGAGCGGAGCCCGCGCGAGGGAGTGAGCACGGCGGTGTTCGCCAGCAGGACGGCGGCGATCCGCGCCGGCAGGCGCGCCGCGACCGACATCAGGATCGGCCCTCCCCAATCCTGTCCCACCAGCACGATGCCGCGCAGATCGAGCGCTTCGACGAGCCCGGCGATCGCGTCCGCGTGCCGCTGCGGCGTGTGATCGCGGATCGAAGGGAGCGTGTCGGAGAGGCCGAAGCCGAGAAGGTCGGGAGCGACGCATCGGAATTCCGGGAGCCGCGCGATGATCTTCCTCCAGAGGAAGCTCCAGGTGGGATTGCCGTGGAGCATGAGCAGAGGCCGCGCGCGCGCCTCCCCTTCATCGATGAAGTGAACCCGCCTCCCGGCGTCGACGCCGCTCTCGATGCTCCACGTGCGCCGCCTCGGCGTGAGCTGTCCGCCGATGCGCTCAGGGAGGGGAGGGGCCGGGCCGAAGCGCGCGGCGGGATCTGCGGCGGCGGGCGAGGGGGCAACGATCACGTCCCCTCCGCGACGCGGCTGATCACCGCGCTGAGGACGCCGCGGCCGATCGTCTCGGCCACTTCGATCCGGAGGTCGCGGTAGCGCAGCGAGTCGCCCTCCTTTGCAGGCCTCCCGAGCTCGGCGAGCACGAGACCGCTGAGCGTGTCGACGCGGGCATCCTCGAGTCGAATGCCGAGCCGTTCGCCGATCTCGTCGAGCCGGACCGTTCCGCGCACCAGGAGCGAGCCGTCCTGGCGCTTCATGATCGGAGGGGTGCGATTCTCCTCGTCCAGATCGCCGAGCACCAGCTCGAAAAGGTCCTCGATCGTGACGATGCCTGCCGTTCCTCCGTGCTCATCCATCACCACGACGATCTGCTCTTGGGAGGAGCTCATCTGTTCGAGCACTCTCTGCAGGGACGCGGAGTGGGGAACGAACGGGACGCGGCGCACCGGCAGGCGGAATCGCCCCTGGCGCCGCAGGGCGGTGGCCAGGTCACGGATGTGGACGATGCCGATGATCTCGTCGAGCGTCTCGTCGAAGACGGGGTAGTACGTGTGCCGCGGCTTCGCCGAAAGCGCCTGGATGTCCTCCCGCGTCGCGCGCACGGGAATGGCGACGATGTGAACCCGTGGCACGAGAATCTCCGCGGCGGCGCGGTCTCCGAACTCGATGAGCTCGCGAAGCACCTCGCTCTCGTGCTCGTCCAGGGCCCCCTCGCGCCGGCTCTCGGCGATGACGTATCGGAGCTCCTGAATCGAGTGCGGCGCGGCGCCCTTCGAGACGTCGAGCCGGAACATCCGCAGGATCCCGTTGCCCACGCCGTTGAGCGCGGCGACCAGCGGAAAGAGGAGCAGCCGCACCACCTCCATCGGGACGAGGAGGGCGAAGGAGGTTCGCCGCGGATCCTGGAGCGCGATCGCCTTCGGAACCATTTCTCCGACCACGATGTGGAAGTAGGTCAGGATGGTGACGGACAGTACGCTGGCGAAGGCATGGCTGGCCAGCCAGGCCGGCCAGCCTCCCCCGGCGAGCTGCTGGAACAGCCAGGCGGCGAGCAAGTGCTCGCCGTACATGCCGAGGCCGAGGCTGGCGAGCGTGATGCCGAGCTGGGCGGTGGCGACCCACTGATCCTGACGGCGCGGGTCTTCGGCGATGCGGAGGAGCCGCACCGCGAAGGGGCTCCCGCCGGCCGCCAGCCGCTGCAGCGTGGTGCGCGGCGCGGCGATGATGGCGAACTCCGCCGCCACGAAGATCCCATTCAGCAGGATGAGCAGGGCGATGATCGTGATCGCGATCGCCGTCATGCCGGCTCCTCCGGCTCCCGCGAAACGAGCACCGAGACGACCACGTGCCCCTGCACGCTCTCGACTTCCGTCCGCCAGCCTTCGATCGAGACGACTTCGCCCTGGCGCGGAAAGCGTCCGAGCTCGGAGATCACCCGGCCCGACACGGTGCCGACGCCCGGGTGTGCCCAGACCGAGCGCATCTCCGCCGGGAGCTCATCGAGCGGCAGGTTGCCCGGGAGTCGCTCGGTCCCCGGCTCGACGGTGGTCCCCCGACCCGCACCGGCGGCGCCGCGGCGCGTTCCGATCACGCTGCGCAGAATGTCGGCGGCGGAGAGAATCCCCGCGGTGCCGCCGTACTCGTCGATGACGATGGCGAGCTGGGTCCTGTGCTCGCGCATCTGCTCGAGCGCATCTTCGACCGTCGCGGTCTCCGGGATCGACAGCGCCGGCCTGAGGATCGAGGCGAGCGGCCGTCCGGTCTCGCCGGCGAGCACCAGAGCCGCCAGATCCTTCGTATGGACCAGGCCGGCGATGTCGTCGAGGCCCTCGCCGTACACGGGGAATCGCGTATACGGCATCTGCGAAACCTCGTCGAGCGCCGCCTCGATGGTCAGGTCCGCCTGGAGCGCGACCATCATCGGACGAGGCGTGATGATCTGGCGGATCTGTCGTTTCGCCAGCCGCAGCGCGCCGGCGAGACGGAGATGTTCCTCGCGCCGGAGAACGCCACGTTCGTGCGATTCGTCGAGCAGCAGTTCGATCTCCTCGGGTGAGTGGACGTGCCGGTGGGACGAGACCGGAATCCGGAAGAGACGCAGGATCGCCAGCCCCGACCCGTTGAGCAGCGCGATGAACGGGCGGAGCACCACCAGCGACCACCGCATCGGCAGGACGGTGGCGAGGCCGGTCCTGGCGGGCCTGCGGATCGCGATCGATTTCGGCACCAGCTCGCCGAGCACCATCTGCAGGCTGGTGAGCGCGATCAGGATGAGGACCGCGGAGAGCGAGGCGGCATGCACGGGGCCCAGGCCGAAGGCACTCCGGAGCGGGGCCTCGAGCGACCGGGACAGCTTCGCCTGGCCGTACGCGCCGAGCACGAGCGAGGAGATCGTGATGCCGACCTGGCAGGCCGCGATGTACCGGTCGAGCAACCGCGCGTCGGTGAGGACCGGCAGGAGCGTGCGCGCGAGCCGGCTGCTCTCCGCCATCTGATGGATCCGGCTCGGGCGCACCGCCACAGCAGCGAACTCGGCCGCCACGTAGAGAGCATTGATGGCAATCAGCAGGAGAATGACGAAGGTGATGATCACGGGGATCGACCAGGCTGACGGTCGGAGCCCCTTCTATCGCATCGGCACAATCCCTGTCGAGGCCAGCCGGAGCGCGCCTCCTGGCGCACGCTCTCAGAGCGGCTGCTCGGCGACGCTCACGATCCCGTCCCGCTCGACCAGACAGATCGCGTACGACCAGAAGGAAGGGGCGTCGGGAGTCGCGACGACGTTCGGCTTGAGATCTCCGCGATCGTCGATCACCGGCCCCATGAACAGCACGACACTCGAGCGGACGCGAAGGGGCTCCTTCCCGATGGGGAGCCGCCCCTTCCACTCTCTGACGATCACGACGTTCCGCATCGGGATCACTCGATACCAGGCCCAGTTCTCGATCGTCTTCACGAGCTCGTACGGTCCGGGCTCCCGCCGCTCCGGATCGTCGCGCGACGAACGGTAGAGAAAGAGGTCGGAGCCGGGCGGCACGTGAAAAAACAACTCGAACGACTCTTCGCGGCCGTGGTAGACGAAGGCGCTCCTCGCTTCGTTCGCCCCGGAGGCGAGCGGGATGGCGGCGAGATCCCGCGGAATCAGGTGGTCGAGGGATTGCGGATAGCGCCCTTCCCGGACCTTGTGCGACTCGAGCGCCGCGAGCAGCGGGGCGGCGCGGGCGATGCGCGCGCGAATCGACGCTTCGCCCGGCGCGCCCGGCGGCGGCGCAATGCCCGCGGCTGGTGCGAGGGCGACGCAGAGGCCGACCGCCCCGACGATCGTCGTCACCGCGCCGGCACGCAAGAACCGATCCTCACGCCGTGAACCGCAGCGCATCGCCTTCTCCCCGAGACCGGAACGAGTGTGAGAAATGCGGACTAGAACGTCACAGTCGCTTCGTTCGAGCAGGTGGCGGTCCCCGCCTCGCAGAGCTTGTAGGTGTAGGAGCCCCCTCCGGAATTGTCGATGTTGTCGGTATGGAAGCCGTCGTTCTCCGTGGTGGTGATCACCGCGCCGTCGCGATAGACGTCGACGTGCGTCGAGGTGGCGCCGCTCCACGAGAGGTCCGCCTTCTGAAGGCCTCTCACCTTGTATCCGGTCGCGGAGAGGGTGATCCCCTCCGAGCCTCCTCCGCCGGAGTTGTCGACCGTCACGCCGACCGTGGCCGAGGTGCCGGCGTTGCCGGCCGCGTCATACGCCTTCGCGCTGAGCGAGTGCGAGCCGTCCGAGGCGGTCGTGGTGTCCCAGCTCCACTCGTAGGGGGAGCTGGTGTCGGTCGAGACCAGAACGCCGTCTAGGTAGAACTCGACCTTGGTGACGCCGACGTTGTCTGAGGCGTCCGCGGTCACCAGCGTTGTGCCCGAGACCGTCGCGCCGTCGGCCGGGGAGGTGATCGAAACGGTGGGCGCCGTCGTGTCGCCGCCCCCGCCGCCGTCCCCGCTGGTCGAGATCACGACGTAGGGCGGGTTGTGATCCGGCTCGCCGAAGTCGGTGAAGTACATGTTCGCCTGGACGGCGTTGGCCTTGTTGCCGAAGGTGTCGACGGTCGTCTCGAGCAGATCGAAGAGGCTGTTCGAGACCCAGAAGTGGTCGATCGTGTTCTGGAAGCTCTTTGTGTCGTAGGTCACCAGGCCGTTGCCCATCATGTACGAGTAGAAGTAATCGGGCTGGGCCGTGGCGAACCAGAACTTCGAATGGTTCTCCATCGCCGTGAGCGTGTCGATCGACGAGCAGTTGCCCGTACCGGGCAGCGTGTCGTTGAAATCGCCCGCGGCGAGGAAGTTCGTGTTTCCCATCCCCGCCCAGTCGACCCACTGGACGAAGGTGTCCACCTGGTCCTTGCGCAACTGGCAGTCGTTCGTGGTGGTCAGGGCCTTGAAGTGGATCGTGGCCGTGGTGAATTTGACCGTCGAGTTGTTGATGGCGAAGGTGGCGACGTAGGGGCGGCGTCCGGCGCAGTCGTCCCACGTGGAGCTGTTCTCGTCGATGATGCAGTTCGACGTGGCGCAGTTGAGATCGTAGCCCGACTCGAAGGTCACCCTGCTCTTCCGCCACATCGTGACCTGCCGCAGCGAGCAGCCGGCCTGGGACATCCGGTAGTCCCAGCCGCTGGCGTTCCCGAGGTGGTTCTGGATGAACTCGTTCCACGAGGCCTCGTCGAGGACCTCGTTGAGGATGATCACGTCGAAGTTGTACTGGTTGATCAGGCCGGCGATGGCCTGCTTCTTGGCCACCGGATCGGCGCTGTCGTACCACTCCAGATTCCATGAGGCCACGCGGACGCCGGCCGAGCTGGAGGAGCCGCAGTAGACGTGCGTGCTCGTCGCGGCCGCGCTCGTCATGAACCGGTCGATCTGCTTGCCCCGGCAGGCCCATCCCGACGGCGCCGATTTTCCGATGACGCGGTACGTCGTGTTGTTCCGGATGTTCACCCCGAACGAGTAACCGCCGTCGCCGGTCTTGGTGATCTCCTTGGAGTTCTCGAAGCTCGAGCCCCATTCGAGTCTCAGGGTGATCGTCCCCGGATTCGAGTAGACGTTGCCGCCGACGTCGCCGGCGACGGCGATCCCCGTAAAAACGATCATGGCCACCAACGCGAGCAGAGAGGTTCGGGTCATGCTTCGCTTCATTACCTGGGCCTCCATTCAAAGATTTTGTGCAATCTGATGAAGCTCCGCCCGAGTCGGGCCGCGAAGCTTCCGGCGGAATGGGGGAGACGACGTCGCGAGGAGCGCGAGCTCGGCCGTGGAAGGTCAAGTGCGATGCGCTTCGTCAGGATATTTCATTGTAGAGGGCTTCCGGCAGCCCGGCAAGCCGCGGCCTCGGCAGAGGCGCCCGCGAGTCCCGGCCCCGAGCCCGAGCCCGAGCCCGATCCCGGTCTTTGACTCTCAAAATGTTCAGATCGCACCAGCTCGCACCAACGAAAAAGCGCCCGGTCTCCCGGGCGCCTTCGTTGGGTCTCGTGACGCAGATGCCTAATCGAGCTTGATCGACCTCTTGGTCTTGTCGCGGCGCGACTTTTCCTTCGAGTCGTACTCGTTCATGCAGTCGTCCTGGTCGACCATGGCGCAGGTGAGGTAGTCGGCGATCTCCAGGACCACGCCGCGGATGGCCTTGCCGGCGGGGGTCTTCTCGTGCTTGGCGAGGTTTCCTCCGAACCCGCCGCGATAGAGGCCGAGCCTCATCCCCTTCGCTTCCGAGCGCGCCTCCACGGTGCGGACGAACTCGATGTCGCCCGTGGTCGTATCGACCACCCGAAGGTCGACCGCGATGTAGGCTTCCTGCTTCTTCCCGCCGACGCGGATGCCGCGGAAACTGACCCCGCCGTCGCCGCCCGAGGTGTTCTCCTCGAACGCCGTGACGGTGGCGAAGACCAGGTACTTCGCGCCGGTGAGCTTGCCGCTCTTGACGCGGGTGGCCTTGTTCACCCGGCCGGCATCGGAGAGGTCCTGCTCGGCCAGGACGCGGTCGAGCTTTTCCCGATCGACGACCCGGAACTTCCCGGTGGCAGCCAGCTCGTTGCTCAGCATCCCGGCCAGCTCCCGCCCCACGCCGCCGTACCACCAGCCGGCGCTCGTATCGTTCCTGAACTCCGAGACGCCGATCGCCGGGTCGGCCGCGAAGAGTGAAAAGGGCATGAAAAGCAGAAGCAGAGTGACGGAAAGGACAGACGTGCGCATGTGATCTCCCTTGGTTGTGTTTGGGTTGGAAATGGAAATCACAGTATACTCCTCCGCGCCCCGCGGCCGTGAGGCATCTCACTCAATGTTCGGTCGATCGCGGCCCCCCGGGTTGCTGGGCCGAGCCGTCCCACAATTCCACGCGATTCCGTCCCCGCTCCTTGGCGCTGTAGAGCGCGCGATCGGCCCGGTCGACCAGGGCGCTCCCGGTGAGGACGCTGTCGTCGCCGGCGTCGAGGGTGGCCACGCCGATGGAGGCGGTCACGGCCACCGACGCTCCCGGGACGTCCATCTCCAGCACCTCGAGCCGCTGCCGGATGCGGTTGGCGACCTGGGTGGTGTTCTCGATGCGGGTGTCGGGAAGGAGGATGCAGAACTCCTCGCCGCCGTAGCGGCTGGGGACGTCGTAGACGCGGCAAGTGTCGCGCAGGAGCCTGCCGACGGATTGCAGGACGCGATCGCCGACGGTGTGGCCCCAGGTGTCGTTGACGCGCTTGAAATGATCGATGTCGAGCATCATCAGCGAGAGCGGCGCGCCGTGGCGGAGGGAGCGGTTGATCTCGGCCTCGATCTTGTCCATGACGTACCAGCGGTTGTACAGGCCGGTCAGGGTGTCGCGCGAGGAGGCCTCGGAGAGGATCTTGTTCTTGACGGTGAGGTCGAGGTTCTCCTTCTCCAGGCGGGTGACGCGCTGCTGCAGCTCGGAGGCCCGCAGGCTGTTCTCCTCGGCATGCAGGATCAGGTCGAAGATCTCGTGGATGACCCGCCGCTCATCGTCGCTGAAGGGGCCCCCGCCGGCGGAGACAATGCTCAGATGGGCCAGGGGGAGGTGCACGGTGAAGGCGTCGCTTCCCTCTGCCTCCTGACCGTCGACGACACGGATCGGCTTTTTGAGGAGAGCGGATAGGGGAGCAAGAATCCGCGCCCCGGCGGCATCGATGTCACGGGCCATGGTTTCTCCGGAAGAGCGCGCAGTATATGCGACGGCCGGATGGGCCGCCAGTCCGCGTTTTTGGTGACGCGCTCAGGCCCGATGCTCGATGCGGAATCGATTCACGCCCGCCCGGATCTCGTCGCCGCGCCCCACTTTCGTGTCGCGCGCCGGAAGGGTGTTGAGGAACGTTCCGTTGCGGCTGCCGAGGTCGCGGACGCGGATGTTCCCGTCGCCGTCGGGCATGACCTCGAAGTGTTTTCGCGAGAGGAACTCGTCGGGAACGCGTACGTGGCCTTCCCGGCCGACGATGAGTCCGGTTGGGGGGATCTCGAACTCCTGTCCGTTCAGCGGTCCGTCGACGCAGACGAGGATGCGACGCGTCGCGCCGCCCGGTTCCCGCGCGCGCCTCTCCAGCACGCGGAGCACGGAGTCGTCGAAGACGTCGGCGTCCTGCAGGGCGATGGGGCCGACTTCCTCCCCCGTTTCCGCGGTGGGCTCGATGCTCACCAGGGCCGATCCCGCCCGCAGCAGGTGGACCCCCTCGGTGAGCACGGCTTCCTTCACCCGCTGCCCGTCGAGAAAGGTTCCCATGTGCGAGTCGGCGTCGCGGACGACGAGATCGCCCCGGCGGAGCGAGATCGAGCAGTGGCGCAGATCGAGCTCCGCCTCCTCGAGCTCGATGTGCGACCCTTTCCGGCCGATCCAGAGCGGATGCTGGCCGATGGTGAAAACCATGTTCAGCGAGTCGTTCCCGCCGCGGGCGACGATGCGCACGGAACGGCTGACGATGTCAGAAGTCTCCAGCGCTTCGGCGTCGTCTTCGGAGATCTCCTCGAAGGGCGAGTCGTTCTCCTGGTCCACGCGATATCCCTGCAGATCGACTTCCTTGATCTTCTCCGGATCGAGCATGCGCGCCAGGAGGGCGGCCTTGCTGCCGGCGATCCACTCTCCGCAGTGACACGTGGCGATCGAGTTCGGCAGTCGCACGGCCACCGCACCGGGCACGTCGTAGGCCTGGCCGCACTTCGGGCAGCGGATGAGCGGCATGGGAAGGAATGATACTAGGCCCGGGAGTGCCTGGCTGCGGGTCCCCTCCCACCCAGGTCGCTGCTCGACACACAGAGTGGCGCCGCAACCAAGGCTGGTGGTGCCTACGCGCCGCTCTCGATTTCTGCACAGCCTCTCGGGATGACAGGCTGTCGCTCGGGATGACACAGCTAGGGCGGGAGGGCCGGGACCGGCTACACTCGCTGTCGGTCGAATGCTGGTGTCGGACGATCAGGTGCAGGGGCCGGCGCGCTCGGGGATGCGCACGAAGTTCATCGTGGCGTTCGTGGTGCAGACGATCGTCATCACCGTGTGCATCGTGCTGGTCCAGCAGTGGCTGGTCCGGCGGGCCATGGAGCGCCAGACGGTCGAGCAGGGGCGGGCCATCGCCACG
>DATLEX010000077.1:0-5839 GCA_035525045.1 Thermoanaerobaculia bacterium | reverse complement strand
TGTGGCGCGAGGGGGTCTGGCGGGCGCGGGTGAGCGGACGGCACGAGGCGCTTCCGGAGGTTCCGGCGCGGCCACGACGTCGATCTCGGCCGCGGGAGGGGAAGGAGGGTCCGGGGCGTCGCGCTCGGCGCGCAGCGGAAGAGAGGTCACGATCATCACCACGGCGAAGCTGACCGCCGCGGCCACGGCCGTCCAGCCGTTCACCATCTTCCGCTCGCCGCGGCCGGCCAGGCGCCGGATGCGGTCCAGAAGCGATCCGCCGCTGACGGCCAGTGCCAGCGACGGCCCGGCGCGCAACTCCTCGAGCTGCGTCAGGGCCCGCGCGTACTCGATGGCGTTCCCGCAGACCGCCACCGCCAGGTCGTCGCAGCAGTTCTCGCGCTCGATCCGGATCTGGCGTGAGATCCACCACGCCGCCGGATGGAAGAAGAGCAGCGTCTCGGCGACCGACTGCAGCATGTTCACCACGTAGTCGTGACGGCGGATGTGCGCGAGCTCGTGAGCCAGGATCATCTCCAGTTGGCGCGGGGAGAGCCCGCTGAGCGAGCTGGCCGGAACGAGCACGACCGGCTTGAGGAAGCCGACCACGCTCGGCACATCGACCGCCGCCGACTCGATCAGGCCCACCGCCCGGCGGATGCCGAAGGCGGTGGAAAGGCGCTCGACGATGGGCTGCCACTCGCCGGGTGCGGAGGGCGGATCGAGGCGGGCCAGATCGCGCGTGCGCGTCCAGCTCATCGCCAGGCGGGCGGCGAGGATCATCACGCCCATCATCCAGAGCAAGGCGATGTTCGGACTGTGCATGCGCAGCGTGGCGGCGACGATCGCCAGCGTGGCGGGATCGGCCGCCGCGCCGGTCTCCAGCACCGGACCAGTCTCCAAGGCCGCCGGCGGGGGGAGAACGGCGGTGGAATCCGGCTCGTACGAACGGTAGGCCGTCGCCACACCGAACACGACCAGCGCCGCCAGAGCGCCGCAGGAGAGGGCGTACCTCACGCCGGCCGATGATCGCGCGAGGAGCCGCAAGGCGACCGCCAGCACGCCGGCCACCAGCGCCCCCTGCCACAGCAGGTGAAGGACTGCCAGCCCGATGGCCTCCGACAGAGGACCGTTGATCGCCGTCATTTCGCGCCTCCTTCCAGTTCGTCGAGCAGTTCCCGGATCGCGGTGAGCTCCTCCGCCGAGGCCTTGCGCCCGGAGAGAGCTTGCATGACCAGCTTCGCCGGCGAGCCGCCGAAGGCGCGGTCGGCCAGGTCGGCCAGCAGTTGCCGCTGCGTTTTCTGCGCGCTGTGGCGCGCCGTGTAGATGTGCGCGCGCTGGCTCTCGTCGCGGACGACGAGGCCCTTGTCGGTCATGATCTGCATCAGCTTGAGCACGGTCGTGTAGCCGGTGACCTGTTTGCCGGCCAGGGCGGCGTGGACCTCGCGGACCGTGCTCGGCCCGCGCTCCCAGAGGACCCCCAGGATGGCCAGCTCGGCGTCGGTGGGGCGGGGAAGGGTCTTCTCGCTCATCGGCATCCGTTTCCTGATACGGCGAAGCTATACGAAGGGTTTCGTAACGTCAACGAAAATCTTCGTAGGGGGAGGGCGGGGGGGGGAAGGGCTCGGGGCTCAGGGCTCGGGGCTCGGAGGGAGGCTGCCAAACGGTCCGCAACAAGATTCGCCCACGTCAGAGCCGAAGGAGGAGGATCTCGCCGCATTCCTCCGAGCCCCGAGCCCTACCCTCGGTGCCTCCCCCAGGCCACCCGCCAGATCCCAATGGCGGCGAACGCCGTGAGGAAGGCGAAGCTTCCGGCGCGCCAGTCGGGCTCCTGCCAGCCGCCGAAGTCGAGGGCGGTGGCCCCCAGGCCTGCCAGCAGCGCCGCGGCCGCCGCCACCACCCCCTCGATCCACCAGCTCGGCGGCCTCCCGGTTCTGATCAGGCGCGCCGCCGCCAGCGCGCCCGCGCCGGCGAGGAGCCAGGTCGCGATTCCCACGAAAGGATTATGGCTCAGCAGCTAGCACGGAACTCGCAAAGGATCGCCGGAGGAGACCGGTGCCATGATGCTCGAGTCCACGCCGCACAAGAACCTCAAGATCCTGGCCATCGAAGATGATCCGGACGTGCTGGCGCTCTACAAGTCTTATTTGCAAAAGCGCGGCTATCACGTCCTGTCCGCGGCTGGGGCCCTGGAAGGGATGAGCCTGCTGCAGAGCAACCCCGACACGAAGCTGATCCTGCTCGACCTCAACCTCCCCGGGATGAGCGGCGAGGAGTGGATCGCCTGGTACGTCCAGCAGGGGAAGCAGACGCCGGTCGTCGTCGCCTCCGGGAAGGGAGACATCCTCACCATCACGAAGGGGAACAACATGACCGCCGCGCTGACCAAGCCCTTCCACATGGAGGAGCTGCAGGAGCTGATCGAGGTGCTGCTGGCCGAGGATTGGCACGACCAGCTCAGCTTCGACCGGAAGATGCATTGAGAGGGTTCACCCGTCGTTGCCGATGGCCTCGACCGGGCAGTTGTCGAGGGCATCCTTGCTGAGCATCTCTTCCTCGGGAGTCTCGGGCTGCTTGTAGACATAGGAGAAACCCGCCTCGTCGTTTCGGACGAAGTTCGCCGGCGCGGTCTCGCGGCAGAGATCGCAGTCGATGCATTGCGAATCGACGTAGTAGCGGCCGGGCGCCTGGCCCGGCACCTTGTCTTGCGGGTCTGCCATGGGCGGAGTTCTCTCCTGAGGTGGAGCGTCGACTGGAGCGCACGCGGGAAGTGCGCGCGCGCATTCTACAATCGAAAACGAGGAGGTCTCATGAAAACATTTCTACCGCTTCTTGTCCTCACGGCCGCGGCGACCGCGTTCGGCCAGACCGCAACGCAGACACCGTACGTACACCCCTTCACCGAGACGATCAGCGTGACCGGGACGGGCCGCAGCACGCTCACGCCCGACCGCGTGACGTTCAGCGCCGGCGTGCAGACCGTCGGCTCCACGGTCGAGCAGGCCCTCAACGAGAACAACCGCAGGACCGCGGCCGTCATCGCCGCGCTGAAGGCCGCAGGCGCCACCGAGGCGCAGATCCGGACCTCCGGCTTCTCCATCTGGCCCCAGCAGGACCACCAGCAGGGCAAGCTCCCGCAGATCCTCGGTTACCAGGTTTCGAACACGATCACCGTCCGCCGCGAGAACGTCGCCGACGCCGGGCGCCTCCTTCAGGCGGCGGTGAACGCCGGCGTCAACACCTCCTCCGGCCTGCGCTTCGAAGTCTCCGATCCCGCCCGCGGGCGCGACGAGGCGCTGAAGGCGGCCTTCAACGACGCTCGCTCGAAAGCGGTTCTTCTCGCCTCTGCCGCGGGACGGACCCTCGGCCGGGCCATCACGATCTCCGAAGGGGCACAGATGGCTCCGCCGGTTTCCCGTCCCATGGCCATGCGGGTGGAAGCGGCGAGCATGGTGGGGGAGGTGCCGCTGGAACCGGGAACGCAGGAGACCGCCTATACGGTGTCGGTGGTGTTCGAGTTGCGCTGAATGAAACGGTCGAGCTCGGAGGCCCGGGCACTCCCATTGCACTAAATAACTATGGCGACCTTCGGTTGCCCACAGAAAGGAAATGGGAGGTTATCGATGGAAAACAGCGACAGAGACAAGCTGAGCCGCAACCCCGGTTCCACCGAAGTCGACAGGGACATCAACGACGAGTCGGGCAGCGAGTTCGGCCAGAACATCGGCCGGCCGGAGAGGCTGAACGAGCCGGACCAGCGCGAGGGCGGGGTCGGATCGGATATCAGCGAGCGAGACCGTAAGAGCGAGATCGATCGCGACCAGTCCGGCTCCAGAGGCCGTGCCTGACACGATCTTCCGTTGTAGTGGAGGAAAGGCCGCGCCAGGCGCGGCCTTTCCTTTTTCTCTATGATCGGCGTCTGTGGAGCTGCCGCAGATCGTCATCGCCGCCGCGCGAGCGTCGGACGTGCCCGCCATCAAGGCGCTCCTCGCCGAGGCAGGCCTTCCGTCCGGCGGCGTCGAGGAGCACTGGAAGACGTTTCTGGTCGCGCGCGACGGAGATCGCCTGGTGGGATGCGGCGGGGCGGAGGCCTACCGGCTCGCGGCGCTGATCCGGTCCATGGCAGTGGTGCCGGAGTATCGCCGGCAGGGGCTGGGCCGGCGTCTCCTCCGCGAGCTGCTCGACCGACTCTCCTCGCACGGACTGCGCGAGTTCTACCTCCTCACCACCACCGCCGAGGGGTATTTCCTGAAGCGCGGCTTCAAGACGATCGAACGAGAGGAGATCCATCCGCAGTTGATGGCCTCACACGAGCTGCAGGGGGAATGTCCCGACTCGGCCGTCTGCATGAGGCTGGTGATGCTGAGCTGAGCCGCCGGAATGACACGATCGATCTTCGACGTCCACCTCCACGTCCAGCCGTGGCAGATGCTCCGCGCCGACGTGCTGCCGATGATCGACGACGCCGTGCACGCCGGTGCGCGCGAGGCGCTGGCCTCGCCGGCCAGCCTCCTCCGCTTTCTCGACGAGAACGACATCGAGCGCGCCTGCTGCATCAACTATGTCTCGCCCGACGTGATGGGATTCACCCGCGAGACGAACGACTGGATCGCCGCCTTCACCCGGGAGCACCGCGACCGGCTCGTGGCCACCGGCTCGGTCAACCCGCTGCACGAGCGCGACGTCCGTTCCGAGATCAACCGCGTCCTCGACCTCGGGATCGGTTTGATCAAGATCCATCCCCCGCACCAGCTCTTCAGCGCGAACGCCTACCGGTTCGATCTCCCGCAACTGGCCGAGGTCTACCGCGCCTGCGAGGAACGGCGCATCCCGGTCATGTTCCACACCGGCACGTCCGTCTTCCCGCGGGCCCGGAACATCTACGCCGACCCGATGCCGGTGGACGACGTGGCCCTCGATTTCCCGCACCTGACGATCATCCTCGCCCATGCCGGCCGCCCGCTGTACGGTGAGACGGCCATGTTCCTGGCCCGCCGCCATGCCCATGTCCACTTCGACCTCTCCGGGATCCCGCCGAACGCGCTGCTCCGCTACGTGCCGCGCCTGGCCGCCCTCGCCGGGAAGGCGCTGTGGGGAACCGACTGGCCCTCGCCCGGCGTGGTCTCCCCCCGCCGCAACGTGGAGCAGTTCCGGGCTCTCGGCCTGGGGGAGGAGGTGGAGAGGGCGGTGCTGTGGGAGAACGCGGAGCGCATCTTTCGGTCCGTTAACCGTTAAAACGGTTACCGTCTCCGCCGCGCCGTAGCTCCGCCTCTACGTCCACTCCCACCCGCCGCAACGCCTCGAAGGACCCCACATCCGACCAGCCGAAGTCGCCGCGGAGGGTGACCACGTTCGCGGCCTTCTCCATCACCGCATAGTCGATGGAGATCGACGGCGCCTGCTCGTACGTCTCGATGGTGACGCCGAGCAGCTCCGGGGCCACGCGGCGGATCTCGTCGCGGAAGACGCTGGCCCGCCAGATGAAGATGCCGCCGTTCCAGGTGTAGTTGCCGGCGCGGAGAAACTCTTTGGCACGCTCCAAAGGCGGCTTCTCGGTGAAGCGGCGCAATCGCAGCAGGCCTGGCTCGATCTCCTCGCCGAGCTCGAGGTAGCCGTAGGCGGTGTTCGGCTCCGCCGGCTCGATGCCGATCGTCACCAGCGCCCTCTCCGACTCGGCGAAGGCGAAGGCGCGGTCGAGGACGCGGACGAACTCCGCCTCGTCGCCGATGAAATGATCGGAGGGCAGAAAAGCGACGGCGGCGTCGCCGAGCTGCCCCTCGATCATCCTGGTGCAGAGGGCGATGGCGGGGGCGGTGTTGCGCCGCGACGGCTCGGCGATGACGTTGTCCGGCGGAAGATC
>DATLEX010000111.1:0-22139 GCA_035525045.1 Thermoanaerobaculia bacterium | reverse complement strand
CGCCCTCCGCGCCGAGCGTCTCCTCCTTCGAGCTGATCGTGACGGGGTCGTTCGAGAGCTCGTCGTTCCAGCCGAGGAAGACGTAGCGGTCGGAGGGCCAGCGGTCGCGGATGGCCGGCGGCACATCGAAGACGGGACGCTTGGTGAAGGTCCATCGCACTTCGCCATTGGCCATGGCGCCGCCGTAGAGGTAACGGCCGGTGACGCGGCCGGCCAGCGTCGTTCCGGCGAGATTCGACGGACCGTCGAGCGAGACGTCGGCGCGAAAATCGGGGCGGCGATAGGCGGCCACGAGGAAGCCGCCGGTGATCGCCCGGCGCTGCCCTTCCACGCGCGCGCGCATGGTGTAGTTGCCGAGGGGAGCATCGGCCGGGACGCGGAACACCCATTCGCCGCTGCTCCACTCGTTCAGGGTCAGGGTCTCCCGGATCACCTCCCTGTTGCGGCTGTCGCGCAGCAGGACCTCGACGGGCGTGCCGGCCGGCAGGAGCTTCAGGCCGCCGCCGGGCGTGTCGCTGCGGACGATGACCTTGGCATGGACCTCCTCGCCGAGCCTGTAGACGCCGCGGTCGCTGAAGATCGTGCCGCGCAGAAGGGGGTCGGCCTCCACGATGTCGAAGCGGACGCCGAGCTCCCACGGGGTGATGCCCTCGTTCCAGTCGCTGCCGACGTAGGCGAGGTCGCCGTCCTTCTCGGCCACCACGATGAAGTGCATCTCGCCGAGGGCGCGCCACGTCTCGTCGTACTCGAAGTCGTCCCCTTCGGTTTGCGGGCGTGGTGGCGCGGCGCGGAGCTTCGTGTCGGGGGCGATGGCCACGCCGTCCACGCCGGTCAGACCGCTCCAGAACACCTTGTTGTCGCGCGTGCGGATCGACACGTTCGCGCCGGCGAGGGGCTCGCCGTCATCGAGCCGCGTCACGAGGATGAGCGTGTTGAGAGGGCTGTCCTTCACGCTCAGGCCGATGTTCGTCACCTGCACGATCGTCGCGCGCGGCGACGGATCGTAGATGCGCGCGCGCGGAATGACCTCGCCGGGGGCCATCGCCGCCCAGAGAAGTCCCTTGTTGCCGCTTCCGACGGCCGTCCCGACGTCGAGGCCGAAGGAGTGGATCTTGTCAGGCACGACGCGGAGGGCGCGCTCCTGCGGCGTCGCGCCGGCCGGCGTGGTCCGGAACCCGTTCCGCTGCAGCTCGATCAGCAGCGGCATGGTCTCATCGATCGTGAGCGGCGCGAGCCACTGCCTCACGCTCCGGAAGTTCCGGGCGTGGAACGGCAGGATCGCCCCGCCGCTCGACTCCCACACCCCCTGCCCGTCGCCGAAGCTGATGAAGGCCGACCGGTGCCAGACGTCCACCACGCCCACCCAGGTGTAGCCGAGCGTCTGGCCGTCCTCGGCCCGCAGCGAGGGGTCGACGCGGACGAGATATCGCCGCGCCGGCTGGACCTCGTAGCCGAGGCTGTCCAGCGAGTACGAGCTCGAGGGGTATTCGAAGTCGGAAGCCCCCTCCGCCGGGGTCAGCTTCACGGGATTGGCGCGGTCCGTCACGTCGGTCACGGTGACGGCTCGCCGCGCGTTCTCCAGTGTCACGCCGGCCGTCGTCCGCAGCTCCAGGAAGTTCGCCATCTCCGGATCGCACTCCGAGAAGCAGCTCATCTGCTCCACGAAGAAGGCCGGCTCCAGTTGGATGGTCAGCTCCTGCGGCGCTCCCCGCGGGACGTCGGCGGAGGACGCCGCGAGCTCTTCATCGAGATGAATCTGCAGCCAGGTATCCGGCGGGACGCCCGGCCTGGTCTCCAGCACCACCAGATCGTTTCCGGGAACGATCCGGGAGGCGTCCCACTCGGATGCGACGAAGGCCATGACGCGCTCGCCGCTCGCCGCCGCGGCCTGCGCCGCCCGAACCCGCTTCGCCTCGAACGCGGCCAGCGCCTCCGGCTCGTCCGCTTTCAGCCTCCGGAGGCCCGGCGGCGGGATGGCCGGCGGCTCGAAGCGGTGGGCGAGGGTGTGGAGCTGCAGATGCCCGGCGATCGTTCGCGCGTCGACCGGCTGGTTGAAGCGCAACCCCACCACCACCGGCCCGCCCGACTCTCCCCCTTTCCTGTACCACTGCGTCCGCAGCAGGCGGATGGTCGGCGTGGTGAAGGAAAAGGTGTAAGTCCGGTCGAGAGTGTTGCCGGCGACCGACCGCGCGGTGAGGTCGATGGTGACGCTGAATCGCCGCGCGAACGGCAGCGCTTCCCGGTCGGGTGTGAAGATGAGCGTCGTCGTTCCCGACCAGCGGAACGTGCCGGGCAGCGGCGGGTCGATCGCGAAAAAAGGAGCGGTGACCGGCCGCGGAATCCGGCCGGCCACGACCATCGGCTCGGAGAAGACCACCCGGACCTCGTTGGCCTCCGTCATCGACGCCACTTCCCCCACCGGCCCGGCGCTGACGACCCGAAGCGTCTCGGCGGCGGAAAGAGTGGTAGCAAGGAACAGCGTGAGGACGACTGCGAGAGACTTCATGCAGAGAGTCTAGATGAGGGAGGAGCGGGAAGCGGGAAGCGGGAAGCCGGAAGCGGCCCCCCGGAGGGCGGGTGGGTCGGAGCCCTGAGCCCCGAGCCCTGAGCCCTATCCCACCCGCTCCGGCCCGTACACCTTCACGTTCACACCACTGGCGTAGTGGCGCAGCGGGACGGCATCGGGGCGCCTGACCCCTGACGCCCACACCAGGGTCTCGTCGAGCTGCGGGACCTCCACGCGCTGCAGCGGATACGGCTGATGGTGCACGCGCGCCCGCCAGAGCTGGTGGTCGGAGCCTTCGGCGTAGAGGATGTAGCGCTCGACGAGAAACTGTTCCAGCGTGCCGGGCCCGGCCGGCTGGGCGGGGCCTTCCTCCGGACGGTAGCGGATGTGCGCGTGCGCCGGGGAGGGGCCGCGGGGATCGTCCCGATGCGAGACGAAGTCGAGGGCCGGCAACGCCGCTTCGGAGGCGCTGAAGTCGATCCGGGCCTTGAAGTACGGAAGCTCATAGGCTTTACGCGCAGCCTCGACTGCCAGGGCGCTGGAGGCGTCGAGGCTGAAGAACCAGACGCCCGGATCGCGCCCGTTGCGGTGGACGTAGGTCCGCACGTTGACCTCGTGGAAGCTCGACACGCCGGGGAGCGCTGGAAGGAGGACCGGTCGCACGCCCGAGAGCGTGAACGGAATCAGGCCGATGTACGCCTTTCCTTCGAAGAGATCGACGGTCAACCCCGCCGGGACGAGGGCCTGGAGCTCGGCGGGCGGCACCTCCCAGTGAAGGAAGAGGAGGTGATGCCAGTCCTGGAACATGACTACCTGCTGGTCGGGCTCCCGCGCCGGCGAGAGGCGGTCGATGGTGTCGTGCTGGTGAGCCAAAACGAGACTTCCTCAAGCAATGCTCTCGCCACTGGGGAGTAGAATCCTCCCGTGCCTCGCGCCGGGATCGCCCTCGTTCTCCTCGTCGCCGGCTGCTCGTCGGGCGGCGTGGACATCGTCAGGCCGGAGATCCAGATCATTCAGTTGTACGGGCCGACCGACCTCGCTTCCGCCCGGGGGCAGGGATCGATGACGGCGCAGTTCGCGTTCCGGGTCCTGAACCGGGCCCTGGAGCCGATCACCCTCCGGCGGGTGCAGCTCGAGTCGTCCGGCGACGGCGGCTACGCCCTGCGGCGCGAAGACCGCCCCTTCAGCATTCCCATCGGGCCGGGCGAGATCGTGGAGGAGAGGGTGGAGGCGCTGGCCTACTTCCGGCTCATGCCCTCCGGCTCGGCGTCAAACGAGCCGGTGACCCTGCGGGCCACCTTTCACTTCGACTCGCCGGCCGGATCGTTCCGGCAGATCGTGCTGCGCAACATCGGCCAGTTCTCGGACGGGCCGCGATAGCGGCTATTCGAACAGGTCGTACTCGGCCAGGGGAAGCTCCTCGGCCCCCGACCACCGCCAGGTCTCGAAGACGTAGAGGTCGAACAGAAGGAGAAAGACCTCGCTGCTCATCTCCCAGCGGCTGCGCAGACCGTTGAGCACGCCGCGCTTCGACTCCTTGGTCACGTGGCCGAGGTCGTGGATGACGGTCTGCTGCTGGGTGTAGCCGGCACGCGAGCAGAAGCGGTTGAGCGCGGCCTCGATCTTGAAGCGTTCCATGTACTGCGGAGGAACGGTCTCCCACACGCAGCGCCGCATGACGCGGATGCCCGAGAGGACCGGACCGCACTGCATCTTGAGGTGGAGGAAGTCGAGCACCCTGCCGCGATGGCGGATGCCGATGTTCATGTCGCACTCGCCGCGAAGCACCGGCAGGACCAGTGCCTCGATGTGCGCCTCGCTGACGTTGTACATGTCGCCGTCGACGAAGAAGAAGGTGTCGTGCGAGGCCCACTCCACACCGACGCGCATGGCATGGCCCTTCCCCCGGTTCTCCCGCAGGGCGATCGTGGTGACGCCGAACTCGCGGGCGATGCGGACCGTGTCGTCGGTCGACCCATCGCTCACCACGATCACTTCATCGATGAGGGGATTGCCGGTCAGGGCTGTCAGGACGTCCGCGAGCGTCTTCTCCTCGTTGTAAGCCGCGATGATCGCCGTAATCCCCAAGAAGTCACCTCGCGCGCGCCGTTACCCACCCCGTACCCTGCAACCGGCAGACCATAGCACAGAGACCGGGCGAGCCGTTTGCACCGCCCGCAATCGCCATGAAACGCTCACTGGTCCAGGCAGGACTGCTCACCGGGCTCTGCCTCACGCTCGCGCTCATCACCCTCGTCCTCTCCGGCTGCAACACGCTGGCGAACCTGAACATCGTCAGTCCGACCTACTCGTTCCGCGAGATCAGGCCGCACGTCAACATCGCCCTCCCCCTCTCGGCCTCCTCCATCGACTTCGACATGACCGTGGCCGTGAACAACCCCAACCCGGTCGGCCTCCGGCTGGACCGCTTCGATTTCAGCCTCTTCGTCAACGACTCCAGGCTCCTCGACACGGTGACCGATCAGCGCATCCGCATTCCTGCCAGCGGCACGGGCGATGTCCATCTCCGTGCCCGCGCCGGCTACCAGAACGTCCAGTCGATCTGGACGGAAGTGGTCAACCTGATCCAGGGGGGTCGGGCGCGCTACGAGCTCCGCGGAGATGCCTACTACGACACGCCCATCGGGCAGATGCGCTTCCCGGTCACGGTCTACTCCACGGCGCGCTGAGTCGTGGGGGTGAGGCGCGGCCGCGCCTGATACCCTTGCTCGCTCAATGAGTGATCGAAGGGGCCGCTGGTTCATCCCCACCCTCGCCGCCGGCCTCTACTTCTCGCAGGGACTGCCGTTCGGCATCGCCAACTACACCCTTCCCCTCTACCTGAGCGTGCACGGTGTGTCGGCGACGGAGGTCGGCCTCCTCAGCACCATCGGCCTGGCCTGGACGTTCAAGGTGTTCTGGGCCCCCGCGGTCGATCTGTACGGGTCGTACCGGCGGTGGATCCTGGGGTCGCTGGCCGTCCTGGCCGCGGCGACGGCGGCCTTCGGCCTGGTCCCGGCGGCGAGCACCGCCTTCTGGATCGTGGCCGCGGTCCTGGCCCTGGCTTCCGCCACGCAGGACATCGGCATCGACGCGCTGACGATCCGCATCACTCCGCGCGACCTTCTCGGCCCGGTCAACTCAGCCCGGGTGGCCGCCTATCGCATCGCCATCATCACCGCCGGCGGCGGGCTCGCCGTCGTCTCCGGCGCCATCGGATGGCGATGGACCTTCTTCGCCGCCGCGATCCTGACGCTCGCCCTGATGCTCTTCATGCTCCTGGTCCCGCAGCGGGAAGCGGCGGCGGCGGATCGGGAGAACCCCTTCCGGGCCCTGCGGCGATGGCTGGCCCGGCCGCAGGCGGCCGCGTTCCTGGCGGTGATCTTTCTCTACCGGCTCGGCGACTCCGCCCTGACGCCGATGGTGCCGAAGTTCTGGGCCGTGAGCGGCTTCAGCGCCGGCGAGATCGGGACGGTGACGACCACCTTCGGGATGATCTGCACGATCGCCGGGGCCGTCGCCGGCGGGCTGTTCGTGGCCCGCTTCGGGATCTGGTCGGGCCTGCTCTGGCTCGGCATCCTGCAGATGGCGTCGAATGTCGGCTACGCCGCGGTCGCGCAGGTCGGCGCCGGACGGCCGGGGATGTACACCGCCGCCATCGTGGAGTCGTTCTGCAACGGCCTCGGCACGGCGGCGTTCCTCTCCTTCCTGATGTTCATCTGCGATCGCGAGAACGCCGCGACCGAGTACGCGATGCTCAGCGCCATCTTCGGCCTCTCGCGCACTCTGGCCGGCATGTTCAGCGGCTTCGGCGCCGACATCCTTGGATGGGCGCCGTACTTCTGGGTGACGGTCGGACTTGGGATTCCCGGACTGATGCTGTTGCCGCTGATCCGGACCGCACTGGCGGGCGCGAAGAACAGCGTTCCCGCATCGGCGGCCGGCTGATCGAACATCATGCGCCATCGCATCTACTTCCCCGGCCCGCTGACCACGGCGGACGTCTCCATCACCGGCCCCGAGCTCCATCACGCCGCGCGCGTGGTGCGACTCCGGGAGGGGGAGCCGGTCGAGCTGTTCGACGGCCGGGGAACGGCGGTGGCGGGGGAGATCTCGGCCATCGGGCGCGACCAGATTCGCGTCCGCGTCACCGGAGCCGTCCCCTCGCGGGAGTCGCCGCTGGGGCTGACGGTGGCCATGGCCATCATCCAGTTGGAGAAGTTCGAGCTGGTCCTGCAGAAGGCGACGGAGCTCGGCGCGCACGCCATCGTCCCGCTGGTGACCGACCGCATCGAGGTGCGCCCGGAACGCTATCGGGGGAAGAGCGCGCGGTGGGAAAAGATCGTCCTCGAGGCCGTGAAGCAGAGCGGCCGGTCGGCCATCCCCCGCCTGGAGAGCGTCACGCCGTTCGAGGAGGCCACCGGGCGGGCCGGTTTGAAGATCGTCTTCGACGCCGATGTGGAGCCGTCGCCGCGCCCGGCCTCGGCCTCCGAGGCCACGATCTTCATCGGGCCGGAGGGAGGATGGTCCGAGCGCGAGCTGGCGCAGGCGCGGGAGCAGCACTGCACGTTCGAGCGGCTGGGGACGCGGCGTCTGCGCGCCGAGACCGCGGCCATCGCCGCCCTGGCCGTCCTCGCTGCACGGTACGGCGACATTTGATAGATTCTGCGCCGCAACTGCGCGCGGAGGTCGTCTTGCCCAGCCAGAGCCTCACCGTCACGGACAACCGAACAGGGAAGAGCTACGAACTCGCCATCACGGACGGCACGATCCGCGCCACCGATCTTCGCCAGATCAAGAGCGGCGACGACGACTTCGGCCTGATGACCTATGACCCCGCCTTCATGAACACGGCCGCCTGCCGCAGCGCGATCACGTTCATCGACGGCGACAAGGGCATCCTCGAGTACCGCGGCTATCCCATCGAGCAGCTCGCCGAGCAGAGCACTTACCTCGAGACGTCCTACCTCCTGCTCAATGGCGAGCTCCCCGGCCGTAGGGAGCTCGAGGCGTGGCAGTACGACATCACCCACCACACCATCATCAACGAGAACTTCCGCACGCTGCTCGACGCCTTCCGCTACAACGCCCATCCCATGGCCCGCCTCATCTCCAGCGTGGCCGCCCTCGGCACGTTCTACCCGGAGGCGAAGGAGATCTTCGATCCCCCCACCCGCCAGAAACAGATCGTGCGCCTCATCGCCAAGATCATCACCATCGCCGGCTTCACCTACCGCCAGACCACCGGGATGCCCTACGCCTATCCCGACAACGACCTCTCCTACCCAGGCAACTTCCTGAACATGATGTTCAAGATGACCGAGCTGAAGTACCAGCCGGAGCCGGCGCTGGAGCACGCCCTCGACGTGCTCTTCATCCTGCACGCCGACCACGAGCAGAACTGCTCGACCAACGCGATGCGCGCGGTGGGGAGCTCGCACGTCGACCCTTACTCGGCCGTCGCCGCCGCGGCGGGCGCGCTCTATGGGCCGCTCCACGGCGGGGCCAACGAGGCCGTGATCCACATGCTCGACGAGATCGGCTCGGTCCAGAACGTCCCAGCCTTCATCAAGCGCGTCAAGGCCGGCGAGGGGGTCAAGCTGATGGGCTTCGGCCACCGGGTCTACAAGAACTACGACCCCCGCGCCAAGATCATCAAGCAGGTCGCCGATGAGGTCTTCGAGGTCACCGGCCGCAACCCGCTGCTCGACATCGCTCTGGAGCTCGAACGGATCGCCCTCGAGGACGATTACTTCGTGAAGCGGAAGCTCTATCCGAACGTCGACTTCTACTCCGGCCTGATCTACCAGGCCATGAGCATCCCCATGGAGATGTTCACCGTCCTCTTCGCCATCCCCCGCGTCTCCGGCTGGCTCGCCCAGTGGCAGGAGATGCTCGAAGACCCCGATCAGAAGATCGCCCGTCCGCGCCAGATCTACGCCGGCTCGAGCCGCCGCGACTACGTCCCGCTCGCGAAGCGGAAGTAGCGAAATGTCATTCCGCGAGAATCCGAGTGCCCTCACCCGGCGCTTCGCGCCACCCTCTCCCGCAAGCGGGAGAGGGTACAGCCTCGTTTCATTAGGAGCGGCTCTCCTCATCCTCCTGATCCTGGCAGGTCCCCCCGCCTTCGCCTCCCGATCCGTCGCCTTCACCTTCGACGACCTGCCGGGGATCGGCGGCTGCGACATGGCCTCCCTCGAGCGCCTCAACCGCAAGCTCGTGGCGGCCATCCGTCGTCACGGCATCCCCGCCGCAGGCCTGGTGGTCGAGTCGCGCGTCTGCCCCCGGCAGCGGCACCGAATCGGAAAGCTCTACGAGATCTGGCTCGATGCCGGCCTGGAGCTCGGCAACCACACCCATTCCCACCGCGACCTCAACAGGACCGATCTCGCCGAGTACCAGGCCGATGTCCTCGCCGGCGAGAAGACCCTCCGGCCCCTCCTCGAGGCGCGGGGGAAGCCGCTCCGCTATTTCCGCCATCCCTTCCTCCGCAGCGGCACCGAGCTTCCGAAGAAGCGGGCCTTCGAAGCATTCCTCCGGGAGCACGGCTACACGATTCTGCCGGTGACGATCGACAACGACGAGTACATCTACGCCGCCGCGTACGACGGCGCGCTGAAGCGCGGCGAGGGCGAGCTCGCCGAGCGGCTGGCCGGCGATTACATCCGTTACATGGAGTCGATCTTCGCCTTCTACGAGCGTCTCTCACGGGAGACGCTCGGGTACGAGCTCCCGCAGATCCTCCTTCTCCACGTCAACAGGCTCAATGCCGATCACCTCCGGCCGCTCGCGGAGATGGCCCGCCGCCGCGGCTACCGCTTCGTCTCGGCCGGCGAGGCCTTGCGCGACGAGGCCTACGGGCGAGAGGACGCCTACACCGGCGCGCGCGGCCTGTCGTGGCTCCAGCGCTGGGCCATCGACGACGGGACGCGCCCTCCCCTCCACCCCGAGGTCCCCGGCTGGGTGATGGACCTCTACCGGCGGCGCTGAAACAGCCCCGCCCACCACTCCCCCCGCTCCCGGCCGGTCCGAAGTGCCAGCCGGTGCCGCCTCGCCGCCTCGATCACCTCCTCCCGCCTCTCGACCAGCACGCCGCTGACGATCAAGGCCGCGGAGTCGGACATCCGCGGCACCACCTCTCCGAGGAGAGAGACGATCACCTCCGGGATGATGTTCATCGCCATGATGTCGAAGGTCCCTCCGCGCAAGGCCTCGATGCTGCCGATGAAGAGAGGCATCTCCCCGTCGCGGACGCCGTTTCGTGCCCGGTTCTCGCGAAGCGCGGCATAGGCGTCGGGATCGCTGTCGAAGGCGACGACCTTCCGGACCCCGAGGCGGAGCATGGCGAGGGCCAGGATCCCGCTGCCCGACCCGATGTCGAGTCCGCGCCTGCCGCCCAGGCTCAGCGTCTCGAGCAAGGCCATGCAGAGCGCCGTCGTCTCGTGGGAGCCGGTCCCGAAGGCCTGCTCCTGCGGGACCACGATCGGGAGGCGCTCGGAGCGCGGCGGAAAGAGGGATGGGTCGGGGGCGACGACGAAGCGCTCGCCGATCTCGATCGGATGCAGCGACTGCTCGTAGCGCTCCAGCCACTCGATCCGCTCGCGCTCGGAGGCGTCGAGCTCGACCTCGAGGCCGCGCAGCGCCGCCTCCGCCTCGCCGCGCGCGGCGGCGGAGTCGAACCAGGCGGAGATGGTCGTCGTTCCGTTCGCCTCCTCCGCGCTGCTGCCGCGCGAGGCGGTCCGGAACAGCGCGGCCTGCACGAGCTCCTCCAGGGCCGTGTCGGCGGCGTCGAAAGAGATCTCCAGGAGGTAATCGACCATGTCTCGAGGCCCGAGACTCACGCTCTCAGATCTCTTCGAGGTAGGCCCGCCAGCGGCGGATGGAGTGAAGGGCCACGGCCTGGTCGAACAGCTCGCCCGTCCAGCTATCGAGCGCCTTTCCGCCGACCGCGTCGATGAGGCCGACCACGGCCTCCACCGCATCGTCCGACCCGCGCACGTGCAGCGTCACGCCGGTCACGGCCTCCCCCTCGTCGGCGAGGCTGATGTCGACTGAAAACCCCTCCCGGTGCAAACGCCCCCAGGAGGGGTCGCTGAAGTCGGCGTCGGGAAAACGGGCATGGATGCGGCCGATCACCTCCGGGCGGGTGCCGAGGGGGCGCGGCTGGAACTCGTCGGGGATGTCGTGCACCGAGCGCGCATCCGGCGGCAGGTCCTGGATGAAGACGTCCCAGCTCAAGCGTGGTCTCTCCGCTCTCGGCTCTCGGCTTGCTGCCGGAGAGTGTACCCGCCCCGGAGGAATTCGTGCAGCACGGCGGCGGTTGTCCGCCGCTGATACAGATGTTTGCCACACCGGAGACGCAGAACTCGTTCACTCTCCCGCAATGGCAGCACAGAAAGGAGAGTCACCGTGAAGGCAACCGGAACTGTCAAGTGGTTCAACGACGCGAAGGGCTTCGGCTTCATCACGACTGACGGCGGCGAAGACGTGTTCGTCCACTTCAGCGCGATCCAGGCCGCGGGCTTCCGCTCGCTGGCCGAAGGCACAAACGTCGAGTTCGAGATCACCCGCGGCCCGAAGGGGCTGCAGGCCGCCAACGTCAACATCATCTGAGTCTCACGGACTCGAAACCTGAAACGGGACAGCTTCGGCTGTCCCGTTTTTTTTGTTCGAGGGCGCGTATCATCTCTGCCGCCGATGCCGGTCCGCACGCGCCGCCGACCTTCTTCCGGAGATCGTGTCCTCGCCGTCGACCTCGGCGGGACGAAAGTCGCCGTCGCCGTGGTCACCTCCCGCGGCGCGGTCCGCAACCGCATCACCGAGCCGGTCGACACCTCCTCGCCGCGGGCGGCGGTCGATCAGATCGTGCGCCTGGCACGCGACGCCGGCGGGGACCCCGCCGCCATCGGCATCGCCGTCCCGGGTCTGGCCCGCCCCGACGGCACGGTCTGGGCGCCGAACCTCCCCGGCTGGGACCGCATGCCGCTCGGCCGGCTGCTCCGGCAGAAGCTGCGCCTTCCCGTGACCGTCGAGAGCGACCGCAACGCCGCGGTCCTCGGCGAGGCGTGGCGCGGTGCCGCCCGCGGCCGCACCGACGTCGTCTCGCTGATCATCGGCACCGGGATCGGCGCGGGGATCCTCAGCGGCGGGCGGATCGTGCGCGGCGCGCACGAGTTGTCGGGATGCGCCGGCTGGCTGGTGGTCACCGACGAGACCAACGAGCAGACCTCGAAGTCGGGCTCGCTGGAGGCGCTCGCGGCCGGGCCGGCCGTGGCCCGCCTGGCGGGCGCGCTCTCGGCCGAGGAGCTGGCGGAGAAGGCGCGCCGCGGCGACGCCCGCGCGCGCGCGGCCTTCGCCCGGGCCGGCCGCCTGCTCGGCCTCGCCGTGGCGAACCTGATCAACACGCTCGACCCGCAGGCCGTCGTCCTCGGCGGCGGGCTGTCGGCCGCGTCGGATCTCTTCCTCGACGATCTCCGCCGCGCCGCGCTCGAGCGCGGGCAGCCCCTCTCCACACCGGAAGTCGAGATCACGCTCAGCACACTCGGAGGCGACGCGAACCTCCTCGGGGCCGCTCGCGCCGCCTTCGCCGATTTGGAGGAACGCTCTTCATGAGCCTCGACAGCTACCGCGACCAGATCACCACGGTCCTCGATCGCCTCTGGACCACGCAGAGCGACACCATCCGCAGCGCGGCACGTCTGATGGCCGGCTCGGCCGCCGCGGGGGGACTGGTCCATCTTTTCGGGAGCGGACACTCCGTCCTCCCCGTCCAGGACGTCTTCCCCCGCTACGGCAGCTATCCGGTCTTCCGGCCGCTGATGGATGCGCGCCTGATGTGGCAGAACGTCCTCGGATCGGGAGGAGCGAAGGCTCTTCTTTGGCTCGAGCGCCGTGAGGGCTACGCCCGCGTCCTGTTCGAGAACGAGCCGATCCGGAAGGGAGACGTGATGGTCGTCTTCTCGCACGGGGGGCTGAACGCCGTCGGGATCGAGGTGGCGATGGAGGCGCGGGAGCGCGGCCTGCAGGTGGTCGCCGTCACCTCGATGGACAACCAGAGGAAGAGCAAGGCCACGCACTCGAGCGGGAAGAAACTGTCGGACGTGGCCGACCTGGTGATCGACAACTGCGTGCCGGCCGAGGATGCGCTGGTGGCGGTGAAGGGGTGGAAGGCGCCGGTGGCGGCCGGATCGACCGTGGCCTTCGTGGCCATCGCCATGTCGCTGGTGGCCGAGGTGGCGAAGGAGCTGGCGGCTCGCGGCATCTCCCAGCCGGTGTTCGTCTCGCCGAACGTGCCCGGCATTCCCGCCGACAACAATCAGCAGGTCTTCGCGGCGTACGAGCAGGCGGTGAAGCGATGAGCGCGGTGACGGTGATGAGCGCTGCCGGCCGGCGCCGCCTCTTCTGGGCGGCCTGCGGCGGCATGTTCGTGTTCGGCATCGTGCTGGCGGTGCTGGGGGTGCTCTTCGGGCTGCCGGAGATGCGCGAGCGCATCGGCGTCGACCTGGCCCAGCAGGGAGCGATCTTCCTGCTGCTCTTCTTCGGGGTGCTGGTGTCGACGCTGATCACCGGGCCGGTCTTCGACAGCTTCGGGAGCAAGGCCGTGCTGGCCTCCTCGGCGGTGATCGTCACCGCGGCGCTGGTGGCGTTCTCGGTCTCGCGCTCGTTCATCGCCGCGGGCGTGGCCGCCGTTGCCCTCGGGTTCGGCGGAGGGGGGCTCAATACCGCGGCCAATGCGCTGATCGCCGACCTCTACGTCGACGAGCGGGGAGCCATGCTCAACTACCTCGGGATGTTCTTCGGCTTCGGCGCGCTCTTCATCCCCCTGCTCGCCGCCGTCATCACCGGGATGCTGTCGATCTCGCAGCTCCTCCTCATCGCCGCGTCGATGGCCGGCGCGGCCGCCCTCGCCTACATCCTCCTGCCGTTTCCGGCGCCGCGGGAGAGCGTGGGGTTCTCGATCTTCGCCTCCATCGCCGCATCACGGCGCCATCCGGGTGTCATGCTCTTTGCCGTCCTCCTCTTCTTCCAGTCGGGGAACGAGTCGGCGATCGGCGGCTGGACCTCGACCTACATCGGGTCCCTGGGCGCTTCCGCGCAGGTGGCGACGTGGATCCTGGCCGGCTACTGGGCGGCGCTGATGGCCGGGCGGCTGCTCAGCGGAAGGATCGTCGGGGCGGTGGGGAAGGAGAGGCTGGTGCTGATGAGCGGCATCGGCTCGGCGCTCGGGGCGGGCATCCTCTACATGTCGCGTTCCCTGACCATGCTGGCCATCGGCGCGGTGATCACCGGGCTGTCGTTCGCTGCCATCTACCCGACGACGCTGGCCATGGCCGCCGACCGGTATCAGCGGAACGCCGGGACGATCTTCGGCCTGCTGTTCGCCGTCGGCCTGATCGGCGGAATGCTCTTCCCGTGGGCGCTCGGGCACATCTCTCACGCCGCGGGAGTGCGGGCGGGAATGGTCCTGCCGCTGATCGGCGCGGTGATGATCACGCTGCTGGTGATCGTGATCTCGCGGCAGTCCAGATCGCGGGCGTAGTTTTCAGAGCCTTCTTCCCCGCCAGGCGGGGGAGAAGGTGGCCCTGAGCGCAGCGAAGGGCCTGATGAGGGGGGCTCAGAGGCTCCGCTTTTTCCCGCGGACGTTCCGGCGGCTGCCCTTCGGCTTCGCCGGCGGAAAGCGCTCGCCGCCGTAACCACCGCCGCCGCCGCCGTAGCCGCCGCCACCGTATCCACCGCCCTCACCCCCTCCACCGGCGTATCCACCGCCGCCGCCGAAGCTGCGCCGCCCGGCGCCGGCGCCCGCGCCACGGGGGCGGTCTTCGGCCGCGTTCACGCGGAGGGTCCGGCCACCCATCTGGTAGCCGTTGAACTTCTGGATGGCCGCGGCGGCCTGCTCCTCGGAGGCGAACTCCACGAAGGCGAATCCCCGCGGGCGACCGCTCTCGCGGTCGGTGGGGAGGTAGACGTCGCGCACTTCGCCGGCCTCGGCGAAAAGCGCCTGGACCTCACTCTTGGTCGCGTTGAAATCGAGGTTCCCTACAAATACTTTCGATGACATCTGTTCTCTTTCTCCGTCACTCTCTCAGGAGTGCACGATCTGGACGAGCTCGAGGTCGAAGGTGAGCTCCTTACCGGCCAAAGGATGGTTTGCGTCGAGGGTGAACGTATCGTCGTCCAGCGCCGACACATGCATCGGCGCCTTCTGGCCGTCGGGCAGGTGGACCTGGACCATGTCTCCGACCGAGAGATCCATCCCCTCCTGCACGGCCCCTCGCGGGACATCGAATACCAGTTCGTCCTGGCGCGTCCCGTAAGCTTCCTGGGCCGGGATCGACTCCACTTTCGTCTCGCCGGCCGCCATCCCGACGACGGCCCGCTCGAATCCCTGAATCACCTGGTTGGCGCCGATCGTGAACTCGATCGGGTCGCTTCCCTCCGACGAGTCGAACACCGAACCATCCTCGAGACGCCCCTTGTAGTGAACTCGGACGGTGTCGCCCTCGCGTGCTGCATCGTTCATCCAGACAGTCCTCCAGTCCTTCAGGTATGCGAGTTCGCCGCCATTCGGACCGCTGCGCACGCAAGCCTGTCTCATGGAAAAGCGACCGCGACGGCAAGGCATTCCACCCTCGAATTCGGGGCCCGATCTCCGACCGGCAGGTCATTCGGCCGGATCGTCAGTAAATGCCTTCAGGCAGCAGCTCGATCAGCCGGCCGGGAACGACCTTCTTCACCTCCACGACGACGTCGCCGCGGAGCCGGTGGCGAAGTAGCGGGTCAGCTTCTTCGGGTTGTAGACGGCGTCGAAGACTTCGGAGCTGTGCCCTCTCCCGCTTGCGGGAGAGGGTGGCGCGAAGCGCCGGGTGAGGGCCCCGGTGTCGCGACACGCCCCCTCATCCGGTCCTTCGCTCCGCTCAGGACCACTTTCTCCCCCGCCGGAGGCGGGGGAGAAGGCTCTGCGGTTCCTCTCCGCTCCACCGGCGCCTGCCTGGTTACCCAGCTCGGAATGACATTACCATTCGTCTCTGCATGAGCCTGATCGACGCCGCCGCCGCCCTGGTGACGCTGGCCGCCCTCTTCAGCTACGTCAACCACCGATTCTTCAAGCTGCCCGTGACGATCGGGGTGATGGTCATCGCTCTGCTGATGTCGGTTGTCCTGCTGGCGGCGGGCCTGATTTACCCCGCCTTCACGGCGCGGGCGGAGGAGATGCTCGCCCTCATCGACTTCGACGACACGGTCCTTCACGGACTGCTGAGCTTCCTCCTCTTCGCCGGCGCCCTGCACATCAACCTCAATGATCTGGCGCGCGAGAAGTGGGCCATCGCGTCGCTGGCCACGATCGGCCTGCTCATCTCCACGGCGGTGATCGGCTTCGGCGCGTACCAGCTCCTTTCGCTGTTCGGCATCGGGATCCCGCTGATCCACTGCCTCCTGTTCGGCGCGCTGATCTCGCCGACGGACCCGATCGCCGTCCTCGGGATCCTGAAGACGAGCGGCGCGCCGAAGACCATCGAGACCAAGATCGCCGGAGAGTCGCTCTTCAACGACGGCGTGGCCGTGGTCATCTTCCTGGTCCTGCTGGAGCTGGCCACCGGCTCGGTCGAGGTGACCGCCGGCCATGTCCTCCGCCTCCTCGGCCAGGAAGCCGTCGGCGGCGCGCTCTTCGGCCTGCTGCTCGGCTGGATCGCCTACCGGATGCTGCGCAGCGTAGACAACTACCAGGTCGAGGTCCTGATCACGCTGGCCCTGGTCATGGGAGGCTACTCCCTCGCCACCGCCCTCCACCTCTCGGGCCCCATCGCCATCGTCGTGGCGGGGCTGATGATCGGCAACCAGGGGCGGCTGCTGGCGATGTCGGACACCACCCGAGAGCACCTCGACACCTTCTGGGAGCTGATCGACGAGATCCTCAACGCCGTCCTCTTCGTGCTGATCGGCCTGGAAGTGCTGATCCTGACCTTCACGGAGCGCTACCTCCTGGCCGGACTGCTGATGATCCCGCTGGTGCTCTTCGCCCGCCTGGTTGCCGTCGGCGCGCCGATCATGGTGCTGCGCACCTTCCGGAGCTTCAGCCCCGGCGCGATCCGCATCCTGACCTGGGGCGGCCTGCGCGGCGGCATCTCCGTCGCCCTCGCCCTCTCCATCCCGTCGAGCCCGGAGCGCGACGTCCTCGTGGCCATCACCTACGCCGTGGTGGTCTTCTCCATCACCGTGCAGGGGCTGACCATCGCGCCGCTTGTGCGAAGAACCATCCGGCTGTCCGAAGCGGAGGAAATCCGATGACCACGCCGTCCACGCCTGTCCTGCTCGCGGCCGTAACACTCCTCCTCGTCCTTCCGGCTCTCCTTCCCGCCCAGGAGGTGAAACGGACCGAGCTGCAACGAGGAGACCTCACCGGCACCACCATGGAGGTGATCCTCGCCATCATGGAGATCCCTCCCGGCGCAACGGTCCCGCGCCACTTCCACCACGGTGAGGAGACGATGTACGTGCTGGAAGGGGCCATGGTGCAGATGCCGGGACAGGCGTCGCAGATGCTCGCCGCCGGCAGCAGCGCCATCAACGCCCGCGACGTGCCGCACGCCGGATTCCAGGTCGTCGGCGAGAAGACTCTCAGACTGCTGACCGTCCACGTCGTCGACAAGGGCAAGCCCCTCTACCCGCCGGCGCCGTGAGAATCGGGAGCCTCATCGCAGGTACGCCTGCAGGAATGCCCGGAGATCGGCGATGCGTGAGAGCCGCGGCGCAGCGGACGGAAAGTGCTCGACCATCGCCTCCTCCCGCGCGTAGACGGCGACCGGCTTCGCATACTCGAGTGCCAGCTCGACCTCCGAGACCGTCCCCGCCCCGCCGGGAAGGGCCACCAGGGCGGCGCACGTCAGCACGTTGATGTGATTGCGCGAGAGGTCGTGCTTCCCGAGGAGGCCGCTGTGTGGGAGATGCGTGAAGAGCGGCAGCTCCACGAATCGATTCGGGTAGCCGGGCTTCGGGGTGGCGCGATCGTCCTCGCTGCGGCAGGGAATCACGCCGATGCAGATCCCCGTCGTGCGGCGCGCGCCGGTGAAGGCGCGGCTGACGGAGGTCATCACCCCCCCGCCGCCCCCCGTCAGCAGGTTCACGCCGAGCTCCGCCAGAAGCGATCCCACCTCGCCGGCGAGATCGTCGTGCTCCTCGGTGCCCGAGCCGATCACGCCGATGGTCGTCTTCGCCAGAAGGGGCATCGCCTGATCACCGGGCGGCGGCGGGGCCGTCCTTCCTCAGCTTCCAGATGTGCTCCGCCGGCCAGCGCCGGGCCCACCCCGCCGGAACGAAGTCGTCGTAGGTCGTCGAGGCCCCCTGGGGCGCCTGGATCTCGACCAGGTCCTCGATCGAGAGCGAGTGCTCGCGGAAGAGGCGGATCCAGGCGCCGTAGGGAAGCTGGTAGGTGACCGACTCCCCGTCGTCGAGCGCGGAGAGGCTGAAGTAGTCGTTGGCCAGCTCCGCGGTGATCCGGTCGGCGACCATGTCCCAGCAGAGGTCGCGGATGGGAGTGGACATGCAGAATGCCAGCAGCCCGTCGCGCTTCAGGACGCGCGAAGCTTCGGCGACGGCCAGCGAAGGGCGCGCGAAGGTCGTGGCCCCATGGTCGCAGAAAACGACGTCGAACGACTCGCTGCGGAAGGGCAGGACCTCCGCGTCGCCCAGGACGAGAGGGACGGCCGGCGCGGCGCGCCGCGCATGCAGCAACTGCCGCGCGGAGAGATCGACGCCTGCCGCCCGCGCCCCTCTGCCGATCAGCCCCAGCGTCCACTGCGCGGCGCCGCAGCCGAGCTCCAGAACCCGCAGCCCCGCCACCTCTCCCAGCACGCGCAGCTCCGATTCCGGAGTGCGCCACACCCCCCAGGCCAGCGGATGCTCCGCCAGCGCCGCGCCGTGCCTGGCCTGGTAGGCATCGCTGGTCGAGTCCCAATGTCTCTGGTTCTTCTTCATCGAGGGGCCCGCTCTCCTTGCTATGCTTATCTTATCCACGATGGCGCGAACGCCTCTGTTCGGATTCATCGAGCGATCGCTCAGAACGGCGCAGGCATCGCTTCACAACGACATTCCGATCGACGAGATCACGGAGATGGCGGCCGAGCATCGCCTCACCCGGCGCAGCATTCTCGCCGGCGGGGCGGCGGCCGCCGCCGCTCTGGCCCTCCCCCGATGCACGGTTCTCCCGCCGGCGCGCCGCGACGCGCCGGTGATCATCGCCGGTGCCGGCCTGGCCGGACTGACGGCGGGCTATCGCCTGCGCCGCGCCGGGACCGGCGTGCGCATCTTCGAGGGGCAGAACCGAACCGGCGGCCGCGTCTTGTCGCTGCGAGGCTTCTTCCCCGAAGGGCAGGTGGCGGAGCTGGGGGGAGAGCTGATCGACAGCGGGCACGTGCACGTCCGCGCCCTGGCCGCGGAGCTCGGCATCACCCTCGACGATCTCGCCGCCGATGATCCCTCCCTCCAGGGGGACCTCTGGTTCTTCGACGGCGCGCGCCGCAGCGAGCGCGAGGTCATCGAGGCCTTCCGCCCCGTCGCCGCACGGATCGAGGCCGCCCTGGAGAGCATCGGCGAGGAGGACGTGACCTACACGAGGCCGGGCACCGCCGCGCGCCTCGATCGGATGACCGTCGCCCGGTGGCTCGACGAGGCCGGCGTCACCGGCTGGTTCAGGACGCTGCTCGACGCCGGCTTCACCACCGAGTTCGGGCTGGAGATCGATCAGCAGTCGGCGCTGAACCTGCTGACCATGATCGATCCCCGGCCCGATCCGTTCCGCATCTACGGCGAGAGCGACGAGCGCTACCACGTGCGCGGCGGCAACGATCTCATTCCCGCCGCACTCGCCGCGGCGCTCCAGGACGACATCGAGCTGAATGCGGTCCTGCGGCGCATCCGGAGGCGGGGCGACGGCCGGGTCGAGTGCACGTTCGCCCGCGGCGCCTCCACCTTCACCGCCGCGGCGGAGCACGCCATCGTCGCCATCCCCTTCACCATGCTGCGGACGGTGGAGATCGACCTCGACCTCCCGCCGGCGAAGCGACGCGCCATCGGCGAGCTCGGGTACGGCACGAACGCCAAGCTGATGACCGGCTTCGCCGAGAGGCTCTGGCGGACGAAGTATCGCTCCAACGGCAGCACGCTCACCGACCTGCCGTACCAGCTGACGTGGGAGACGAGCCGGCTCCAGCCGGGAGAGCCGGGCATCCTGACGAACTTCACCGGCGGGCGTCAGGGGCTGGCCCTCGGCGAGGGGACGCCGGCCGAGCGGTCGGCGGAGCTGGCCTCGCAGCTCGACATCCTCTATCCCGGCCTGGCCACGCTCCGGAGGAAGGAAGCGCGGATGCACTGGCCGACCCAGCCGTTCGTACGCGGCAGCTACGCCTGTTACCTCCCCGGCCAGTGGACGGCCATCCGCGGGGCCGAG
Organism: Thermoanaerobaculia bacterium; assembly: GCA_035525045.1. Taxonomy (GTDB): domain Bacteria; phylum Acidobacteriota; class Thermoanaerobaculia; order Gp7-AA8; family Gp7-AA8; genus DATLEX01. The sequence continues at coordinate 2,190 of DATLEX010000111.1, read as the reverse complement.
GGGGAGGCCGCGGGGAACGTCCACTTCGCGGGCGAGCACTGCTCGCTCGATGCGCAGGGGTTCATGGAAGGGGGATGCGAGACGGGGGAGCGCGCCGCGGCGGAGGTGCAGGCCGCCCTCCGCCCCGCCGCCGCCCGGCTGCTCTCGCGGCGGCGTGCGCGCATCATGCGCTACGCGCAGACGGATGTGTGACGACGCACGTTATGATTGATTTCTCCTTCATGCGCAGCTTGGTTTGGATCGTACTCCTGGGGATGCTGGTCCCCACGTGCCTTTCGGCGGCGCCTGAGCCGAATGGGTCCGCGCGGGTGTGGCACGTGCGCAACGACGCCCCGAACGGCGGCGACGGGTCGCTGAACTCACCGTTCAACCTTCTCCTCATCGCGGAGGCCGCCTCCGCTCCCGGAGACACGATCTTCGTTCACGCCGGAGACGGGACGGCGACGAACCAGAACACCGGGATCGTCCTGCAGGACGGCCAGTCGCTGATCGGAGAGGGTGTGCCGCTCGTGATCGGCGACGTCACGGTCGTGCCGGCCGGGAACGTGCCCGTGATGACCAGCCTGATCGGGCCGGGGATCACGCTGGCGAACGGCAACAGCGTGCGAGGCGTGTCGATCGTCGAGACGAAGGAGGCGGGGATCGCCGGCAACGGGCCGGTCTCGGGTCTGACGCTCGACAGGGTGACGATTCGCGATCCCGGCGCGGAAGCGGTTCTGCTGCCCGATGCTTCCGGAGCGGTGACGATCACCGCCTCGCACTTCGAGGGGGCGCCGGCGGCGCTGGTGGAAATCGGAACGGCATCCAACCTCTTGCTGGAGGTCAGCGAGTCGCGCTTCATGCGGACCGCGCCGCCTCTGGGGGGCGACGGGTTGCGACTCGCAGCCGAGGGCTCGGGATCGATTCGCCTGGTGGCCCGCCGGAACGTCTTCGAGGGACTCTACGGCGAGGGAATCGATGTCGGCGACCGGGGCCAGGAGGGCGATGCCTTCACGCTCGAAGCCCAGATCGTGGAGAACCGCTTCGCCTCCCCGCACGACGAGGGAACCAACGGAATCTCGATCAAGGCCGGCGAACGCGGAACGTTCAGCGTGGCGATCACCGCGAACGAGCTCACCGGCGTGAGCGGCCTCGGCGCGATCGCTCTGGCGGCCGATGATTTCGCGGTTCTGCGCGGACGGGTCGCCTCGAATGTCATCACCGGCACGCCGGGGAGCGGGATCGACATCGCCGCGGACGAGTCGGCCGGCGTCGATCTCCGGCTGGAAGACAACACCATCCGCGAAACCGGCCGGCATGGCATCGCCGCGACCGGCTTCGAGGGCAAGGCCCGGCTCGACCTGGTCATCCGTAACAATCAGCTCGACACGACGGGCCGCGACGGCGTCATGCTGGCTCTCTACGGCGGGACCATGCTGGCCACGCTGAGCGGCAACGAGTCGGCGGCGCCGGTCGGAGTGGGGTTCCTCCTGGCCAATTTCTCCCCCGGCGTATTCATGCTGCGCGGTGACCCGTCCCGCACCGCGCAGGAAAACGTACAGCAAATGAACACCGGCTCTGCGGGCACGGCCGGAACGATTGCTGTCGTCGCCCTACGGCGGCGCGCGGCAGGAACGTGAGGTGCGAGAACATGGCAACCCTCGGCGAGATCCGGATGACCATGCTCAGCAGCGTGCCGCGAGACTTTATACGCTGCGACGGGCAGTTGCTGGCCATCGCCCAAAATCAGGCGCTATTCTCGATTCTGGGCACGAGGTACGGCGGCGACGGGGTCAGGACGTTCGCCCTTCCCGATCTGCGCGGACGCGTTCCCATCCATGCCCCGACGCAGGCCGAGATCGGAGCCGCCGGTGGAGAGGAGAGCCACGCCCTGACGGTCGCGGAGATGCCCGCGCACACGCATTCGTTGATGGTGATGTCCGCTGCGGCGACCACCTCCAGCCCGAACGGGGCCGTGGCGGCGAGTTCGCCGGCGACGCTGGGCGACGTCTACGGCGGCCCCAGCGAGCGGCTGGCGGCGCTGGCCGGCGGGGCCGTGCAGAGTGCCGGATCGGGCACGCCTCATCAGAACATGCAGCCGTTCATGGCGGTCTCGTTCATCATCTGCGTCGGAGGCGAATACCCCTCGAGACATTGACGGATGCCATACACGGGTGAGATTCGGATGTTCGCAGGGACGTTCGCGCCGCT
>DATLEX010000069.1:0-2292 GCA_035525045.1 Thermoanaerobaculia bacterium | reverse complement strand
AACCGTACCGGGAGGCTATTCGCAATCTGGCGCGTGATCCGCGCTTTCCGGAGCCGCTGGTATCAAAGCTCGAGCTGCTGGCCGGATTTCGCAATGTCGTCGTGCACGAGTACGTCGGGATCGATTCACGCCGCGTCATCGAGGCGCTGGATGGTCTGGAGCCGGTCGCGGAGCTGGTCAGGATCGTCCGGGCCCTCGAGTCCGGCGTGCGCGGTGAGTAGGAAGATGTCCGCCCGAGCGATGAGCCGGCCCGAGACGATCCCCCGCCTCTTCCTCGAAGCGACGGGGAGGGAGCCGGAGCGCGTCGCGCTGCGCGAGAAGCGCCTCGGCATCTGGCGCGAGACGAGCTGGCGCGAGTACCGCGAGAACGTGGAGCGCGTCGCCATGGCCCTCCGCGCGGCCGGCCTCGAGCGCGGCGACCGAGTGGCGATCCTCGGCGACAACGCCCCCTGGTGGCTCTTCGCCGACTTCGGCGTCCTCACCGCCGGCGGCGTCTCGGCCGGCATCTACACCACCAGCTCCTGGCAGCAGTGCCGCTACATCGTCCGGCATTCGGGCGCCCGCTTCCTCTTCGTCGAGAACCAGGAGCAGTTGCAGAAGTGGCTCGAGTTCGAATCGGACGCGCCCCATCTCGAGCGGGTCATCGTCGTCGAGCTCACCGGACTCCGCGACTTCAGCCATCCGCGAGTCATGACCTTCAACCAGCTCCTCGCGCAGGGGCTGGCCGAGGCGGCGCGACATCCCGGCGAGTGGACGAGGCTTTGCGAGGAGGCGAAGCCGGACGACCTCGCTCTCCTGATCTACACCTCCGGGACGACGGGCGACCCGAAGGGGGCGATGCTGAGCCACGCCAATCTCGCCTGGCAGGCGGCGACGCTCAGCAGCTTCGATCCCACGCTACGGCTCGGATCGCACGACGACGTCCTTTCGTTTCTTCCTCTCTGCCACATCTTCGAGCGCCTCTTCACCAGCTTCGTCCCGCTCGCCGCCGGCTACACGGTGAACTTCACCGAGAGCGTGGAGACGGTCGCCGAGAACATGCGGGAGGTGGCGCCCACGCTCGGATACGGCGTGCCGCGGATCTGGGAGAAGTACCATTCGCGCATCGTCCTCCGTATGGAGGAGGCGACGTGGCTCAAGCGGACGGCGTTCCGGCTGGCGCAGCGATTGGGCGAGCGTCGTGCCGGTTTCGCGATCCGGCGGGAGAAGGCGCCGTTCCTGCTGGCCGCCGGCTGGCGCCTGGCGGACTTCCTGGTGATGCGCAAGCTGAAGGAGCGCCTCGGCTTTCATCGCATCCGGCTCGCTTTCAGCGGCGCCGCGCCGATCGCTCCCGACGTTCTCCTCTTCTTCCATTCCATCGGGCTCTACCTGGTGGAGGGATATGGGCAGACCGAGGGGACGGGCGTGACGACCGCGTCGTCGACGGCGGCATTCTGCCCGGGGATGGTCGGGCGGCCGCTGCCGGGGGTGGAGGTGAAGATCGCCGAGGATGGGGAGATCCTCGTCCGCTCGCCCGGGGTGTTCCTCGGGTACTTCCGCGACGAGGAGGCGACGCGCACGGCGTTGCGCGACGGCTGGCTGCACTCGGGCGACGTCGGCGAGCTCGATGCCGGCGGCTTCCTGCGGATCGTCGACCGGAAGAAGGACCTGATCATCACCGCCGGCGGGAAGAACATCGCGCCGCAGATGATCGAGAACCGGCTGAAGTTCAGTCCCTATATCAATGATGCGATCGTGATCGGGGAGCGGCGGAAGTTCCTCACCGCCATGATCGTGCTGGACGAGGAGAACGTCGGGAAGTACGCGCAGGAGAAGCGGATCCCGTTCGGCACGTACGCCGACCTGGCGGCGAACGGGGAGGTCCGCGGCCTGATCGACGCGGAGGTGCAGAAGGTCAACGCCGAGCTGGCGCGGGTCGAGCAGGTGCGCCGGTTCGCCATCCTCCCCACGCGCCTCTACGAGGAAGAGGGGGAGGTCACGCCGACGATGAAGGTCAAGCGGCGCGTGGTCCACGAGAAGTATCGCGCGCTGATCGAGGAGATGTACGGGGAATAGGGCTCAGAGACGAGCCCTGAGCCCATACAATGCCGCCCAAGGAGGTCCCCGCATGTTTCGCCTTCGCCTGCTCGCCGCCGCCTCGCTGCTTCTCCTGACATGCGCCCCGGCCGAGCGCGCCGCCGCTCCGGTTGATCCGGGGATCAGCGATACCGAGATCATCATCGGCTCGTGGGGACCTCTCTCCGGACCGGCAGCCCTCTGGGGGTCGGTGCTGCGGGGGATGGAGACCTACTT
>DATLEX010000064.1:0-8608 GCA_035525045.1 Thermoanaerobaculia bacterium | reverse complement strand
TCCTTCTGATGCGGGCCCCGGCCGCCGTCTGCATCCTGCGCGGCTCCTCGCACACCATCGAGCTGGCGAATCCCGTGTTCCAGCAGCTCGTGGGCGGTGGCGACATCGTGGGGCGGCCTGCGCGCGAGGCGCTCCCGGACCGTGCGCCGCTCCTGGAGCCGCTCGACCGCGTCCTCGGAAGCGGTGAGACGCAAGTGGCGAAGGAGGTGCCGCTCCAGACCGGCCACGGCAGTGCGCTCGATGAGCGGGTCTTCACATTCGTCTATCAGCCGATGGTCGGCACGGACGGCCGTATCGATGCGATCGTGCTGTTCGGCTTCGACATCACCGAGCAGGTGCAGGCCCGGCGTGCCGTGGAGGCACTCGCCGACCGGATGCGCGAGGCGGACCGCGCCAAGGACGAGTTCATCGCCATCATCTCGCACGAGCTCCGCACGCCCATGACCTCCATCCTCGGCTGGACGCGCATGCTCACCCTCGGCGGCCTCGACGAGCAGACCTACCGCGAAGCCCTCGACTCCCTCGAGCGCAGCACGCGCGCTCAGGCCAAGCTGATCGAGGATCTCCTCGACGAGTCGCGCATCGCGTCCGGCAAGCTCCGCCTCGACCTGCGCGCGGTCGACCTGGTGTCGCTCGCCGACGAGGTTGTGCGGATGGCCCGCCCCAGCGCCGAGGCGAAGCAGATCGCTCTGACCTTCGATCGCCCTGAGGATGCGTGCGAATCCTTCGGCGATCCGGCCCGCCTGCAGCAGGTGATCGGCAACGTGCTCGGCAACGCCATCAAGTTCACCCCGGAGGGAGGGCGTGTGACGGTGCGCGTGGTGCCGGAGGACCGTTTCGGACTGATCGAGGTGACCGATTCGGGACAGGGGATCCCCCCCGAGCTGCTGCCGCATGTGTTCGATCGTTTCCGTCAGGGCGCCGCAGAGGGGGAGCGGAAGAGCGGCCTGGGCCTCGGTCTGGCCATCGCCCGGCACCTGGTGGAGATGCATGGTGGAAGCGTCGCCGCGATGAGCGAGGGGGCAGGGAAGGGAGCGACGTTCACCATTCGCCTGCCGCTGCACGAGGCCGGCGCGAGCGGGGAGGAGTTCGTCGGTCGCGATCCCTCCGCCCGCACGGCCGCGTTGCCCCGCCTCGAAGGCGTGCGGGTGCTGATCGTCGAAGATGAAGTCGACAATCGGAAAGTGCTGGCCATGGCCCTCGATCACTGCGGTGCGGAGGTGAAGTGCGCCACGACCGCGGCGGCGGCCGACCAGATCATCGACGCCTGGCCTCCGCACGTCCTGGTATGCGACATCGCCCTTCCGGATCGCGACGGCTGTCTGCTGCTGGAACAGCTCCGCGCCCGCGGTCACGCCGTGCCTGCGCTCGCCCTCACCGTTCTCGGGCGGCCGAATGAGCAGGCCCGGATCACGGCCGCCGGCTTCGAGGTGTTCCGGCAGAAGCCGATCGATCCGATCGACCTGGCGCATGAGATTGCCCGTCTCGCTCACCGCGACGCGGTGCTGGCGGCGGAGTAGGGCCCTCTCCCGCTTGCGGGAGAGGGTGGCGCGAAGCGCCGGGTGAGGGCACACGTCTCGCGGTCGCACCCCTCATCCGGTCCTTCGCTCCGCTCAGGACCACCGTCTCCCCCGCCGGAGGCGGGGGAGAAGGCTCTGCGATTCATCTCGGCTTCACCGGCGCCCCGGGTGCCTACATCCCCAGCGAGTCGGGCGGCGGCTCGATCTTCGCGCCGCGCAGCACCGTGTTGAAGCACCAGATCGTCAGCCCCCAGACGAAGGTCAGCGAGGCGCCGAGAAAAATCCATCCACCGATAGTCATCGTCTCACTCCTCGTACGTGGCCGGGTTGCGGTCGTCGATGTCGATGCCCGCCGCGCGCCAGCGCTTCTCGCCGATCCGCACCATCACCAGCAGCATCACCGCAACCGCGCCGACCAGCGCCAGGGCGAGCTGCGCGGCCGGCTGCTGCCCGACACCCCGGATCCAGTCGCCGAGATTCATTACGCAGAAGGCGACGAAGATGATCAGCAGGTAGATCGGCGAGACCCACTTGATGATCGGCCGGTAGAAGTCAGGGATCCGGATCTCCGCCCCCTGATGCGCTTCCTTCATCCCGCGCTTCACGCCGAAGATCCAACTGAACATGACGATCTGCCCGGTGGCCAGCACGAAGACCAGGAAGGTCCCCACCCAGTCGTCCAGCGTCCCGAGGAACCTCCCGTCCTTGCTGAACCAGATCGTCAGGAACGACCCCACCCCGCAGATGCCCACCACCAGCGCCATGCCGGCCTTGCGCGAGAGGCCCAGCGACTCGCGGAAGAAAGCCAGGGCCGGCTGATACATCGACAGCGAGCTGGTGATCGCCGCCAGGAAGAGCATGAAGAACCAGACCGCCGCGATGAAGTTCCCGAAGGGCCCCATGTGCGCGAAGACGATCGGGAGGGTGTTGAAGCCGAGGCCGAAGGTCCCGGTGGCCACCGCCGCAGCCGTGCCGGTCAGGCCGAGGAAGACGAAGGCCGCCGTCAGGGTGATGAGGCCGCCGAAGCCGACCTCGAAGACCTCGTTGGTCGACACCGCGGTCAGGCCGGAGAGGACGATCTCGTCCTTCCGCCGCAGGTACGAGGCGTAATTGATGATGATCCCGAAGCCGATGGAGAGGCTGAAGAAGATCTGCCCCGCCGCGGCCAGCCACGTCTGCGGCACCAGCAGCGCGCTGAAGTCGGGGTTCCACATGTACCCCAGGCCGTTGATCACGCTCTGGTCCGGCTTGGCCGGATCGGGCGTGCCGAGGGTGAGCACGCGGATCAGGACGATGAGGGCGGCCACGGCCATCAGCGGCATGGCGTAGCGGACGAACTTCTCGATCCCGCCGGAGATGCCGCGGTAGACCAGCCAGATGTTGATGGCGAAGGTGATGACCCAGAAGACCAGCGTGGCGTAGCTCCCGCCGAAGATCAGCCCGTCGTTCGCCGTGCCGATGAAGTTGTTGTAGAAGGCCGACGCCGTGGCCACCTGCTCGTCGATCGGCGCGGCCGTGTCGATCCCGATGCCGCCGGTCAGGTACTGCCAGAAGTAGCCGAGGCACCACGCCTCGATGAAGGTGTAATAGAAGGAGACGGCCAGCGGGATCAGGATGCCGAAGGCGCCGAAGTAGCGCCAGATGGCGCCGCGCCCGATCACCCCGTAGATGGCCGGCGCCGAGTGCAGGCCCTTCCCGCCGCCGTAGCGGGCCATCGTCCACTCCGCCCACGCCACGGGGATGCCCACCAGGAGGAGGGCCACGAAGTAGGGGATCATGAAGGCGCCGCCGCCGTTGGCGGCGGCCTGGCCTGGGAAGCGGAGGAAATTGCCGAGGCCGACCGCCGAGCCGGCCACGGCCAGGATCACGCCGAGGCGTGTATTCCAGCGTTCGGGGTGGTGGTGAGTCTCATGGTGCGGGGTATCGACCATGGGGGTTCTCGCTCCTCTCCGTCGTCGGATCTGCGCTGTGGGCGCCAGAGGATAGTACGTTTCGGCCCCGGGAGCACCTCCCAGGGGGAGAAGGAAGGGATCTGGCATGATCCCCCCGCATGCGACCGATCCTGCTGCGCGCGCTCTCTCCGAAGGAGCGGCTCATCGTCATCGGCGACATCCATGGATGTTTCGGTGAGCTCTCCGACCTTCTGGAGCGGATCGATCCGAGACCTGGCGACCTGGTGGTCTCGACCGGCGACATCGTTCGCAAGGGGCCCGATCCGGTGCGCTGCCTCGAGTTGTGGCGCGAGCGCGGCTATCTCGCCGTCCTCGGCAACAACGAGGAGAAGATCCTCGAGCTGGCCCGACGACGCAAACGGCTGCGCCGCCCAATCCTCGGAAAAGAGGATCGCGCCGTTCTCCGCCGTCGCGATCTCCTCTCCTACATCCGCCGCTGGCCCATCGCCATCGACGTCGCGCGGCGCGGCGTCACAGTCGTCCACGGCGGATTTTTTCCGAAGATGCCCATCACCGCGAGATCGATCGCCCGCCATGCCGGTGACGCCACGTCGCTCCGCTGGATCCGGCGCGAAGAGGGCGAATGGATCAACGTCGGCAAATCGCGCGAGCGCGACGGCGACGTCTTGTGGCCGGCCGCGTGGAAGGGACCGCGTACCGTAGTCTACGGTCACACGCCGCTGCGCAAGCCGCGCGTGGACAGGTACGCGATCGGTCTCGATACCGGATGTGTCTACGGCGGATGGCTCACCGCGGCCATCTACGACGGCGAATGGAGCTTCCGGCGCGTCCGCGCGCGGAAGCAGTACGCGGACTGATCATGACGTACGCGATCGAGAAAGACGAGCCGATCTCCGCGGCGATGCCGCGCATCGTCAACGAGTGCATCGAGCTCGCGCGCGAGCGGCTCCTCGACGAGCAACAGGCGCCGGAAGAGCGCATCCACAACGCGCGAAAACGCTTCAAGGAATCGCGCGCCGCCATCCGTATGATCCGCTTCCCGCTCGGCGATCGGTTCGACATCGAGAACGCCTGGTTCCGCGACGCCGGCCGCCGCCTCGCTGCGCTGCGCGACGCCGACGCCGCGCTCGAAGCGGCGGACACCCTCGAGGCGGATCGATACCACGAACGACGCCTGCTCCGCCGGCTGTACCGCCGCCTCCGGCACCGGCGGCATCTCGCCAGAGAGGAAGATCTTGCGCGGCGCATCGAGGAGACACTGCGTGAGTTGCCGCTCGCGTGGGAGCGCGTCGCTCTCTGGCCGGAGCTTCCCGATGATTTCTCAGCGATCGGCGAGGGATTTCGCCGCACTTTCCGCGACGGGCGCAAGGCGATGATGGAAGCGCTCGCGTCGCGCTCGCCGGAGGCCTTTCACGAATGGCGCAAGCGCGTGAAGGATCACTGGTATCACCTCCAGATCCTCCGCGACGTCTACCCCGAGCTCACCAAACCGCTCCGCGCTGAAATGGAGGCCCTCTCCGACGCCCTCGGCCATCGCCACGATCTCGACGTCCTGCAGCAGAGCGTCGCCGGCAATGCATTCGAGCGGAAGGTCATGCAGCAGATGATCGATCGCCGTGCCGCGGAGCTGAGCGAGGTGGCGATTGTCATCGGGACGAGGGTCTATGCCGAGAAGCCCCGAGCGATCCACGGTCGCTTCGAGGCGTACTGGAAGGTCTGGGCATGAGTCATCCTGAGGCGCACCGCCCGTTACGCCCCTCACCCGATCGGCGTGGCGATGTACCACTGGTTCCCCCACGGATCCGTCACCCCGCCTGATCGCTCGCCGTACGGCTTGTCTGCCGGCTCGTAGAGCGACGTCGCCCCCGCCCGCAGCGCCGCGGCGTACACCGCGTCACAATCCTCCACGAAGAGGTGGAAGCCGCCCCGCGTCGGTCCCCACCGTCCATGCGCCTCGCTCAGCTCGATCATCGTCTCGCCGAGGCGGATCTCGGCGTGCTCCATCGTCCCGGAGACGTGCTCGGCTCCGAAGGCCTTCTCCAGGAAGCGCAGCATCCCCTCCGCCCCCGCGGCCCGAAATCCGGTGGTGAGCGTCCCGAAGCCGGCGGGGCGCGGCCCCCCTTCCAGACGCGTGGCCAGGAACCACTCGATCCCGAGGCGGTCCACCACGCCCGCCTCGCGGTCGCCGTACGGCTGATCGACCGGCTCGTAGAGCGGCGTGGCCCCGGCGGCGATGGCCCGCCGGTAGGTCTCGTCCACGTCGTCGACCCAGGCGTGCAGCGGCGCCGCGAGCGGCTCCCACCGCCCACCGCTGTCGCCCATCTCCACGATCGAGTCGCCGACGCGCACCGCCGCGTGCATGACCGTGCCTCCGCGAGCGGGTACGCGCACGAGGACCTCGGCGTCGAAGGTCTGTTTCATGAACTCGATCAGGTCGCCGGCCCCCTCGACGATCATGTAGGGCCGCACCGACTTCACCGTTGCCGTGGTCGTCTCCATCGTCTCCTCCTCATCGGGAATCAGCTCGCGCCGGAGGCGGGCCTTGAAGCGAGGGTCGGGCAGCTCGCGCAGATCGGAGGCGATGACCGCGAGCACGGCCAGCTCCGGATCGAGCGCGGGCGCGGGGGTGCCGGCGAGGATCGCGTCGATCATCTCGTCGAGGCGCTCGATGAGGTCTCGCTCAGCCATGAGTCGTTTCCATCCGGGAGCGCAGCGTCTGCAGCGCCCTCCACTGAAGTTGCTTGACCGCCCCTTCGCTGCGACCGAGGCCGGCGGCGATCTCGCGGATGCTCCTCTCCTCGGCGAAGCGCATGACGATGACCCGCCGCTGATCCGCCGGGAGCCCGTCGACCAGGCGGAAGAGCGTGGCGCGCTGCTCGACCCTCTCGATCTCGTCGCCCGACGGCTCGCCGGCCGTCGCCGTTCCGCGTTCGCGCGCGCTCTTCATGGCGTGGTCGGCGACCTCGTTCGCCGCGATCCGGTAGAGCCAGGCCGAGAAGGGGATGCCACGCCACTCGAACCCGCCGATGGCCGCCAGCGCCTGGCGAAAGACCTCGGCGGTGAGGTCCTCGGCGGCGCTGCGGTCGCGGACCCGCCGGGCCACGAACGCGTAGATGCGCTCGAAATGCGCCTCGTACAGCGCGTCGAAGCGCGCCGGGTCCTTCTTCGCCGCCTCGACCAGGGCCTCTTCGCTCACATCCATCCTTCAGAAGCTATAACCGCGGAGGAGAGGAAAAGTCACGCGGCGCCCCGCCGGCTGGGGGGTTGCCCCGGCCGGGCTGGGATGGCATCATGCACCGCTCCGCCGGGGAATCTTCACCCCGGCGAGCGAGTTAGCGGAATTACCTCCGGGCACCTGTGGGGCTGTAGCTCAGTTGGGAGAGCGCCTGAATCGCACTCAGGAGGTCGTCGGTTCGATCCCGATCAGCTCCACCAAGAAACTTTCCCCATCAGTCGGTGGTGACAGCCCTCGCTCAGAACTTGGGCGCCGTCTATCCCACGTTCAACCGGTCGCTGGAGCTGCCAGGCTTCCGGCGATGGACTTCGAAACCATGCCGGAGACCTTTGCCACGCTCGAAATCGATCGAGAGCGTTGATCTTGCGAGGCATAGCCGCACTCTGACCTCTCTGCGCTCCCATCTTTACAGCTCCATGCTCTTCCCGTACAACGCTTCATGTGCGTTTTCCGTTCTTGGATCGGCCGAAACTCTGGGGCGTCGCGGTGTCGCACTACCAGGTCGAAGGCGGTGACGCGTGCGACTGGACCGAGTGGGAGCTATTGGCTTGGGGAGCCGCTCGAGTATATGGATCAGAATCTTCGCCCGCTGCGAGGCATTGTATGCCTGCCGTTTCGTAAGAACGGTGGATTCAGCCCAGACTCCTGCTGGCGACTTTCGAGAGACGGCCTCTTGTTGATGTGAGCGCTGTGAGATTTAGCGCGAGGAGCCAGATTCCGTCTCGATGCTTTAGCAGGCCGTCGTGAAAGCCCGGCACTTTGCATATTTGCCCGAGCAACGATGCTCTTCACCTTGACGGTCCCCATGCTGCCGGGAGATTCAGCAATCGCAGCGTGTGTCAGGTCGGCGCGGTATTGAAGATGACGTGATCGAACTCGGGTCCTTCGCCCCCGCCGGCGATCAGCGCCGCAAATCGATCGAACGCGGCGATCTCGGTCGTGCACGCCCCGGCAAGCTGTTCCTCCATCTTTGCGATTGCGTCGTCCGGCAACACTCCGTGGAACGGGTCGATCACGCGATGGCGGTATGCGTCCGCCGCCGCTTCCGGATCGATGTTGATCGCCGAAAGCGTCGATGATGCTTCCACGGGTGTCGGCAGCAATCCGATGGAGGTTCCCAGTACCTGGTCGAGATTCGAGGCGGGATCGGTGCTGACGAGCAGGACCCGTTTGCCGCGATCCGCGAGCGTGACCGCCGTCCGGCGCGCCCTTGATCGACGGAAACCGGATCGACGTGGAGCTCGACAACGCAAGAGCTCGGCGCTGGCTCCTCGAATCGATCGGCCGAGCGCAGCAGCGCGTGCATCTGCAAATCTACATGGTCCTCGATGACGACGCCGGCAGCGCCGTCGAGGCGGCGCTCGCGGAAGCGGGAGCTCGTGGCGTTACCGTGCGCGTGCTCGTCGATTCGCTTCACGGACTCCACGGCTCGCTGGGTGTGCGCAATCCTCTGCTGGAGCGTCTCGGCAACCGCCCGGGCGTCGAGCTTCGCGTGATCGATCCGATCACGTCCCCTCCATCGCTTCACGATCTGAAGCGGCGCGACCACCGGAAAGTCGCCGTCATCGACGGTGACGTCGCACTCCTCGGCGGACGGAACCTGTCGCATGAGTACTACACCGGCTTCGATGAAGTGCGGCTGACGATGCAGGACGCCTCACCTTATTGCGTTGTCTGCATCAGTCGAATTCCTTGCCCGCATCCCGCGAGCATCTCCGGATCAATCGTCGAACCCTCGCTCTATTCGCGAAAGAAGCTCCTCGTATCGCGGATCGCCCCGCAGGCGCTTCATCGCAGGAGTGCGAATCTGATTCCGCAGTCCCGGCTCGCGAGCTTCAAACGCCCGATTCAGCCAGTAGAATGCCTTATCGCGGTCTCCGATCGCCGCATAAGCAAATCCTACCGGCAAGTTCAAAATCTCGCCGCGGTTGGCGCGGTCT
>DATLEX010000051.1:0-17661 GCA_035525045.1 Thermoanaerobaculia bacterium | reverse complement strand
GGCCCAGTATATGGCGTCGAATGCGGCCAGCAGCGACAGCCAGGAGCCGAAGCTCCCCATCGGGTCTCCGTGGATCAGCAGCGATGTGGCTTTGACCGACGCCAGGAGCGCCGGGACGATCAGCGGGAACAACAACAGGGGAAGCAGAGTCTGTTTCGACCGCACCTGCGCGGTCATGGCCGCGTACAAGGTCCCGGGAGCCGAGAGGCCGGCCGCGCCGAGCGCCACGACAAGAAGCAGCATCGGGATCTCCACGGTTCCGGCGTCGTAGAGCACGACCATCACCGGGACGAGGGCGATCCCCAGCAGGGTGAGCTGGAGCCAGTTCGCGACCGCTTTTCCGTAATACAGAATGCGGGGATCGGCCGGGAGGAGCAGCAGCCCTTCCAGCGCCCGGTTCTCCATCTCCGAGTGAAAGCTCTCCGACAGCGTCAGCGTCGAGGAGAGCAGCAGGCCGAGCCAGAGAAATCCCGCCGAGAACTTCCGGAGGTCCTCCGCATTCGGCCCGACGGCGAAGCTGAAGAGAAGGAGTGCCGTCGCACCGAAGACGAATACCGCGAGGAACTGCGCGCGCGTCCGCCACTGCAGCAGCAGCTCCTTGCGGAGGGCGGCGATCACGCCGGCGCTCCCACCGGTCCGAACGACTGCACGCGCCCAGCCTCGAGATGCAGCGCCAGATCGGCGATGGCGGCCGTGCGGTCGAGCTGATGCGTGGCCACCAGGACCGTCACGCCATGCGCCTTCAGCTCCCGCACCACGGAGTCGACGAGGTCGAACCCGGGAGGGTCGAGCTGGGCGTACGGCTCGTCGAGCAGGACCAGCCGCGGATCCTGCAGCAGGATGCGGGCGAAGGAGACCCGCTTGCGCATCCCCGCCGAGAACGTCGAGACCGGATCGTCCCCCCGCCCGGCGAGCGCGACGCGCTCGAGCAGCGCCGCGATCGGAGCGCGGCTCGCCCCCAGGTGGTCCGCCGTCACTTCCAGGTTTTCCGTTGCGGTGAGCGCCTCGTAGAGATAGGAGGAATGGCTCAGGAGTGCTACTCCTTTCCGCACGTCCTCCCGATGACGGACGAGGTCGAAGCCGAGGACCGTGGCGCGCCCGAGGTCGGGCCGCAACGCGGTGGCCAGCACGCGGAAGAGCGTCGACTTCCCCGACCCGTTCCGCCCCGCGACCATCGTCACCGATCCCCGCGGGATCCGCAGCGAGACGTCGGTCAGGGCCCATCGGCGGCCGTAGCGCCGGCCCAGGCGCTCGGCATCGATGGCGAGGTCGGGCATTGCGACAGGGAGTTTCAGGCCTGGCGCCCCCCCTGGCAAGCAGAGGGGGTCACGGGAGGGGGTGAGGGGTGTCACCGTGAACCGCCGAGACTGCGAACGGGAAGAACCGGGCTCGGGCTCGGGAAAGACTCGCAGGGGTGCCCGTGCCCGTGCCCGGGCCCGGCTTTTGTCATCAAACGGTTGACGGCAAGTATCATCCGCCCCTATGCGCCGCCTCCTTCCCCTGGTCTTCCTCGCCGCCGCCTGCGCCACCGCCCCCCCCGCCCCCGAGGCGGTCCCGTACGGATTCACCATCGAGGAAGAGGCGCGCGTGCTCGCGCTCGAGGACCGGCGGGAATTCGACCTGGTGTGGGCGGAGGAGTGGGCGGCGCATCCGAACGCCCCCCACCGGCAGCGGCTGGCGACCGCCCTGGCGCGCATCGGCCCGCATGCGTTCATCGATACGAACGCCGACGGCGAGCGCAACTCGGGCGAGCGCCAGGCCGGCGTCGACATCCTGATCGGGCTTTCCCACGATCCCGATCCGTCCGTGCGAAGCGCCGTCGCCTTCGCCCTCGGCGAGATCGGCGACCCCGCCGGTGTCGATGCGCTGCTGGCCCTCGCCTCCGGCTCCGACTTGCGGGCGGCCGGCGAGGCCGTCGAGGCGCTGTCGAAGCTGCCGGGGCACGTGCCGTTCGATCGTTACGCGGCGCTGGCCCGGGGCGATGCGGCCGGCGGGGCGCGGGCGATGGCGTTGCGGTTCCTCTTCCGCTTCGACTCCGACGAGGCGAGCGCCGTGGCCGCCGAGGCGCTCGCCTCGCCGGTCAATCCCATCCGGAAGGAGGCGGCGTACGCCCTCTCACGCCGCGCCTATGCCCCCGCCGGCGAACAGCTCGAGCTGCTGACCGACGATCCGGAGACGATGGTCCGCGTCTACGCGGTGGCGGCGCTCGGGCGGATTGCCGCGCCGGCGTCGATCCGCTCCCTCGTCCGAGCCGCCGGCGACATTCACCCCTGGGTCCGCACCAACGCCCTGGTGGCGATCGCCCGGGTGGCCGCGAACGACCCCTCCGTGCTCGCCTTCGACGACGTGCCGCGCATCATCGCCGCGGCCGAAGACGCCGACTCCGGCGTGCGCGCCGCGTCGATCGATACGCTCGGCTACTACGCCACACGACACGAGCCGGCGCGGAAGCGGCTGCTGGAGAGCGTTGCCGACGGGTCGCGGTGGGAGCGCGAGCTCGCCGCCGGCGCGATTGCCCGGCACTTCGGCGATGCGAACCCCTCGCTGCTCCCCTCGGAGCTGACGAGCTGGCAGAAGGTGCGCGTGCTCGAGGCCGCGGCCGGCCTGCAGCAGAACGGCGCGACCTTCCGAAGCCGTTTCGCCGGCGATCCCGATCTGCTGGTGCGGATGCATGTGATCGGCACCATTCCCGACGAGGCCGTCGACGCGGAGATGGGCCTCATCCGCCCCGGCCTCGAGCACTCCGATCCGATCGTGCGCGGCAACGCCATCGACCGCTACGCGGCCTCGAAGGCGGAGCCTCCGGAGCGGAAACGGGAGACGCTGGAGGCGATGGAGCGCGCAGCGCGCGACGATCGCGAGAACGACGCGAGGCTGGCCGCGATCCGCGGCCTGGGCGGGCTGGAGTACGGCGGGCGGGAGGCGTTTCTCCGCTCGCTCCTCGCCGACGGCGATCCGGTCGTGCGGCGCGTGGCCGCGGACCTGATCGTGGAGAAGCTCGACCTGAACCGGCCGCAGATTACGCCTCTTCCGGTCCGGGAGGTCGACTATGCGGCCGTGGCGCAGTGGGCCCGCGAGCCGCACACGGCCACGATCCACATGACCCGCGGCCTGATCGAGCTCTCCCTCCTTCCGCACGACGCACCGATGACGGCATGGAACTTCGCCGAGCTGGCCCGGCAGAAGTACTTCGACGACACGACCTTCATGCGAGTCGTGCCGAACTTCGTGATCCAGGGAGGCGATCCGCGCAACGATCAGAACGGCGGCCCCGGTTACGCCATCCGCGACGAGATCAACATGCAGAAGTACACCCGCGGCGCGCTCGGCATGGCCCTCTCCGGACCCGACACCGGCGGCTCGCAGTTCTTCATCACACACTCGCCGCAGCCGCACCTGGACGGCGGCTTCACGATCTTGGGCCGCGTCGCCTCCGGGATGGGCGGCGTGGTCGACCAGACCGAGCGCGGCGACCGCGTCGAGACGATCGTCATCGACGAGCGGCGGCCGGCCGCGGCCGCCGAGCTTCTCGAGATCCAGCAGACCCCACTTCCCCTTCTCATCGGCCGGATGACGCGCCAGGAGATCGTGGCGGTCCTGCCGCAGTACGCCTCCCTCTCGGCGGCATACAAGCCCGATGCCTCGGTGGTGGAGATGATCGCCTCGTCTCTGCAGCCGGCCGACCGCATCGAGGTCTACATGGGCACCTGGTGCAGCGACAGCGCGCGCGAGGTGCCGAAGCTGCTCCGTATCATCGATCTGCTGCGCGAGGAGCACGGGCGGGAGATCGCGCTGTCGTTCTTCGCTCTCGACCGGTCGAAGGCCGGTCCGGCGGAGCTGGTCGCGGGGAAGAACATCGAGAAGGTGGCCACCTTCATCTACTACCGTGACGACCGCGAGATGGGCAGGATCGTGGAACGCCCGCTGAGTCTGTTCGAAGACGACCTGCTGGCGATGATGGCGCGATGAGCGTTCTGGTCGGCCGCATCCTCCAGCTCGTCGGGATGATCATGCTGCCGGTGGGGCTGATGGTCGGCCTGCTGCGGGACAACATCGGCCTGGAAGTGAGGTTACTCTTCATCGGCGGCGCGCTCTTTTTCGTCGGGTGGCTGCTGGCGCGAAAATCAGATTGAGGAGGTGCAAAGTGAAATGGATCTTCCTTCCGGCGCTGCTCTGCGCGACGGCCGTGACGCTGGCCGCCGCCGAGCCGGTGCCGACCGAGGTGACCGTCCGGGTGATCGCCCGCGACGCCAAGGCCATCTACGAGGCGGTGGGCGGCGCCTGGGTGACCATCACCGACCTCCGGACCGGCGAGGTCCTGGCCGCCGGAGCGCACAACGGGAAGTCGTCCGGCTCGACGCAGAAGATCATGATCGAGCCGCGCAAGCGCGGTGAGATCGTGTTCGACACGCCCGGCGCGGCGTCCTTCACGGCCACGATTCCGCTCCGCGAGCCGGCCGTCGTGGAGATCGCCGCCGAGGGGCCGGTTGGCCACCCGCAGGCGCGGCGCTCGGCGAGCAAGACGCTGCTGCTCCTCCCCGGGGAGCACCTCACCGGCGACGGAGTGGTGCTGGAGATTCACGGCCTCATCGTCACCGTCGATCCGCCGAAGGGAGACGGAGCCACGGTCGCGGTCGAGGCCGGCGTGATGATGGCCTGCGGCTGTCCCATCGAGCCCGACGGCCTCTGGAACGCGAACGAGTTCAAAGTGACCGCGCGGCTCCTCGACGCCGGCGGAGAAGCGCTGATCTCCGGCCCGCTGCAATGGGAGGGCGGCCGGTGGCGGGCAACGTTCCCGCGCCCGCAGGCGGCGCCGGCGGCCGTGGAGGTCGTGGCCGGCCATACTCCGACCGCGAACTTCGGCCTGCACAGGCTCGAGCTGAAATGAAGCCGACGGTGGTCCTCACCGCCGCGTTTCCGGCGGTGACGCGCGAGATCGTGGCGGCCGGAGAGCTGGAGGTCGTCGAGCACCCCACCGAGCCGTCGCGCACCGAGGAGGAGATGATCACGATCCTGGCGGAGGCGGACGGCGCCATCACGCTGCTGAGCGATCCGCTCACCCGCCGCGTGCTCTCGTCCAATCCCAGCCTCGGCATCGTCGCCAACTTCGCGGCCGGCTACAACAACGTCGACGTGGCCGCGGCGCGCGAGCTCGGGATCGTGGTCACCAATACGCCCGGCGTGCTCACCGAGGCCACCGCCGACCTGACCCTGGCCCTGATGCTGGCGGTCATGCGCCGGATCGTCGAAGGCGATGCGGAAGTCCGCCGCGCCGGCCGGTGCGAGTGGGAGCCGCTCAAACTCCTCGGGACCTCCCTGCAGGGCAAGCGGCTGGGCATCATCGGCATGGGCCGCATCGGCAGCGCCGTGGCGGAGCGGGCCGCGTCCTTCGGCATGGAGGTCGTGCACCACTCCCGGACGGGCGGCATCGCCCTCGACGAGCTGCTGGCCACGAGCGACGTCGTCTCCCTGCACCTCCCGCTCTCACAGGAGACGCGGCACATCATCGGCCGCGAGGCGCTGGCCAAGATGAAGAGCGGGAGCTACCTGGTGAACACCTCGCGCGGCGCGCTCGTGGACGAAGAGGCGCTCTGCGACGCGATCGAGGGGGGACACCTGCGCGGCGCCGCTCTCGACGTCTACGAGCACGAGCCGGCCGTGAACCCGCGCCTCCTCTCGCGCAGCGAGGTGGTGGTCGTTCCGCACATCGGGTCGGCAACCGAGGAGGCGAGGAACGGGATGGCCCGCATCGCCGCAACCGAGGTGGTGCGGTTCTTCCGGCGCCAGCCGCCGCTGCATGCCGTGACGTAGGGCCGCTCACGGCTGATGGGTGAGCAGTCGCAAGCCGGACGACCTGCCCGCCTCCAGAGACCGGGCGACCCCAACTAGTGGCACAGCTTTTGAGATTGAGAAGGGCCAAAAAGGGATCGAAACGAATGTCGAACGAGCCGAGAGTTCTGATCATCGAGGACCACGAGGCGTTGAGGGTCATGCTCTTCGCGGTGCTGCGCCAGCAGCCCTTGGGAGTGGATACGGCATCCTCGGTGCCTGAAGCGCTGGAGAAGGTGTCGGCCTGCGACTACGCCCTGATTCTGATCGACATGAACCTCGCCCGCGGCGGCGCGGAGAGGTTCTTCGAGGACTTTCGCAGAATTCGCCCTGAGGCGACCAGCTTCATCATCGCCGTGCGCGATCCGAAGAAGGAAACCTACATCGATCCGAACGTCGTCTCCGCCGTCCTGAACAAGCCGCTGGAGATCGACACGCTGGCAGAGGTGGTGCGGGAATGTGCGGTCGTCATCCCGCAACCGGAAGACCCGCTTCCCTGCCCACCAGCCGAGAGCGATGCCCGCGACACGCTCGACCGCGGCTCGCCGCCGACGAACTGACGGCCATTTAGAATCCCTCCGTGCATCCCCGCCGGAAGGGCATCCTCCTCATCGTCGCCGCCGCCCTCCTGTGGTCGACCGGCGGCATCGGCATCAAGGCCGTCGAGGATCCGCCGCTGACGGTGACCTTCTACCGCTCGCTCTTCGCCGCCATCGCTTTGTTCATCCTCTTCGGGCCGCGGGTGTGGGCCAGACGGCGCTGGAGATCGACGCCCGCCTTCACGGCGGCGATCATCAGCTACGGCGCCTGCCTGACCACCTTCGTCGTGGCCACGAAGTGGACCACCGCGGCCAACGCCATCTTCCTCCAGTACGCCGGCGTGGTCTGGGTCCTCCTCCTCGCCCCCGTCGTGCTCCGCGAGCCGATGCGCGCCGCGGACGCGATCGCCATCGCCGTCGCCGTGACGGGGATGGCCCTCTTCTTCGCCGGCCGGTTCGAGGCCCAGGGAATGAACGGGAACCTCATGGCGCTCCTTTCCAGCGCTTTCTTCGCCGTGCTGATCCTCGCGCTGCGGTTCGAGAACGATGCCGGGGAGTCGGCCATCACCTGGGGGAACCTCGCCCTCGCCGCCGCCCTGCTGCCTTTCGTGGCCGCCGACCTCCGCCTCTCCCCGAAATCGCTGGCCATCCTCCTCTTCCTCGGCCTCTTCCAGCTCGCCGCGGCGTACGTCCTCTTCGTCCGCGGGCTGAAATACGTCACGGCCACCGAGGCCTCCCTGACCGGCATGCTCGAGCCGGTGGCGAACCCGCTCTGGGTGTTTCTCTTCCTGGGTGAGCGGCCGTCGGTCTTCGCGGCCGCCGGGGCCCTCATCGTCCTCGCCGCCATCGGCTGGCACAGCGTGGTGAGCACCCCGGCGACCGAGATGCCCCCGCCGGATTAGCCGCCACCCGCCCGCGGCTCGGGGCTCGGACGCACCTCCCGCATTCACCTCCGACCCCCGAGCCCCGAGCCCTGAGCCCTGGGTGGGGGGGGGCCTGGCCAACCCATTGCACGTCTCCTCGCCATGCCGGCCACCTTCGACGTCATCGAGCCCGCCACCGGCGAGCGGCTGGCCTCCGTTCCACAGGCGGACCGGGACGAGGTCGATCGCGCCGTGGCCGCCGCCGAGCGCGCCTTTCGCGGCGCTCCGTGGCGGAAGATCGGCACGCGCGAGCGAGGGCGCATCCTGCTGCGCCTCTCCGCCCTGATCCGGGAACATGCCGAGAACCTGGTTCTCCTCGAGTCGCGCAACGTCGGCAAGCCGATTCGCGACTCGCGCGACGAGGTCGGCCTGGCAGCGGACTGCTTCGAGTACTACGCCGGCGCTGCGAACAAGGTCACCGGCCAGACCATCCCCGGCGCGGCCCCCGGCGTGCTCATGACCTTCCGCGAGCCGCTGGGCGTCTGCGGGGTGATCGTCCCCTGGAACTTCCCGATCGCCATCAGCTCATGGAAAGTCGCCCCGGCGCTGGCGATGGGAAACACGGTGGTGTTGAAGCCGGCCGAGCTGACGCCGCTCACCGCGTTGCGCCTGGCGGAGCTGGCCATGGAGGCCGGCCTCCCGGAGGGCGTCTTCCAGGTCATCACCGGCCCGGGAAGCGTCGCCGGCGAGGCGCTGGTGCGCCATCCGCTGGTCCGGAAGATCGGATTCACCGGCTCCACCGAGGTCGGCGCCAACGTGATGCGCCTCGCCGCCGGCGACATCAAGCGGGTGACGCTGGAGCTCGGCGGGAAGTCGGCCAGCATCGTCTTCGAGGACTGCGACTTCGACCGCGCCGTGGCCTCGGCGGTCTCCTCCTCACTCGGCAATGCCGGACAGGATTGCTGCGCGCGGAGCCGCCTCCTCGTGCAGCGATCGATCTACGACCGCTTCTCGAAGGCCGTGGTCGAAGCCTTTCAGCGGGTGAAGGTGGGCGACCCCCTCTCGGACGACACGGAGATGGGTCCGCTGATCACAACCGCCCACCGCGAGCGCGTGCTGAGCTACGTGGCCAGCGGGACGGAAGAAGGGGCGACGCTCGCAACCGGCGGCCGGATCCGCGATGGCCACGGCGCGTACCTCGAGCCGGCGGTGTTCCTCGACGCCCGCCCCGAGATGAAGATCGCTCGCGAGGAGATCTTCGGACCGGTCATCGCCGTCATGCCGTTCGACGACGAGGCCGGCGCCGTCCGGCAGGCCAACGACAGCGCCTACGGCCTCTCCGGCTCGATCTGGACCCGCGACATCGGCAGGGCCATGCGCATGGCACGCGCCGTGGAGACGGGGAACCTGTCGATCAACTCCGGCAGCAGCGTGCACCTGGAGGCGCCGTTCGGCGGCATGAAGCAGAGCGGCCTGGGACGGGAGCTGGGAATGCAGGCGCTCGACCATTACACGGAATGGAAAACGGTCTATGTTGACGTCGCCCACTGACGCGTGAGCCTCATGCCAGGCCGCATCGATCTCGACAAGCTCAGACGCATGGTCTCCGACGGCGACATCGTCACCGTCATCGCCGCGTTTCCGGACATGTACGGACGGCTGGTCGGGAAGCGCTTCGCCGCTTCCTATTTCATCGAGGACGTCGCCGAGCACGGCCTGCACGCCTGCGATTACCTCCTGGCCTGCGACGTGGAGATGGATCCGGTTCCGGGTTACGCGTTCACGAGCTGGGCGAAGGGATACGGCGACTTCAGCCCGCAGCCCGATTTCGGCACACTGCGCGTCGCTTCCTGGCTCGAGAAGACGGCGCTGGTCCTCTGCGACGTGAAGTTCGAGGAGCGGGACGAGCCGGTTCCGCTCGCGCCCCGCAGCATCCTGCGACAACAGGTCGACCGTGCCGCCGAGATGGGCTACACCCCCTTTGGCGCCTCGGAGCTCGAGCTGTACGTCTTCAAGGACTCCTACGAAGAGGTGGCCGCCAAGCACTTCGTCAATCCCGAGCCCATCGGCCGGATCATCGAGGACTACCACATCCTCCAGAGCACCAAGGAGGAGTTCCTCATCGGCGCCATCCGCTCGCACCTGGAGCGCTCCGGCATTCCCGTCGAGTCGTCCAAGGGAGAGTGGGGCCCCGGCCAGCAGGAGATCGGCCTGCGCTACGCCGAGCTGGTGGAGATGGCCGACCGCCATGCCATCTACAAGCACGCCGCGAAGGAGATCGCCTGGGCCGCCGGACACGCCATCACCTTCATGGCCAAGTGGGACGAGCGCTACGCCGGGTCGAGCTGCCACATTCACGTCAGCCTCCGCGACGCGAAGAGCGGCGAGCCGCTCTTTCCTGGGGAGGAGACCCTCGGCCCGGTGCAATGTTCGCCGATCTTCCGCTGGTTCCTCGGCGGATGGATGGCGCACATCCGCGAGCTCTTCGCCTTCTATGCGCCGTATCCCGCCTCGTACAAGCGCTACGTGCCCGGGTCGTTCGCCCCCACCGGCATCGCCTGGAGCTTCGACAACCGCACGGCCGGCTTCCGGATCGTCGGCCACGGAGAGTCGCTGCGCATCGAATGCCGCGCCGCCGGCGCCGACGCCAACCCGTACCTCGCCTTCGCCGCGACGCTGGCCGCGGGATTGGACGGCATCCGGAGCAAAACCGAGCCGCCGCCGGCCTTCGAAGGCGACGTCTACCAGGCGCGGGACCTCCCGCAGGTCCCGCACACGCTCAACGACGCCATCGCGGCGCTCGAGGGCAGCGACTGGGCGCGAGAGGCGTTCGGCGGAGAGGTGATCGAGCATTACCTCCATTTCTTCAGGACCGAGCAGCGAAAGTTCGACGCCGCCGTGACCGACTGGGAGCGGAGAAGGTACTTCGAACAGGCGTGAGGAAGGTCGATGAGACTCGCAAACAAGACAGCCCTGATCACCGGAGGCGGCAGCGGCATCGGCAAGGCCTCGGCTCTGCTCTTCGCGCGCGAAGGGGCCAAGGTGATCGTGGTCGATCTGAAAGAGGAGACCGCGGCGGCCACGGCGAAGGAGATCGGCGACGCCGCGCGCCCGTTCGCGGCCGACGTGTCGAAGGCAAAGGAGGCGGAGGCGATGATCGCCTTCGCCGAGAGGGAGTTCGGACGCCTCGATGTCGTCTTCAACAACGCCGGCGTGTTCCACCCGAAGGACGACTCGGTGACGAACACGCCGGAGGAGATCTGGGACCTGATCATCGACGTGAACCTCAAGGGCGTCTTCCTCGGGTGCAAGTACGCAATCCCGGCGCTGCTGCGCGCGGGCGGCGGATCGATCATCAACACGGCCTCGTTCGTCGCCGTCATGGGCGCCGCCGCGCCGCAGATCGCCTACACCGCCAGCAAGGGCGGCGTGCTCTCCATGACGCGGGAGATCGCCGTGGAGTTCGCCCGGCAGAACATCCGCGCCAATGCCCTCTGCCCCGGCCCGGTGGAAACGCCGCTCCTCCGGGAGCTGCTCTCCGATCCGGCCCGCCGGCAGCGGCGCCTCGTGCACATCCCGCCGGGACGCTTCGCCCGGGCGGAAGAGATGGCCAGCGCGGCGCTCTTCCTCGCCAGCGACGAGTCATCGTACGTGAACGGATCGACGTTCCTCGTCGACGGCGGCATCACCGCGGCTTACATCACCCCGGAATGACCGTCCCGCCCGCCCCGTTCGTGGTGGCGTGAGCTCGACGACCCCGGCAGCCATCCTCTCCGCGGCGATCAGCACGTCGCCGATCGAGCCGACCGCGCATCACCTCCGCCGCTCCGCTTCTCTGCGCGTCACCGTCCGGCGGCGGCGGGAGCCGCTCGATCTCGAGGCATCGCTCTTCCGCTACCTGGTCGGATGGGACGGGTCGATCCAGCCGGTGCGGGAGATCGCCACGCCCTTCTGCCGCTGCGCGCGGCTCTGATCAGCTCCTCGACGCCACGGCGCCCGACGCCCGGATGTCGATCCCGCCGTTCGTCGTCCGCAGCTTGATCTCCGGCCCGCCGCCGTTCAGCGTCCCGCGGATCGAGGTGCGGCTCATCCGGCCGAGGGTCAGGGGGAGGTCGCTCTGCACGGAGCCATTCGTGGTCGAGGCGTTGATGTCGGCGGCCAGCCCGGCCGGGACGGCCAGGGTGATCCTGCCATTCGTCGTCTCGAACTTCATGTTCCGCCCCGGGGCTACGGACACGAGCTCCACTGCGATGGCGCCGTTGGTCGTCGAGGCGTCCACCGATCCGGAGCAGTTCGCCACCTCGATCTTGCCATTCGTCGTGTCGAGATCGATCTCTCCCGAGACCTCGGTGACGCGGATCGTCCCATTGACCGTGTCGACGGAGAGGTTCATGGCCCGCGGCACGTTGATCTCGTATTTCACCCCGGCGTTGACGCTGTCGCTGCCGAAGAGCCTGTCGAACATCCCCAGGTCGCTCCGCTTCGGATAGATCGTGTCGACCACGACCGAGCCGCTGCTCTGCCGCACCTCGACCCGCAAC
This sequence comes from Thermoanaerobaculia bacterium, assembly GCA_035525045.1. GTDB lineage: Bacteria > Acidobacteriota > Thermoanaerobaculia > Gp7-AA8 > Gp7-AA8 > DATLEX01. Next base: position 5,889 of record DATLEX010000051.1, on the reverse strand, counting down.
GCCTTCATGGCCTGCTGCGCGGCAGCCGAGTCGCGGCTCTTCACCCGCTTGACCGCGTGGATCCGGACCCGCGGCTGGTCCCATCCCGAGATGGTTATGCTGCCGTTCACGTTCTCGATCTCGAACGAGGTGCCGGGCCGGACGTCGAGCGTTCGACTGAACGTCTCCGTCAGCTCGGCGGCGAAGGCGGCGCTCGAGACCGCGAGCACGAATAAGAAGGTTGCGCTGCGCATTTCCTCTCTCCTGTCCCCGTCGGTACGGATCGGGAAGCCTCAGGGTTTCAGATCGTTACAATCACCCGATGACCGGCCGCCAGCTCCTCCTCGTGACCGCCCTGCTGGCCCTGCTGCTGGCGGTGACCGCCTGGCGCTTTCGCGGGCCGGCCCCTCTCGGTCAGACCGCCGCCGCGGAGCGGTTTTCCGCCTCCCGCGCCATCACCGTGCTCGGCCACCTGCTGCAGGAGGAGGTGCCGCACCCGGTCGGGACGGCGGCGAATCGCCGCATCCGGGAACGGATCGAGCTGCACTTTCAATCCCTCGGCTACGCCACCGAGGTCCAGCGCGGGTTCGTCTGCAACGCCACGCCGGCCTGCGCCACGGTGGAGAACATCGTGGCCGCCCCGCCCGGCGAGGGAGGGCCCTACGTCCTGCTCGTCTCGCACTACGACTCGGCGGCCGCCGGGCCAGGGGCATCGGACGCCGGCGTGGCCGTGGCCGCGATCCTCGAGGTGGCGCGCGCGCTCGGGCCGCGGAGAGGCGTGGCCTACCTCATCACTGATGGTGAGGAGGCGGGGCTCCTCGGCGCCGAGCTCTTCGTCACCACACCATGGAAAGAGCGGGTGGCGGTCGTGGTCAACGCCGAGAACCGCGGCACATCGGGCCCGGCCTTCCTCTTCGAGACGAGCCGCGGCAACGCCGGGCTGATGCCGGCGGTGAAGGCCATCCCTCGTCCGGCCGCCAGCTCCCTCTTCTACACGATCTATGAGCGGCTGCCGAACGACACCGACGTGACGGTGTTCAAGAGGGCCGGGCTGCCGGCGCTGAACTTCGCCGCGATCGGAAACGTGGCCTACTACCACACGCCGCTCGACGATCTCGCCCGCGTCGACCCGCGAACCATGCAGCACCACGGCGACAACCTCCTGGCTGTCACCAGGGCCCTGACCGGGGGCTTCGAGAGGACGAGCGGAAACGCCGTCTTCTTCGACGTCCTCCAGGCGGTGGTCATCTCCTGGCCGGAGCGGTGGACGCTCTGGATCGCGCTCGTCAGCGCCGTCCTGCTGATCGCCGGCAGCCGGAACGAACCATGGAAGGCGCTGATCCTCGGAGCCGTACTCGCCGCCGGCGCGGTGATCGTGGCCGCGGGGCTCGCTCATGTCGTCGCCTGGCTCGCCCACGTTCGGGCGGGGGGCTCCGTGCGGCTCGCATACCCGCAAGCGGTCATCGCCGCGATGTGGCTCTCCGGGATCGCCGCGGCGCTGATCGTCTTCGGCATCCCCCGGAAACGGCAGCCGCGCGCGTTCCACGCGGGGGTGGGGCTGGTCTGGCACGCCGTGGCCATCGCGCTCGCGGTGACGCTCCCCGGCCCGTCGTACCTCGTGCTCGTTCCGGCGGTGGCCTTCACGCTCTGCAGCGTGCTGCGGGCCTCGCCGGTCGTCGCCGCGGCGACGACTTCGATCGCCGCGGGCGTCCTGCTGTTTCCGCTGGCGATCTTCCTCTATCCAGCCATGGGGAGGGGCGGGCTCGTTCCGACCGCCGCCATCATCGCTCTGGTCGCGACGACGATCACGCCGCTGCTCGGGCGGCCAACGCTCCGGCCGGCGGGATTCACCGCCGCGGCCGCCGTTGGTGGCGCGCTGATCACGATCGCTCTGCCGGCCTTCACCGAATGGCACCCGCGCCGCGCCTCGATCGACCACGAGCTGCCCGAGCCGGCGGTGCAGGCCTCGGCGGTCAGGAAGGGGGACGTGGTGACGATCCGCGTGGCGTCGAATCGGGCCGCCGACCGGCTCCTGCTCGACTTCGGTGAACGGGTGGAGGTGCTGCGGGTCAACGGCGTGGCACCCGCGCCGCCCAACCCCGGCCGCGTGTGGCGCGGCGCGATGACCGTTTACGGCAGCGAAGCGGTGGTGGAGGTGCGCGCGCCGCAGGGAGTGCCGGTCACGGCGACCGATCTGACCTACGGCCTGCCGCCGGAGGCTGAAAGGGCCGCCAGGCGACGCGACGCGCTGCACGGCGTTCCGTCCTATCGCGGCGATGTGACGATCAGCAGGATGCGTCTGACCCTGTAAAGCACAGTGCCCTCGCCCCGCGAAGCGGGGAGAGGGTGGCGCGAAGCGCCGGGTGAGGGGTCTTCCTGCAAGAGAGAAAACCCCCTCATCCGCCGCTTCGCGGCACCTTCTCCCCGCAAGCGGGGAGAAGGCACTGACTTGTACAGAGCTTCTCTGTGATCGTCACCCTTTTTTCTTCTTCTTCGCGGGGGCTGCCTTCTTTTTCTTCGACTTGGCGCCGCCGGCGGCGGCGGCCTTCTTCGGCGCGGCCTTCTTCTTGGCCGGCTTCTTCTCTTCGGCAGGAGCGGCTTCGGCCTCGGCGGGGGGCTCTTCCTGCTTCTTCCTGGCGCGCTTCGGGGCGGCGGGGGCCGGCGCCTCGGTCTTCTTCTCGGCCGGGAGCTCGTAGCCGACGAACTCGAGGATGGCCATCTCGGCGGCGTCGCCGCGGCGGGCGCCGAGCTTGATGATCCGGGTATAGCCGCCCGGACGCTCGGCGAAGCGAGGGCCGAGGATGGTGAAGAGCTTGGCCACCAGGGCGTCGCTGGGCACCATCCTGGCGGCGTTCCGCCGGGCGTGGACGCTGTCGTTCTTGCCGAGGGTGATGAGCTTCTCGATGAGCGGCCGCAACTCCTTCGCCTTCGGGAGCGTGGTAACGATGCGCTCGTTCTCGATCAGTGACGCGAGCTGGTTGCGGAACATGGCCATGCGATGGCTCGTGGTCCGGCCCAGCTTGCGATTGACCATTCCGTGTCTCATCTACGTTCCTTCCTTACTCGCGCATCTCGGCGCCGCGCGCGCTGCGCGACATGCCGAACGAGAGACCGAGCGAGGCCAGCACGTCCCTGATCTCGTCGAGCGACTTGCGGCCGAAGTTCTTGGTGGAGAGCATCTCGCGCTCGGTCCGCTGCACCAGGTCGCCCAGGGTGCGGATGTTGGCGTTCTTGAGGCAGTTGGCGGAGCGGACGGAGAGGTCGAGCTCCTCGATCGGCTTGGCCAGCATCTCGGCCATGCGCGGGTCGACCTCCGGCTGCGCGGCCTCCTCGACCTGCTCGCCCCTGGTCTCGAACGAGCTGAAGATGCGGAGGTGATCGCCGAGCAGCTCGGCGGCCAGGCTCACCGCCTCCTCCGGGGAGACGGCGCCGTTGGTCCACACGTCGAGGATCAGCCGATCGTAGTCGGTCATCTGCCCGACGCGGGCCCCCTCGACGTGATAGTTCACACGGCGGACCGGCGAGTGGATCGAGTCCACCGGGATGTAGCCGAGCGGGAGATCGGAGTCGGCGTTGCGGTCGGCGACCTGATAGCCGCGGCCGCGCTTGAGGCGCGCCTCGAGCTTGAGGTTGCCCTCCTTCGAAAGGGTGGCGACGTGGGCCGTCTTGTCGAGGATTTCGATGTCCGCATCGCTCTCGAAGTCCGCGCCGGTGACGACGCCGGGGCCCTTCTTCTCCAGGTACAGCGTCCTGGGGCCTTCCCCGTGGAGCTTGAACGGAATCTGCTTGAGGTTGAGCACGACGTCGGTCATGTCCTCGACCACGCCGGTGAGAGACGAGAACTCGTGAAGTACGCCCTCGACGCGCACGGCCGTCACGGCCGCGCCCTCGATCGAGGAGAGCAGCACGCGGCGCAGCGCGTTACCGATCGTGGTACCGAACCCCCGCTCGAACGGCTGGGCGATGAAGCGCCCGTAGTTCGGGGTGAGGGTCTCCGGATCGTAGTCGAGCTTCTTCGGCTTCTGAAAATCTGACCACAGCATTGAGCGGCCTCCTGCCTGCGGCTCTCGGCTCCCGGCTGCCGGCTCTCGGGGGGGTAGGTCCCGAGAGCCGAGAGCTGAGAGCCGGCAGCCAAGTCTTTACTTCGAGTAGAGTTCGACGATGAGCTGTTCCTGGATCGGCAGACGGATGTCTTCGCGCTTCGGAACGTCGGTGACCGTCCCGCGGAACTGCTCGGCATTCAGCTCGAGCCAGGCCGGAACGCCGCGGCCCGCCGCCGTCTCGACGGCCTGGCGGATCTGGTCGTTCTTCCGGCTCTTCTCCCGAACCTGAATGACATCCCCTTTCCGCCCCTGATACGAGGGGATGTTGATCTTCTTCCCGTTCACCTCGATGTGGCCGTGGCGCACGAGCTGCCGCGCCTGGGGCCGCGAAGCAGCGAAGCCGAGCGAGTAGACCAGGTTGTCGAGCCTGAGCTCGAGCTGGCGAAGCAGGTTCTCACCGGTGATGCCGCTCTTGCGCTCGGCGCGCTGGAAGTAGAGACGGAACTGATTCTCCAGCAGGCCGTAGATCCGCTTGACCTTCTGCTTCTCGCGGAGCTGCAGGCCGTAGCCGAGCACCTTGGAGCGCCGCCGTCCGTGCTGGCCGGGGGCATAGTTGCGGCGCTCGATGGCGCACTTGTCCTTGAAACAACGATCGCCCTTCAGAAAGAGCTTCATCCCCTCCCGCCGGCAGAGCCGGCAGACGGGGTCAGAATAACGAGCCACTATCCCTCCTCTTGTCTCGGACCCGCGCCACCATGGCGCGTTCCGCATACGCCGGCTGCTGCTCGGCGTAACTGTTGCCTCGTGAAAGCCGTGAGCGCCGTCAGACGCGCCGTCGCTTCGGCGGCCTGCACCCGTTGTGGGGGATGGGGGTCACATCCTTGATGCTCTTGATGTCCAGACCGCTGGCGGCCAGGGCCCGGATAGCCGACTCCCGCCCCGCTCCCGGCCCCTTCACCTTCACGTCCACGCTGCGGATGCCATGCTCCTGGGCGAGCTGGGCGGCGTTCTGCGCGGCCACCTGCGCGGCGAACGGCGTCTCCTTGCGCGAGCCCTTGAAACCGATCCGGCCGGCGCTCGACCAGGCCAGGATGTTCCCCACCGGGTCGGCAATGGCCACGATGGTGTTGTTGAACGTCGCCGCGATCGAGGCCACGCCGTGCGGAACGTTCTTCTTCTCCCGGCGCTTGGTGCCCGCGCGCCGCTGACCCGCCTTGGGTGCTCTTGCAGTTGCCATGTTCTTTCCTGTTCTCCAGATCCTTCCCCTTCGCTGCGCTCAGGGTCAGGATGAGTGTCCGCGCCGCTGACGCGGCGCTCCCCTCACTTCTTGGTCGCTTTCTTCTTGCCGGCGATGGCGCCCTTGCGGGGACCTTTCCGGGTTCGAGCGTTGGTGTGCGTGCGCTGGCCACGCACCGGCAGGCCGCGCCGGTGGCGCATCCCCCGGTAGCAGTTGATCTCCATCAGCCGCTTGATGTCCAGGCCGACGTCCTTGCGCAGGTCGCCCTCGACCTTCCCCTCGTCGGTGATGACCTGACGGATCTTGCGCACGTCGTCCTCGGTCAGGTCCTTGACCCGCGTGTCGCGGTTGACCTTGGCCTTCTCCAGGATGTCGTTCGACCGCGAACGGCCGATCCCGAAGATGTATGTGAGACCGATCTCCACGCGCTTGTTCAGCGGAAGATCCACACCTGCGATACGTGCCATACGATGAAGCTCCTATCCTTGTCTCTGCTTGTGTTTCGGATTCTCACAGATGATCCGAACCACGCCCTGCCGGCGAACGATCTTGCACTTGCTGCAGATTCTCTTGATCGACGAACGCACTTTCATGATTCGAGGCTCACTTGTATCGATAGATGATCCGACC
>DATLEX010000010.1:0-2867 GCA_035525045.1 Thermoanaerobaculia bacterium | reverse complement strand
GCCATCGAGACGATCCAGCTCCCCTCGTCGTAGACCCGGCCCTCGTGGGTGAACGGCGCCGTCGCCCGATCGATGTCGACCCCCTGCAGCAGGAGCTTCTCGACCATCTCCGTGGCGGTGTAGGGATCGTGCTGGTCCGCGGGGATGACGAAGGCGGCGAGGGGGCCGCGGGGGCCGCGGCTCACCGGCTCGGCCCGCTGGCCGCGCTCGGTCTGCCGGAGCGCCTTGTGGTAATGGTTCCGCAGCACCATCCGACGGTTCTTGGCCGCCAGGTCCAGCGCCGCCAGCGACGCGATCTTCTGCTGCTCGACGATGTCGCGCACCGTCCACCAGCCGCCGGGCCACGGGTTCGGGAACGTCGTCTGCGCCTCGTACGCCGGCAGCCCGCGCCCCGGCCGGCCCTCGAGCTGGTCGGGGTGGACGAACAGCGGCCACGCCATGCGCGCGCTCGCCGACTCCGTCAGCATCCCGGCCGTGTTGTGGAACGGCGTGATCCAATGGAAGCCGAAGTGGCCCCACCCCGAGTAGATCGATGCGCCGGTCACCCCGCTCCGGCCCGCCGCCTCCTCGGCGTACGCGATGTGCGATCCCCACCACGACATCTCACGCCAGACCAGCGGGTCCGCGTCCGGGCGGATCGGCTCGGCGTACGGCGGCACGTACAGCCGCGGCCCCCACGACCCCATCTGGTGGTGGTCGATGTACGCCTGCGGGACCCACTCCCGGAACAGGATCCGCCCGCCGTAGATCGACTCCACCGTGTTCTGCATGAACGCGTCGCGGTTGTTGTCGTGGCCGATGTAATGATGATAGAGCCACGGCAGCCGCGCGCCCTCGTACTCCGTCCCCGCCGTCTCCCGCACCCATTCCGCCACCATCGTCGTGCCGTCCGGGTTCAGCGACGGGAGCATGATGGCGACGACCTCGTCCAGGATCCGCGCCATCTCCGGGTCGTCCCGCGTGGCCATCTCCCAGACCAGCTCCGCAGGCGTCTGCGCGCCCGCCACCTCCGTCGAGTGCAGCCCGTACGACTGCACGACCACCGCCTTCCCCTCCTCGATCGCCCGCTCGATCTCGTGCTCCGGCACGCCCCGGGGGTCGGCGAGGACGGCGTTCAGGCGACGGAGCTCCTCGAGACGCGCCAGGTTCTCGGGCGAGGAGATGAAGAGGGCGAGGAACGGCTTGCCGAGCGTGCTCGGGCCCATGTCGACGACCTCGACGCGCGGGCTCGCGTCGGCGAGGAGGCGGTAGTACTCGGCCAGCTCGGACCAATCGGCGAGGCGGCCTTCGGCGCCCATGTGGTAGCCGAAGTGCTGCTGTGGGGAGGGGATCTCGGCGGCTGCGGGCTCCTGCGCCGCCAGCGGGGCAGGGCTCGAGGGAACGCCGGCGAGGGACAGAGCCAGGGCCGGGAGAATGGAAGCGGGAAGGGCGTGATGAGTTCGCATGGGGGCTCCGGAGAAATGGAACGTCGGGAGACGACGACGCGGGCAGGCCGCTGGGGCAGGATAGAACAGCGTCCTTCGTGGGGCAACGCCAGAGCCATGAATCGACCGGCAGACGGCGCGCCGGAGCGTGTGCCTGAGGGATGGATCTCGTCCGAATCTTGCTCGTATGCGAACGCGCAGATTAGCGGTGCCGATCGCGCGGAAACCGCAGTGCAGCGCGGTAAACCGCGGGATCAAGTAAACTTGACTTCGTGTATACGGATGCGCAAGGTACAGGACAGCATACGCTGGCCGAGGCCTTCGGAGGCCTGCGGAGATTCGGATAGAAGGGAGGAAGTGATGGCGAAGGTGAGAACTACTCCCAATGGGACGCTCCTTCTGCGTATCCCGCCGGCTGAAGCCTCGCGTCTTCCTTCTCTCCGGAATGCCAAGAACGCGAAGCTGATTCCGACCGAGAACGGCGTTCTGATTGCAAGTCGCAACAAGACGCCGAAGAAGAGCAAGGTGATGCGGGCTTACGAGATGAGCGCGCGTCGTTACGACAAGGTGCTGCGCGATCTGGCCAAGTAGCGCCAAGCCTTGATCGAGACAGACGATCGCGGTCCAGCCGACTTTCAGAGGTTGGACCGCGATTCTGTTTTGGACCTACACGAGGTCTCGATCGACAACTACGGCGGCTCGCACGGGATTCGAGACGACGGACTGCTCGACAGCGCTCTCGATCGGCCCAGGAACCGCTGGTTCTACGATGAGGAACCTCTCTCCGCGGCGGATATCGCCGCTACTTACGCCGTAGGCATCGCACGTAACCACCCCGGACGGGACGAATCGATCGGCCAGCCGAGCGTTGCGCCCCGGCGCCCGCGCCGGGATATTCGCCCGATGCCGAATCGCACTCCATCGCGCCTCCTCCTGGCGCTCGCGGCCGCGCTCCTCCTCGCACCCGCGTCCGCGGCGCCCCAGTCCCTCGCCTCCAGGGCCGGCGACCTGGTCATTCTCGGCGGACGACTCTGGGACGGCACGGCCGACGCGGCCCGCCCGAACCCTGGCATCCTCATCCGCAACGGCACGATCCTCGGCGTTGGATCCCTCGCTCCGCCGCACGCGGCCGCGACGGTCGTGACGCTGGCCCCCGCGGACTTCATCATGCCCGGCATCTTCGACCTGCACGCGCATTACGCCGTCGATCTCTTCGGTGCCGGTCGGGTGGACGAGTACACGGTGAACCCGGTGCTCTTCCTGGCGAACGGCGTCACGTCGACCTTCCCGGCGGGCGAAGTAGACCCGGAGGAGGCGCGGCGGGGGCGGGAGCGGATCGCGGCCGGAACGATCGCCGGCCCCCGGATCTACAGCTCCGGCCCGTACTGGGGCACGGCACGGCCGGGGTGGCGCCATGAAGCGATGACGCCGGACTCGATCCGG
>DATLEX010000021.1:0-11435 GCA_035525045.1 Thermoanaerobaculia bacterium | reverse complement strand
GCACGCCAAGTCGAAGACGTACCCGCGGCGGCCGTGAGCCCGTCCCCCTCTGTGTCCTCTGTGTCTCTGTGGTTGCTTTTTTCACCACAGAGGCACAGAGGGCACAGAGGAGGACGGAGAACATAGAATCAGAGCGACATGCGCAAGCACGCCCTTCTCGCCCTCCTCCTCACCTCGTGCGCGACACACGACGTCGTCATCCGCAACGGCGTCATCTACGACGGGAGCGGGGGGGCGCCGTTCACGGGCGGCGTGATCATCGACGGCGACCGGATCGTGCGCGTGGGGGAGGTCGGGGAGGCGCGCGGCAGGGTCAACATCGACGCCCGCGGCATGGCCGTCGCCCCCGGCTTCATCAACACGCTGAGCTGGGCGACGTCCTCACTCATCGAGGACGGCCGCTCGCAGTCGGACATCCGCCAGGGCGTGACCCTCGAGGTCTTCGGCGAAGGGTGGTCGATGGGCCCGCTCAACGAGCGGATGAAGCGGGAGATGGTCGAGCAGCAGGGCGACATCAAGTTCGACGTCACCTGGACGACCCTCGGCGAGTATCTCGATCACCTCGTGCGCCGCGGCATCTCCCCCAACGTCGCCTCCTTCGCCGGCGCCAGCACGGTCCGCATCCACGAGCTCGGCTACGAGGACCGCGCTCCCACGCCGGAGGAGCTGGGACGGATGAAGGACCTCGTGCGGCAGGCGATGCGCGAAGGGGCGCTCGGCGTCGGCTCCTCGCTGATCTACGCCCCCGCCTTCTACGCGAAGACCGGCGAGCTGATCGAGCTGTCGCGCGCCGCGGGCGAATTCGGCGGGATGTACATCTCGCACATGCGCAGCGAGGGGAACGAGCTCCTCGAAGCGGTGGACGAGCTGATCACCATCGCCCGCGAGGCGGGCGTCGCGGCGCAGATCTATCACCTCAAAGCGGCCGGCCGGAGCAACTGGCCGAAGATGGATGCGGTCATCGCCCGGGTGAACGCCGCGCGCGCCGCGGGGCTGCGCATCACCGCCGACATGTACACCTACCCCGCCGGCGCGACGGGGCTCGACGCCATGATGCCGCCGTGGGTGCAGGAAGGCGGTTTCAAGAAGTGGAAGGAGCGGCTGCAGGACGCGTCGATCCGCGAGCGGCTGATCGCCGAGATGTCCACGCCCACCGACGAGTGGGAGAACCTCTTCGTCCTCGCCGGCTCGGCGGAGCAGATCCTGCTGGTGGGCTTCAAGAACGAGGCGCTCAAGCCGCTGACCGGCAAGACGCTGGCCGAGGTCGCGGCGATGCGGGGGAAGTCGCCGCAGGAGACCGCCATCGAGCTGGTGATCGAGGACGACAGCCGCGTGGGGACGGTGTACTTTCTGATGTCGGAGGAGAACATCCGCAGGCAGGTGGCGCTGCCGTGGGTGGCCTTCGACTCCGACGCGGCGTCGCTCGCGCCTGAAGGGGTGTTCCTGAGATCGAATCCCCACCCGCGCGCGTACGGGAACTTCGCCCGGCTGCTGGCGAAGTACGTGCGGGAGGAGAAGGTCGTCCCGCTCGAGGAGGCCGTCCGCCGCCTGACCTCCTTCCCGGCGCAGACGCTGCGGATCGCTGAGCGCGGGCTGCTGCGCCCCGGCCACTTCGCCGACGTGGTGGTCTTCGACCCGGCGACGATCCAGGACCACGCCACCTTCGAGCGGCCGCACCAGTACGCGACCGGCGTCGAGCACGTCTTCGTGAACGGGGTGCAGGTGCTGCGCGACGGCGAGCACACCGGGGCGAAGCCGTGACGCGTCGTTCGTGGGCCGGGGTACCGGCGCGACTGACGATGTCGCGCGGGGAGCGAATCGTCGCCGCCGGCGTCTTCTACGTGGCGCTGGTGCTTCGCCTCTTCGTCCTCGCCCAGCTCCAGGACGAGCCGCTCTTCCGCACCCCGCAGCTCGACTCCCTCGAGTACGCGGAATGGGGGATGCGCCTCGCGGCGGGCGACTTCTCCTGGCCCGCCGCCCCGATCCACGGCCCCGGCTATCCGATGCTGATCGGGGCGGTCCTCGCCGTCACCGGCTCCCTCACGGCGGTGCGCGTGGTGCAGGCGATCCTCGGCAGCCTGGCCGCGCTCCTCCTGTTCGCGACGGCGCGGCGGTTCTACGGACCGCTCGCCGGCGCCGCCGCCGGGCTGCTCCACGCGGTCTGCGCGCCGCTGATCCTGATCGACGTCTCCATCCTCGCCGAGAGTCTGCTCGTCTTCCTCCTGACGCTGGTGCTGTGGCTGACGGCGAGGCTCTCGCGCGGCGAGTTTCGCCGCCCCGCCCTGCTGCGCATCGTGACGGGGCTGCTTCTCGGATTTGCGATCGTAGTCAGGCCGACCGCCATCGCGCTCGTCCCGCTCGTGGCGTGGTTCGCCCTGCGCGGCGCGCCGCGCCGCGGGATGGCGCTCCTCCACTTCACGCTCGCGGTCGCGTATCCCGTCGTGCCGGTCGTGATCCACAACTACGCCACGCCCGACCAGGTGGTGGCGGTGCAGTCGTCGGGGGGGATGAACTTCTACATCGGGAACTCGCCGCTCCACGACGGGACGGCGTGGGCGCGCCCCGGCGGAGAATGGGACACGCTGCGAGGCACGGCCTGGCGCGCCGGCGTCACCGGCGCGGCGGCGGAGGATCGCTTCTTCCTCCGCCTCACGCTGCGCGAGATCGGCGAGCACCCTCTCGGCTGGTTGCGCCTGGTCGGATCAAAGGCGCTCTGGCTCATCCAGAACGAGGAAGTGCGCGACAGCCACAGCTTTCATTTCTTCGCCGCCTCCTCTCCCCTCCTGCGCCGGCTTCCTCGCTTCGGCGTCGTCTTCGCGCTGGCGGTCTGCGGGATCGCCGTGGCGGCGCGCGCGCGGCGCATGTCGTGGCTCCTGACCGGCTACGCGCTGATCATCGCCGCGACGGCGATCGGCCTGGTGGCGGGGTTCCGCTATCGCGTGCCGATCATGCCGCCGCTGTTCATCTACGCCGGGGCGGCGGTCGCCTTCATCTCCGGCGCGGCGGCGCAACGCCGTTGGCGATCGGTGGGAGGGGTGGCCCTGCTCTTCATCTTCCTCCTGATCCTCTCGAACGTGCGGCGGCACGAGGCCAGCCACGAATTCAGCGAGGAGACGGCCATGACCGCGCTGGCGCTGAGAAAGGAGGGACGGCCGGCCGAGGCTGCGGAGGCGGCGCGGCGCGCCATCGCCATGAATCCGCGGCGCTCCATCGCCTGGATCGCCCTCGGCGACATCGAGGCCGGGCAGGGGCGATGGGACGAGGCCGAGCAGGCGTGGCGCCAGGCCATCGCCGTCGACCCGAACGCCGTCCGCGCCTGGTCGCACCTCGCCCTGGCCCACATCCGCCGCGGCGAGAGGGAGGAGGGGGAGGCCGCCCTGCGTCACGCCCTCGCCATTCGCGCCGATGGGGAGGCGGCGCAGAATCTGGAGACGTTAACCCACGTGTCATTCCGATGAAACCACGCTGTCCCCTCTCCCGCTTGCGGGAGAGGGTGGCGCGAAGCGCCGGGTGAGGGCTTCCGGATTCTCGCGACACGCCCCCTCATCCGGCGTCGTGAAAAAACTTCCTCAACACGTTTCCCGCGAGCTGTAAACGGAAATCGCGTGAGCCGCGGACATCGGAGATCGGCGTGATCTCGTCGCGGGCGATGGGGGCGGCCTGCTCGAAGGTCTCGAGGGCGAAGGGGCGGCCGGCGAGGAACTGCTCGGTCTTCGGAAGGCGGAGGATGACGGGGGCGACGCCGCCGTAGGCGATGCGGATCGACTCGATGCGATCGCCGCTGCGGCGCATCAGCATCGCCGCGGTGAAGGAGGAGATGTCGAGGTGGCTCCGCTTCGAGACTTTGTAGAGGCGGAGCGTGTCGCTCCGCGGCGGCAGCGGGACGCGGATGCGGGTGATGATCTCGTCGGGCCGGAGGTCGAGCGTCTTGTACCCGCGGTAGAACGACTCGATCGGAACGCTGCGCGTGCCGCCGCGGCCGGTCAGCTCGAGGCGGGCGCCGGTGACGTAGAGGAACGGGAGCGTGTCGGCGATCGGCGAGGCGTTGGCGATGTTGCCGGCGAGGGTCCCGACGTTCTTGATCTGCGGCGAGCCGAAGCGGTCGAGGATGCGCTCCAGCTCGGGCATCTTCCCGGCGACGAGCTCCTCGATCGCCGCCAGCGTCGTCCGCCCGCCGGCGATCAGCTCGCCGTCCTCGATGCGCACTTCGTCGAGCCCCTCGATGGCATCGAGCGAGAGCACCGCCTCCGGGACGAAGCCGCGCTTGTTGCACCAGACGCCGAAGTCGGTCGCCCCCTGCACGATCACGCACTTGGGATGGGCGGCCTTGAACTCGATCGCCTCCTCGAGCGTGGCCGGCTTGAAGAAGCTCCCCACCCGCACCCCCTCGCCGTCCGGCAGCGCGCGCAGGATCGGATCGGGCGGAAACATCTCGTCGATCCGCGGCTGCCCCTCCACCTCGAGCGCTGCCATGATGATCGGCTCGTACCCCGTGCAACGACAGAGGTTCCCGGTCAGCGCAGCGCTGACCTCCCGAGCCCCGAGCCCCGAGCCCCGAGCCCCTTCCCACATCGCCGCCATGGCCATGATGAACCCCGGCGTGCAGTAGCCGCACTGCGCGCCGTGGCAGCGGACCATGGCGTCCTGCAGCGGCGTGAGGCCGTTTTTCGACAGCCCCTCCACCGTCACGACGTGCGTGCCGTCGACCTGGAAGAGGAACTGGATGCAGGAGTTGACGGGGCGGTAGCGGAGCCCGCCGCCCTCGGGCCGGCCGACCAGCACCGTGCACGCGCCGCAGTCCCCCTCCTCGCAGACGATCTTCGTCCCGGTGGCGCGCTGGTCGTAGCGAAGGTAGCGCGACACCGTCTGGAAGACCGCGTCGCCGCGCGCGCGATGCTCCGCGCCGTTGATGAAGAAGATGACCTCGTTGCGCATCGAGTCCGTGATTGTACGATGAGGCTCCGATGACGACCGAGGAGTCAGCCTGCCCGGGGTGCGGACTGCACATGCCCCGACGGCCGTCGCTGACGGCGCACGGCTACTACAACGCCTCCCCCGAGTGCTGGAGCGTCTACACCGAAGTCCTCGGCGCGGAGTACTCGAACGCAGTGCTGTTCGGGCAGGTCCACCAGCTCACCGTCGACACGTACGCCGTGCAGCACGCGGGCGGCGAACATCCCGACAAGTCGGTGGACGTGCACCTGGCCGGGCTCCACCTCGTGCTCGTTCGCGGAATCTCCCCACCGGAGGTTCCGCCGTACCTGCAGCGCCTCGCCGGCGCGGTTTCGGAATGGCCGCACTTCGATCCGCCGCGCATGCAGTGGGCGACGACGGTGCTCGAGGTCGCGCTCGCCGGCGACGCGCATGCCGCGGCGGCCCGGAAGTGGAGCGGAGAGGTGTGGCAGGCTTGGTCCGCTCATCACGGCCGGCTCGCCGCCTGGCTCGAGGCGAAGGTTCAGTAGCCGGGGTCTGACGTCACTCGGGAGGCGTCTGCAACTCCGCCTTGTCGCCGACGCGAATCGTGCCGCCTTCGACGATCTGGCCGAAGGCGCCGCCGCGCCAGTCGGGACCCAGGGCGCGGCGGAGGCCGGGCTGGGCGTCGTCCATCTGCTGGCAGGGCCGCGTCTCGCCGGCCAGGCGGATGACGGCGTCGCCCAGCCGGAGGATCTTGCCGCGCGACTCGCGCAGGTCGATCCCGCGCACGAGCACGTTGGCGCGGCGCGCCGACGGGTCGACGGCCAGGCCGAGCTCCGTCTCCGCGTCGCGCCAGGCCGACTCGTCGATGACCGTGACCTGCCGCCACCCCCCCTGGTCGGCGTTGCCGGCGATGCCGCGCCCCGCCACCAGCTCGGCCGCGTCGACCCGGTCCATCGGCCGGGCGTGGGCGCGCTTGAGCCAGAGGGAGACGATCTCGCCGGTCATGAGGAGGATCGTATGTCATCCCGAGCTGGTTCACTGCCCTCACCCGGCGCTTCGCGCCACCCTCTCCCGCAAGCGGGAGAGGGCACAGACTCCCCCGCGGACAGGTAGGATTCGCCAATGCGATACGCACTCACCCTTCTTCTGACCGCGGCCACGTCCGCCGCGGCGCAGCAGCCTTACTTTCCCGGGCGGGAGTGGGAGCGGCGGACACCGGCGCAGGTGCGGATGGACGCGGCGCGGCTCGACCAGGCCATCGCCTTCGCGCGGGCGAACGAGTCGGCGGCGCCGCGCGATCTCGAGCACGCCCATCGGATCTCCCCCTTCGGCCGCGAGCCGTTCAGCGAGCCGGTGGGACCGTACCGCACGCGAGGCGACGTGGCCGGGATCGTCGTCCGCCACGGCTACCTCGTCGCGGAGTGGGGCGACCCGCATCGCGTCGACAACACCTTCAGCGTGACGAAGAGCTTCCTCTCCACCGTCGTCGGCCTGGCCGCCGGCCGGAAGCTGATCGGCAGCGTGCACGACCCCGTGGCCGAGGCGGTCGGCCCGGTCGTCGTGGCCGGCGAGAGGATGGCGGTGGTCGATCTCTTCGAGTCGGAGCACGCGCGGCGCATCACCTGGGACCACCTCCTCCGCCAGACCAGCGACTGGAAGGGAACGCTGTGGGGAAAGCCCGACTGGGCGGATCGCCCCGCGCAGGACCTCGCCGCCGAGATGGCCCGCGAGCGCCACGAGCCTGGGAGCGTCTACGAGTACAACGACACGCGGGTGAACCTCCTCGCCCTCGCCGCGCTGCAGGTGTGGCGGCGGCCGCTTCCGGCCGTCCTTCGCGAGCTGGTCATGGAGCCGATCGACGCCTCGCGGACATGGCAGTGGCTCGGCTACGACAACTCCTGGGTGATCCTCGACGGGGAGCGCGTGCAGTCGGTCAGCGGCGGGGCGCACTGGGGCGGCGGGATGCTCATCAGCGCCCGCGACCAGGCGCGCTTCGGGTTGCTGACGCTACGCAACGGCCGCTGGCGCGACCGGCAGATCCTCTCCGCCGAGTGGCTGCGCATGGCCCGCACGCCGACGCCCGCGCAGCCGCCGTACGGCTTCATGAACTTCTTCCTCAACCACGACCGGAAGCTCCTGCCGAGTGCGCCGGCCGACGCCTTCGCCCACCTCGGTGCGGGGACGAACGCGATCTACGTCGACCCGGTCAACGATCTGGTGGTCGTGGTGCGGTGGATCGAGCGGAAGGCGCTCGACGGCTTCATCGAGCGGGTTCTGGCCGCGATCGAGCGGTAGCGCTCCGCCAGAACCAGAACACCAGCAGCGCGAACGCCGCGGCGGCGACCCACTGCGCGGCCGCGCCCGCCCAGGCGAAGCCGATCCCGGCCGGCACCCGGCCGAGGTAGAACGCCACGCCGGCGATCGCCACGCCGACCAGGCCCTCGCCGCCGACGAGCCCCGAGCCGAGGAGGATCCCCTGCTCGCGCCGCGATGCGCGCTCCTCGTCGCTTCGGGAGCGCCTCTCGGCGATCAGCCGCAGCATCCCGCCGAGAAAGATCGGGACCATCGTCGCCACCGGGAGGTAGACGCCGACGGCGAAGGGGAGCACCGGGATCCGGAAGAGCGAGGCCACGATGGCGATCGCCACGCCGATCCCCACCAGGGTCCACGGCAGGACGTTCTCCAGCACCCCGTCGATGACCAGCCTCATCAGCGTTGCCTGCGGGGCGGGAAGCTCCCTCGTCCCGAAGCCGTAGGCGCGGTCGAGGAGGAGGACGGCGAGGCAGACGAACGTCGCCGAGCTGAGGACGCCGATCATCTCCGAGAGCTGCTGGCGGCGCGGCGTGGCGCCGAGCAGGAACCCCGTCTTCAGGTCCTGCGACATGTCGCCGGCGATCGACGCGGCGATGGCCACGACCGTGCCGACGGTCAGCGCGGCCATCTTCCCGGCGTTGTCGGTCCAGCCGAGAAAGAGGAAGACCGCCGAGGTGCCGAGGAGGGCGGCGATGGTCATGCCGCTGGTCGGATTGGAGGTCACCCCCACGAGTCCCACGATGCGGGAGGACACCGTGACGAAGAAGAAGGCGAAGACCGCGACGCAGAGCGCGGCGATGGCGCGGTGGGTGAAGTCCTGGATCGAGCCGAAGGCCTGCGGGAAGACGGCCAGCAGCACGACCACCGCGCCGGCGCCGATCAGCGACACCTTGTAGGGCAGATCGAGCGAGGTCCGCTCCACGGCCGGCGCATCGGCGGCGCTCCCGCGCATGTGCGAGACCCCCACCTTGAAGCTCTCCATCATCGTGGGGATGCTCCGCACCAGGGTCATGATCCCCGCCGCGGCCACCGCCCCCGCCCCGATGTAGCGGACGTAGCGCGACCAGATCTGGCTCGCCGACATCTCGGCGATGGTCAGCTCCGTCTCCGGGTAGAACGGAACCGTTCGGTTCTCCCCCCACGTGGCGATGATCGGGATGATGACCAGCGACGCCAGGAGCCCGCCGCTCACCATGACCGAGGCGACGTACGGCCCGAGGATGTACCCGACGCCGAACAGCGCCGCGGAGACCTCCCCGCCGATCTGCCCCTTGCGGAGAAACGGCACCGCGGCCTCGACGTGGCTCGGGAAGAGCCGGATCCCGCCGGCCATCGCCTTGAACAGCGCGCCGACCGCGAGGCCGGTGAAGACGTTCTTCGCCCTCCCCCCTCCCACCTCGCTCGCCACCAGCACCTCGGCGCAGGCGGTCCCCTCCGGGTAAGGGAGCCGGTCGTGCTCGCGGTCGATGAGGAGCTTCCGCAGCGGGATCATGAAGAGGACGCCGAGCATCCCGCCGGCGAAGGCCAGCAGCGTCATCTGCAGCAGGGTGGGATCGAGGCCCCAGAGAAAGAGGGCAGGGATCGTGAAGATGACTCCGCTGGCCACCGAGCTGGAGGCGGAGCCGGTGGTCTGGGAGATGTTGGCCTCGAGGATGGAGCCGGGCCGGCCGGCGGCCTGCATGATCTTGAAGGCGGCGACGGTCATGACGGCGATGGGAATGGAGGTTGAAATCGTCAGGCCGGCGCGGAGGCCGAGGTAGGCGTTCGCGGCGCCGAAAACGATCCCGAAGAGGATGCCGGGGACGATGCCGCGGGCGGTGAACTCCGCCGGCGACTCGGACGCCGAGACATACGGTTTGAAACGGCTCCGCTCGACCATGCGGCGAACGGTAGCATGTCATCCGGAGAAATGAACGAGAGAGAGATCCGAGTACCCTCACCCGGCGCTTCGCGCCACCCTCTCCCGCAAGCGGGAGAGGGCAGATTTCAAAAAAGAAGGAGGTATCGACATGCGGGCTTTCCTGATCCTCAGTCTCTTCACCGTCGGCTGCGCGACGAACGACGTCGCCGTCGACAGCCGCCTGGAGACGACGCCGCGGCACAACGAATGGGTGCAGGTCGTGCGGGACGGGCGGACCGTTCACGCCTACGTCGCCTATCCGGAGATCTCGGCGAAGGCGCCGGCGGTGATCCTCATTCACGAGAATCGCGGGCTGACCGATTTCGAGCGCGGCGTGGCCGATCGGCTGGCCGAGAACGGCTACATCGCCGTGGCGCCCGATCTCCTCTCCGGGATGGCGCCGGGCGGAGGGCGGGCCAGCGACTTCCCGTCGCAGGATGCCGCGCGTGAGGCGATCGGCAAGCTGCCGCACGCGCAGGTGATGGCCGACCTGCACGCCGTGGCGGACTACGCGAAGCGCATCCCCGCCGCGAGCGGCACGCTGCACCTCGGCGGGTTCTGCTGGGGCGGCGCGCGGACGTGGCTCTTCGCCAACGAGCGCGGCGACCTCGCCTCCGCGCACGTCTTCTACGGAACGGGGCCCAACCAGCCGGCCGGCGTGGCGGGGATCAGCACCCCGGTTTACGGCTTCTATGGAGGAAACGACGCCCGGGTCAACGCCACCATCGCCCGGAGCGAGGAGTTGATGAAAGCGGCGGCCAAGCCGTTCGACTACGTGATTTACGAGGGGGCCGGCCACGCATTCATGCGCTCCGGGATGGCCGCCGACGCGAGCGAGGCGAACCGGCGCGCGCACGACCAGGGGTGGGAGCGGTGGCTGCACGTGCTCCGGCGCTGAGGGGCATAATAAGGGCGCTGAATCAGGGAGGACCTCCATGGCCCGGAACACCGCGATCGCATGCTCACTCGTTCTTCTGTCGCTCCCGCTCTTCGCACAGCGCACCCCGGCGCCGGCACCCGAAGGCGCGACGGTATCGGGGATCGTGCAGACCGTGAGCGGCAGCCTGATCACCATCCTCGACGGATTGGTGACGATCGACGCCGGCGGCGCGGTGATCATCAGCCGGAGCGGCCCGGCATCGATCGATGACGTGCGGCCGGGGGTTCGGATCGCCGCCTCGCTCCTCCCCGCAAGCGCTCCCGGAACAGCGTTTCAGGCCTCCCGCGTGCTCATCTTCGACGAGCCGGACGGGACGATCACGGGAAAGGTCGATGCCGTCGACACGGCGGCCGGAACGCTTACCGTCTTCGGCCTGACCATCGGCACGACGGCGGAGACGCGCATCGGCGGCTCGCGGCAGGAGATGACGCTGGCGGACATCGAGCCGGGTGACCAGGTGATGGTGGCCGTGCGCGCGACGAGCTCCGGCCTCGTCGCCGAGCAGATCGTCGTCCAGCCGCCGCCGCCCAACGCCAGCTTCGCGGGGACGGTGAAGTCGATCGGTGCGGAGCAGTGGGTGATCACCACGCGTGACGGCAAGGACGTGACGGTGCTGATCACGCCGCAGACGAGGATCGAAGGATCGCCGAAGGCCGGCGACATGGTTCAGGTGATCGGGAACAGCGACGCGGCGGGGAACGTGGTGGCGATCGCCATCTTCGCCGCACGCCCGGCGCCGAGAGTGTTCGAAGGCGTGGTGAAGTCGATCGGCGCGGAGTCGTGGACGATCACCACCCGCGACGGCGAGGACGTGACCGTGCTGGTGAACGCGCAGACGCGGATCGACGGCGCGCTGAAAGTGGGAGATGCCGTCCGGGTGATGGCCACGAGCGATGCCGCGGGGAACCTCGTCGCGCTGCAGATCGCCGCCGCCGCTCCACCGCCGCGGTTGCCGGGACTCACCCGCTTCGAAGGGGTGGTCCGCTCCATCGGAGCGCAGGAATGGCTCGTCGACGAGGTCCGCGTGCTCGTGACGCCAATGACGCGGATCACCGGCTCGCCCGCCGTCGGAGACACGGTCCGCGTGACGGGGACGCGTGCGCCCGACGGCGCGTTTTTGGCGGTGGCGATCGAGAAGCGATAGGGCTCGGGGCTCGGGGCTCGGGGCTCAGGGCTCAGGGCTCGGAGGTTGGATCGGGGTTCAGCGGTCGAATCAGGCCTCCTCCGAGCCCCGAGCCCTGAGCCCTGAGAATCACCCGCTGACCACTCTCTCTCCCACCACCTCCAGCTCTTCGGGCTTCGGTTTGGGCCGTTCCACGTCCTCTCCCTCGATGCCGTACTTGAGGAGGAAGGCCGCGATGGGCA
>DATLEX010000018.1:0-10454 GCA_035525045.1 Thermoanaerobaculia bacterium | reverse complement strand
GAAGTCGGGGGCGCAGGCCCAGCAGCAGTCGGGCGCGGCCCGGCGGATCCTCGAGTTCCCGGTCGAGGCGCGGCCGGTCGAGGCGCGGCAGGTCGAGTACGCCGTCAACGCCGTGGGGTCCCTGGACGCCTTCGAGGTCGTGGCGGTGACCTCCCGCGTGGCCGGCGCGGTGGAGCGCGTGGCCTTCACCGAGGGACAGGTCGTGAAGCAGGGACAGCCGCTGGTGGAGATCGAGCCCGAGCGGTATCGCCTGGCCGTGGAGGCCGCGGAGGCCACGATGCGGAAGCAGGTTGCGGCCAGGGAGGAAGCCGAGGCGGGTTTCGCCCGGCGGGAGAGCGCCAGCGCCAAGAACCCGGGGCTCATCCGCGGCGAGGAGATCGAGACCTGGCGCACGCGCGTGCAGACTGCTGCCGCCGAGGTCTCCCAGGCCCAGGCCGCGCTGGCGCAGGCGAAGCTCAACCTGCGAGACGCCTTCGTGCGCGCGCCGGTCAACGGCATCATCCAGACGCGCACGGTGCAGACCGGCCAGTACGTGCAGCCGGGAAGCGTCCTGGCCACGCTGGTCCGCCGCGATCCGCTCCTGCTGCGTTTTCAGATCCCCGAACAGGAAGCCGCGCCGGTCCGCCCCGGCATGACGGCGCGGTTCACCGTGGGCGACGACACCACGCCGTACATGGCGCGCATTGCGCACGTGGCCGCGGCGGCGAGCGCCACCTCGCGCATGGTCGACGTCACCGCGCACGTTCTCGATCCGAACCACGCCGTGCTCCGTCCGGGCGCCTTCGCCCGCGTGGTCGTCCCGGTCGGCGACCGCCGCGAGGCGCCGGTGATCCCGCAGACCGCCATCCGTCCGAGCGAGCGCGGCTTTCTCGCCTACGTGGTCGAAGACGGCCTGGCCCGCCAGCGAGTCCTGACCCTCGGCATGCGCACCGCCGACGGCCAGGTCGAAGTGCGCGACGGCGTCGCGCCGGGTGAAATCCTCGTGGTGCGGGGAGCGGAAGCGCTGCGCGACGGGGTCAAGGTGAAACTGGAAGGACAATAGCGGCGCGCCATGAAGATCACCGACGTCTGCATCCGCAAACCGGTCTTCGCCTGGATGCTCATGATGGCCACCGTCGTCTTCGGCGGGGTGGCCGCCACGCGCATCGGCATCAGCCAGTTCCCCGACGTCGACTTCCCCACCATCAGCGTCGGCGTGGCGTGGGAAGGGGCCGCGCCGGAGGTCATCGAGCACGACGTCATCGAGCCGATCGAAGAGGCGGTCATGCAGGTCGAGGGGGTGCGCACCGTCACCTCGCACTCGCGGCAGGGGAGCGGCAGCGTCACCGTCGAGCTCGACCTGGCCCGCAACGTCGATCTGGCTCTGCAGGACGTGCAGACGAAGGTGGCCCAGGTCCAGCGCCGGCTGCCGCGCGACATCGAGCCCCCCGTGGTGTCGAAAAGCAATCCCGAAGACCAGCCCATCATGTGGGTCGGCCTCTCCGGCCCCTACGCGCCGCAGATGCTCGCCGACTACGCCCGCTACCGGGTCAAGGAGAAGCTGCAGACGGTGCCGGGCGTGGGCGAGATCATGCTCGGGGGGTACCTGGAGCGGAACGTCCGGGTGTGGATCGACGGCGACAAGCTCGATCAGCGGCGGGTCACCGTCACCGAGGTGCTGCGGGCCATCCAGAGCCAGCACGTGGAGCTGCCGGCGGGGCGCCTGGAGACCTCCGGGCGCGAGATCAACGTCCGCGTCCTCGGCGAGGCCTTCGACCTCGACGAGTTCCGCCATCTGGTGGTCAAGGATGTCGAGGGGGCCCCGATCTACCTCAGCGACGTGGCCATCGTCGAGGATGGATTCGAGGACATCCGCCGGCTCTCGCGTGTCAACGGAATGCCGGCCCAGGGGCTGGGCATCCGCAAGCAGCGCGGCTCGAACGCGGTGGCGGTGGCCAAGGGCGTGCGAGCGGAGATCGCCGGGATTCAGCAGACCCTCCCGCCGGGAATGGAGCTGGGGATCAACTTCGACTCCACGCGCTTCATCGAGGAGGCGGTCCATCACATCGAGTTCGAGCTGATCCTCTCGGTTATCCTCACGGCGCTGGTCTGCTGGCTCTTCCTCGGCTCTCTCTCCTCGACGTTGAACGTGGTGCTGGCCATCCCCATGTCGCTCCTCGGGACGATCGCCTGCATCTACTTCTTCGGCTTCACCCTCAATACGTTCACGCTCCTGGGACTGGCGCTCGCGGTGGGCATCGTCGTCGACGACGCCATCATGGTCATGGAGAACATCTTCCGCCACGGCGAAGGGGGGAAGGACCGCGTCCGGGCGGCGCGGGAGGGGACCGAGGAGATCAGCTTCGCCGCCCTGGCGGCCACGCTGGCCATCGTGGCCATCTTCATCCCGGTCGTCTTCATGAAGGGCGTGATCGGGAAGTTCTTCCTGCAGTTCGGCGTGACGCTCTGCGTGGCCGTTCTGTTCTCGTACGTGGAGGCGGTGACGCTGGCGCCGGCGCGCTGCGCGCAGATGCTGAACGCGAACGAGCAGCGGAAGACCCGGCTCGGGCGCATCGTGGACGATCTATTCGACCGGCTCGCCGCCGCCTACTCGAAAGTGCTGGCTCTCGGCCTTCGCCGCCCGATGTCCATCCTGGCCGGGGCCTTCATCGTCTTTCTGGCCTCGCTCTACGTCTACCGCAACCTTCCCAGCGAGTTCGTCCCGAGCCAGGACCAGAGCCGGTTGATGATCCGCCTGCAGACCGCGGTGGGGTCGGACCTTTCGGAGACCGACCGCCTCTTCCGCCGCGCCGAGGAGTTTCTGCAGGGCCGGCCGGAAGTCGCCCGCCTTTTCGCCGTCGTCGGCGGCTTCGGCGGCGGGAACGTGAACACCGGGATCATCTTCCTGACCCTGGTGCCGCCGAAGGAGCGGGGAATCTCGCAGGCGGAATTCGCGGGCATCGTCCGGAACGAGTTCAACTCCTACCCCGGCCTGCGCGCGGTGGTCCAGGATCTCTCCCAGCAGGGCTTCACCGCCCAGCGCGGCTTCCCGGTGGAGTTCTCCGTGCGCGGCCCGGAGTGGGCGCGGCTGGTCGAGCACTCGACCGAGCTGCGGGAGAAGCTCGCCGCCAGCGGCCTGGTCACCGACGTCGATACCGACTATCTGGTGGGGATGCCCGAGCTGCGGATCGCCCCCGACCGCGCCCGTGCCGCCGACCTCGGCGTGTCGGTCGAGGACGTGGCCACGACCATCAACGCCCTGGTCGGCGGAGTCCGGAGCGGGAAGTATTCGAGCGGCGGGCGGCGGATCGACATCCGCACGCGCCTGCTCGCCGATCAGCGGACCCGGCCGGAGGACCTGGCCCGGATCCGGCTCAGGACGCGCTCGGGCGAGCTCGTGCCGCTCTCCTCGCTGGTGGTGGAAGAAGAGCGCCCGGCCCTGCAGTCCGTCACGCGCCGCGACCGCGAGCGCGCCATCAGCATCTTCGCCAACGTCGCGCCCGGCCACTCGCAGAACGAGGCCCTCGCCTTCGTCGAGCAGGTTGGGAAGGAGCTGCCGCCGGGCTACCGCGCCGTGATGGGGGGATCATCCGTCGCGTTCCGCGAGTCGATGGGGCAGCTCATGTTCGCCCTCGTCCTCGGCCTCATCGTGTCCTACATGGTCCTGGCCTCGCAGTTCAACTCCTTCCTCCACCCGGTCTCGGTGCTGTCGATCATCCCGCTCTCGGTGGCCGGCGCCGCGTTCGCCCTCCTCCTCACCGGGAAGACCATCAACATCTTCTCCATGATCGGCCTGCTGCTCCTCCTCGGCATCGCCAAGAAGAACTCCATCATCCTGGTCGACTACGCCGTGCAGGCGCAGGGCGAGGGACTCAACGCCCACGACGCCATGCTCAAGGCAGGGCCGATCCGCCTCCGCCCCATCCTCATGACCTCCACCGCCACGATGATGGCCGCCGTCCCTCCCGCCCTCGCCCTCGGCCCCGGCTCCGAGACCCGCGGCCCGATGGCCCTCGCCATCATCGGCGGGATCATCGTCTCCACGCTCCTCTCGCTGGTCGTCGTCCCGGCGTTCTTCGTGGTGGCGGACGGCGGAAAGACGAAGCTGGCCGAGCTGTTCCGGCGCCGGCGGCTGGCTGAGCCGGTTGAGAGTAATTGAAAATTGAAAAAGCCGTGTCATTCCGAGCGCCGGAGAGCGCGAGGAATCCCCACCAATTGAACGCTGCTCGCTCCGTAGGCGGGGGATTCCTCGCCGCCTTCGCGACTCGGAATGACACGGCTTTTTCAATTTTCAATTTTCCACGGCAGCAACGATCCTTCGCCGCAGACCCTCATCCGGCATCTTCCCTCCCCCAGCCCCCATGTTCTCCGTCAGATGCTCCACCTTCGAGGTCGCCGGGATGGCGCAGGTGATCGAAGGGTGCGAGACGACGAACTTCAGCAGCACCTGCGCCCAGCTCGTGCAGTCGATCTCGGCGGCCCATGGCGGGAGGGGCTTGTCGCGGAGGCGGCGGAAGAGGCGGCCGCTGGCGAAGGGGCGATTGGCGATCACCGCCACGCCGCGCTCGGCGGCCAGCGGCAGGAGCCGTCGCTCGGCCTCGCGCTCTCCGACCGAGTAGTTGATCTGGATGAAGTCGACCGGCCCCGCCTGGATGACTCGCGCCACGTCGTCGTGCGACCCGGCGGTGTAGTGCGTCACACCCGTGTAACGCACGCGCCCCTCACGTTTCCATGCGGCGAGTGTGTCGAGGTGGGTCATGACGTCGACCAGGTTGTGCACCTGCATCAGGTCGACGCGCTTCACGCGCAGCTTGCGCATGGAGTCTTCCATCTGCGCGATCCCCGCCCGCTTCCCGGTCGTCCACACCTTCGTGGCGACGAAGAGCTTCGGGTGCACGCCGAGCTTCGCGGCCAGGTCGCCGGCGACCTCCTCCGAGCGGCCGTACATCGGCGAGGAGTCGAGCACGCTTCCGCCGCGGGCCACGAACTCGCGGAGCACGGCTTCGAGGGGCTGGCGGGCGGCGGCCGACGGGCCGGCGTCGAACGTCTGCCACGTCCCGAGGCCGATGACCGGGAGGCTCTCGTTCGAGGAGGGGATCTTGCGGGTCAGCATCAGCAGTGCCTTCTCCCCCGCGGCCGCGGGGGAGAAGGGAGTTGTGAATCCGAACGCGGCGAACCCGATCAGCCGCACCGCGTCACGCCGGTTGATGTTCGTCATGCCGCCTCCCGATCCGGTATCCGGTGAAGAGCCATAGAACCGCCACCGGAATGCCGAGGAGTGCCACCGCGCTCAGCCCGGCCCCCCGGATGAGTGCCACAACCCACGAGGCCAGTGCGTCGTTCCCGCGGTACACGGTGGTATCGATGAAGTTCTTGGCCTTGTAACGGCTCTCGGCGTCGACGGTGGTGAAGATCATCTCCCGTCCGGGGCGGGTGAGGGAGAACTCCCCGGCGCGATGCACGATCTGCACGATGGCCAGCACGAAGGCGCCGCGCCACATCCCGAGGAGCGACAGCCCCGCGGCGACGAGCAGAGGAACGACCGCCAGCGTCGTGCGCAGCCCGCGCCGCTCGACGAGGCGGCGGGTGATCACGATCTGCGTGATGAGCGCCAGCCCGTTCACCGCCAGGTCGATCGTGGCGAAGAACGCCGTCCGTTCGCCGGTGTCGGCGAAGGTGCGCCCCACGACGTCGGCCTGCTCGACGTAGAGCACCGTGGAGACGGCCGTGTAGAAGATGATGATGAAGGCCACCCCGCGCAGGCTGATCACCCTCCAGGTCAGCCAGACCCCGGCGAAGATCGACCCTCCGATCGGCTCCTCTTCCGGCGCCGGCTGATCCGGCCGCCGGGCCGCTCCCCGTCGCATCGCCGCCGCGCAGGCCGTCGCCGCGGCGAGCAGCACCGCCGAGATCGCCAGCAGGCTCGACGTCGAGACGTGCCGCGCCAGGAGCGCCGTGATGGCCGGGCCCGTCAGCGCCCCGGCCGACCCCCCCGCGGCGATGTATCCGTACACCCGGTGCGACTCCGCGGTGGTGAACACGTCGCTCACGTTGCTCCAGAAGAGCGACACCACGAAGAGGTTGAAGACGCTCAGCCAGATGAAGAATGCCGCCGCCATGGCCAGCGTCGTCCCGCCGAGGAACACGACCTGAAAGATCAGGATCGTGATGATGAAGAACGCATAGACGCCCGGCAGCAGGCGCGCCCGCGGCACGCGCTTCACCACCCAGCCGAACAGCGGCACCGTGAGGACGGTGGCGACGAAGGTCCCGGTGAAGAGCCACTGGATCCGCGAGACGCCGGTCTGCACCGCCATCTCGTCGCGGACCGGCCGGAGGATGTAATAGCTGCACAGCAGAAGGAAGAAGGCGGCGAAGCCGAGGGCGACGCGCGCGAACGATGAGCGTTCATCGTTCATCGTTCGCCAGGAAGCTCGCCACGGCCGAATTGAACTGCTCCGGCTGCTCGAGATTGGAGAGGTGCGCGGCGCCGCGGATCGTCGCGACCGTCGCCCTCCGGAGCGTCTTCGCCATCCGCTCCGCGTCTTCCGGCGTGGTGATCGTGTCGGAGTCGCCCACGACCACCAGCGCCGGCACCTCGACCCGCCGCAGCGTGTCCGACGAGTCGGGCCGCCCCGCCATGGCGCGCAGCGCCGCGGCGACGCCTTCCGCCGAGCTGGTCATCATGATCTGCCGGGCCTCCTCGACCAGTCCCGGCGGCGCGGACGGAGTGAGCATCTTCGGCAGCATCGAGTCGGCCACCACCGATACCCCCTTCTCCTTCACCTTCTCGATGGCCTCGTAGCGCCCCCTCTTCCCCTCCGCGGTGTCCGCCATCTCGCGTGTATCGATCAGGATCAGACCCTCCATCCGCCCGGGTGCCAGGCGGGCGATGGCGAAGCAGATGTAGCCGCCCATCGACAGCCCGGCGAAGACGGCGCGCTCGATCCCGAGCTGATCGAGGGCGGCGAGGACGTCGCGCCCGTAGTCGTCCATCGAATAGTCGCGCCGCGGCGGCGGCGCCGCTCCGAAGCCCGCCAGGTCAGGGGTGACGTGCCTCGCCGCGATCGACATCTGCTTCGAGAACACCCGCGACGAGAGGGGGAAGCCGTGGATCCAGACGATGGCGGGGGTTGTCATCGGGGGATCATATGGCGGGTGACCGTGGACCGTTCACCGTTCCCCGGGGACCGTGAAAGACCGGGCGCGGGCACGAGCACGGGCACGGGTTAGGGACCGGGCTCGGGAAACCATCGTACAGATGCTCACGAATCAACCCACCCGTGCCCGAGCCCGAGCCCGAGCCCGGCTTTTGAGCAGGGGGGACGGTTGAACCGTTAACCGAGGAGTGAAAGACCGGGCACGGGAACGGGCTCGGGCCCGGTTTTCATCGGCGTCATTCGGAGCTCGACCTGCTCCGTTGATCCCTCGCCTTCGGCTCGGGATAAACTGCATAGCCTTGCACGCCATCGACCTGGCGATCATCGTCCTCTATCTCGTCGCCGTCGTCGGGGCCGGGTTCTATTTCGGGCGGCGCCAGACGTCGACGGCCCGCTACTTCCTCGGCGGGAAGGAGGTGCCCTGGTGGGCCATCTCCGCCTCCATCGTCGGCACGGAGACCTCCACCGTCACCTTCATCTCCGTGCCGGGGATCGCCTACGCCGCCGGGGGCGACTTCCGCTTCCTGCAGGTCGTCTTCGGCTACGTGGTCGCGCGCGTGGTGATCTCGATCTTCTTCATGCCCCGCTATTTCCGCGGCGAGCTGGTCACGGTCTATCAGCTCCTCCAGGAGCGGTTCGGCGGCGCGGTGAAGGGGCTGGCGGCCTCGCTGTTCATGGTCATGCGCACCGCCGCCGACGGGGTGCGGCTCCTCCTGACCGCCTTCGTCCTCGCCGCCGTCTTCAAGAGCCTCGGCTTCGGCGAGACGGCGGTCAGCACCTCCATCATCGTCATCGGCGTGGTGATGATCCTCTTCACGCTCATCGGCGGGATCGAGGCCGTGGTCTGGATCGAGGTGATCCAACTGATCATCTACCTCGCCGGCGCCGCCGCGGCGGCGGTGGTCCTGGCCGGCCTGATCCCCGGCGGACTGGGAGGGGCGATCGAGGTCGCCGCGGCCCACGAGAAGTTCCGATTGCTCGACTTCACCTTCGACATGACCCGCACGTTCACCTTCTGGTCGGGGGTGATCGGCGGGGCGTTCCTCACCATGAGCACCCACGGGACCGATCAGTACATGGTGCAGCGCTATCTCTGCACCGACCGGCCGCAGAAGGCGGCGGCGGCGCTGCTCGTCTCCGGCGTGATCGTCCTGGTGCAGTTCATCGGGTTCCTCTTCATCGGCATCCTGCTGTTCGCCTTCTACCGCCCCGACCGCCTCGCCGAGTACGGAGCGGCCATGCCCGCCGCCCCCTTCCTGGCGCCGGACCAGGTCTTCCCCGCCTTCATCACCAATCATCTCCCGGCCGGCTTGTCGGGGCTGGTGGTGGCGGCCATCTTCGCCGCCGCCTTCTCCTCCTCGCTCAACGCCATCGCCTCGACGTTCGTCGCCGACCTCTACGCGCCCATCGCGCGCAATCGCACCGACGGCCACTACCTGAACGTGGGGCGGGTGGTGACGGTCGTGGCCGGGATCGCGCAGATCGCCGTCGGCGTCGGGATGCAGCACTCGGCGCGCTCCGCCCTCAACATCGTCCTCTCCATCGCCTCGCTGGTGAACGGCCCCATCCTCGGCGTCTTCCTCCTCGGATGGATTCGCTCGTCGGCGAACCGCACCGCGGCCTTCGCCGGCATGCTGGCCGGAATCGTGGTCATCCTCTGGGTCGCCTTCGCCACTCCGGTAGCCTGGCCGTGGTACACGATCATCGGAAGCATGACCACGCTGGCCGTGGGCGCGGTTATCCCGAGCGATAGCGGATCAAGGCGGGAGAAGTGAAGATTTTGGATTTTAGATTTTGGATTTTGGATTCGCGACCAGCCGGGCGAGGTGCCGGGAATCCAAAATCCAAAATCCAAAATCTAAAATCTACCCAAACATATTTGAAATTTGAGAGTCAAAGACCGAGCCCGAGCCCGAGCCCGGCTTTGTCGTCAACTCTGAGAGACGAATCCTCAGACTTCGGCTTCAAGAATCTAAAATCGTGGGCTGCGCTGGGTCTGTCATCGTTCCTCTCCTGCGCCTCCGTTCCGGACAAACCACGCATGTTGAACATCGACGATCTGACTCTCGACGAGAAAATCGGCCAGCTCTTCGTCCATGCCGGCCACGGCCTCTTCACCAACGAGTCGGGCTGGCGGCACCGCGACCTGATGCACCACGTCCGCGACAACAAGGTCGGCGGGATGATCTGGTTCGTCTCCAGCGTCTACGACACGGCCTGGCTGACGCGCCAGGCGCAGAGCGCGGCCCGCGTCCCGCTGCTCGTCAGCGCCGACCTCGAGGCGGGTATCGGCATGCGCCTGCTCGACACCACCTTCTGGCCCTCGGCCATGGCGGTGGCGGCCACCGGCGATCCGCAACTGGCCGAGGAGATGGGGCGGATCACCGCCCGCGAGGCGAAGGTGCTGGGGATCAACCACGTCCTCGCCCCGGTGGCCGACGTGAACGTGAACCCCGACAACCCGGTCATCAACACCCGCAGCTTCGGCGAGGACCCGCACGAGGTGGCGAAGTTCGTGTCGGCCTTCATCCGCGGCCTGCAGGGCGAAGGGGTCCTGGCTACGGCCAAGCACTTCCCCGGCCACGGCGATACGCATGTCGACTCCCATCGCTCGCTGCCGGTGCTCGACGCCGACCGGGCCCGGCTCGATCGCGTCGAGCTGGTCCCGTTCCGCGCCGCGATCGACGCCGGCGTCGGCTCGGTGATGATGGGGCACCTGGCGGTCCCCGCGATCGACCCGACCCCGGCCGCGGTCCGCACCACGGCCGAGTCGGCGCACGAGAATCCGTACGGCTCGACCGAGGCGGAGATGACCCGCGGCGGAACCATCCCGGCCACGCTGTCGAGGATCATGATCGACGGCCTGCTGCGCCGCGAGCTCGGCTTCGACGGCCTCGTGGTCAGCGACGCCTTCGACATGGGAGGGCTGGTCGCGCACTACGAGGCGGGGGAGGCGGCGGTGCTGGCCATCGAGGCGGGGGAGGACCAGATCTTGAAGTCGGCGAACACCGACGCCGCCATCGCCGCGGTGAAGGAAGCGGTGCGCAGCGGGCGGCTCAGCGAGGCGCGCATCGACGAGTCGGTGCGGCGGATCCTGGAGGCCAAGAGCCGCCTCAGCTTCACTGTCGGCACGCAGGAGGAGATCTTCCGCGTGCTCGACTCGCAGCAGCACCGGGAGAAGGCCGACGAGATCGCCCGCCGCGCCCTGACCCTGCTTCGCGAGGAGCCGGGCGTCCTCCCGCTGCGGAGGGACGCGCGCGTCGTGATCCTGACCATCAGCGACTTCGACGAGGTGGCGAACCCGCTGCCGGCCTT
>DATLEX010000016.1:0-11837 GCA_035525045.1 Thermoanaerobaculia bacterium | reverse complement strand
AGACGCTGTTCAAGCGGGCCGCCGGGCACCGGGAGCTCGGCATCCCGCCGGAGAACGTCTTCCGGGAGTTCCGCGAGTTGATGACCCGGGCCATCGTGGCCGCGTAGCAAGGTGTGCCCTCTCCCGCTTGCGGGAGAGGGTGGCGCGAAGCGCCGGGTGAGGGCACCCGTCTCGCGGTCGCACCCCTTATCCGGCCTTCGGCTCTGGTTCATCTCCGCTTCACCGGCGCCCGGCGCCGTTAACCAGCTCGGGATGACACAGGTGCTACGCGGCCACGATGGCCCGGGTCATCAACTCGCGGAACTCCCGGAAGACGTTCTCCGGCGGGATGCCGAGCTCCCGGTGCCCGGCGGCCCGCTTGAACAGCGTCTCGACGGTCTTTTCGTCGAGCACCCGCGAGTCGATGGTCCGCTTGTTCAGCTCGCAGAAGGCGAACATCGACGCCAGTGCCAGCCGCCGGTTTCCGCCGCGAAAAGGTCGATACGACAGAAGGGCGAAGACGAACGCCGCCACCTTGTCGGGGAACGTCGCATACGCCTCACGGCCCAGCGTCGTGATCTGCGGTCGCTGCACGGCGTTGAGCAGTCCGAACTGCGATTCGACCACTCCCGGCTGCGCCTGCGTCCCTCCGAACTCCACGCTCACCGCGCGGTGCAGCTCGACCAGATCCTGGACCGTCAGATACCGGACCCCGCCATCAATCGGTGAGCTTTCGGAGCGCGTTGGGGTACTTCCGAAGGGCATGCTTGAAGGCAGACCCGATGACCGGGTTGGTGAAGGTGACGTCCGTCGAGCCTCGCGAGCGGGGGATGCCGTTACCGCCCTTCGACTTGCTGACTTTCGGGCCGGCTTTGCGGCTGCTTTTGGTTTTGATTTTGGCTTTGGCGCCGCTGACCGCTTTCCCTGCTTTGCGGGCCGGGCTGCCTTTTTTGCGTGAGGCTTTGCTGGCTTTACCTTTTTTTTTGTCGCCATGCTTCATTTCAGTCCTCAGCGACCTATCGTACTGCTAGTTAAGTGGTTGAGTCAATGAAGTTTAGTGGCTTTGGCGGCGCGAACCAGTCGTTCCTGGAAAGACGTTGCCGATCGTAACACCCGGAAGGGCAGCAACTTGCACTCGTTGGAAAGTGCCCCCTTTTCTGTGCAGATCGGGCTCACCCCTCTTCATGCGGTGCGGTTTCGGCGGATGGCGCACTCAGCGGCTTCGGCTCCAGAGAGAGGAATTCCTTCGCCTTGCCGGTCAGGGTGAGGCCCTCCCCCGTCGCGTCGGCGGTGAGATAACCCTTCCCTGCAAGCGTCTGCGCCGGCGCCTCCCCTCCGCCGGCGGGATGCTTGAGGGCCTTGATCGTGGCGAGCGGGAGGGAGTCGGTCCCGAGCCGCCGGAACTCCTGGAGGATGCGGATCTCCTGGGCGGTGAGCGGATGCGAAAGGATGATGGCCATCGAGGAATTGTAGATTCTGGCAGCCGAAGTCGAAAGGCTTCGTCTCTGAGAGTTTAGCCAAGGGTGCGCATCTGGTACCCGATGGCGCTCGGGGTGAACCCCTCCTCGATCAGGAACGGAGCGATCGCGCTGCGGGCGACCGGGTCGTCGTTCACGCGCGTGATGAGCAGGGCGCGGCGCTCGCCCCCTCGCACGAGCGAAGCGAGCATGCGGGCGACTTCGCGTCCGACGGTGCTGCGCGCCGGCTCATCCTCGGGCAACAGAACGGTGATCTGCTTCTCGCCCCGCCCCACGTAACACGCCAGCGCGCCGTTGACCATGATCACGCGCGGTCCGACGCTCCGGCTGAACGCCCGCCCGCCTCCCTCCGGCCACTTCAGCATCGCGCCGTAGGGGTTGGCCGGGTCCGTTGCCGCGACCATGACCGTTTCCGGCGAGTCGGGCTCGTCGCGCAGGGAGCGGAGACGCTCGAGCGCACCGGCGCCGGCGAACTGCGTCGCGCCCAGCCCCTCCACGAAATAGCCGCGGCGCACCTTCCCCCCCTCTTCCATCGCCTTCAGCACCGGATAGACGGCGCTGAACCCGCCGGCGATGTTCTCGGCGCCGGCCGCCTCACGCGTGACCACCCCGTACCGGCTCAGCAGTTGGCGCGCGAGCGCGGTCGATCGCTGGGTCCCGCCGGCCACCTCCACGGCGACCAGCGACCAGCGCCCCTGTGTGGACGGCGGCGTCACGCGCCGTGAACGGAAGCCGCTGCGGGAGGGCGGCCGCGGGCGGGTGAAGGCCCGCAGCGCGTGAAACGTGTCGTTCGTGACAAGGCCGCGCCAGACCAGGTCCCACAGCGCGTCGATGACTTCGTTTTCAAACCCGCCGATGGCGGCGTGGATCTGCGCGAAGAACGAAGCGCCGTTCGCCCGCAGGAACTCGATGATCCGGCCCGGCGGAGCGCCGGTGTCCTCGCCGGCGCGTGAAGGATGCAGGACCGGCAGGTGCTCGGTCAGATACAGCGCAATCCTCCCATCCCTTTCCCCGAGCGACTCCAGGCCGACCCAGACGATCTCCCCTCCCGCGCTGAGCGTGTCGAGGTCCGACGGCCGGTAGTCCTCGATCCGTGCGGCGAGGATCTCCCGCTCGAAGATCGAGGCGGCCATCGGATATCCCTGAAGGCTCTCGATGGTCTCGAGGAGGGCCTCGAGGCCCCGTCGCTTCTTCACCACGCCCTGCCAGTGCGTGAAGAGGCGGCCCAGCGCCGTCGGGTCGACCGGCTCGACCTCCTTCCGCAGCTTCGCCAGCGACCGGCGGCGGATGCTCCGAAG
Organism: Thermoanaerobaculia bacterium; assembly: GCA_035525045.1. GTDB lineage: Bacteria > Acidobacteriota > Thermoanaerobaculia > Gp7-AA8 > Gp7-AA8 > DATLEX01. Next base: position 9,082 of record DATLEX010000016.1, on the reverse strand, counting down.
GACCTCGGACTCGCAGAACTCGCGCTGGGTGCCGCTGGGGCGGAACTCTCCCTCCACGACGCGGCCCCGCTCGACGAACCGCTCCAGCGCCGCGGTGACGACCGCGACGTCGAGCCCGTATCGTCGCGCGAGCTCGGCCACGGTGAAGGGGCCGTGAGTCCTCGCATAGCGCAGCACCAGATCGCCTGCGGCGTCGGCGACGCGCGCCAGGAACCGCTCCGCGATCCCGGCCGGCAGCGGCACGCCGAGCGCGTCGCGATAACGGCTGGCGTCCTCGACGGCGATAAAGCGTTTCTCGCCGGCGACGGCGAGTTCGACGATCCGCCGCGCCTTGGCGAGCTGGCGCAGGAGTGGCGCGGGCGGACCCGATCCACCGCGGGCGGTTCTGGCGGCGATCTCTCCGGCGGTCAGGTCGCCGAGGCGGAGGAGGAGGTCGTGGATGGCGTCGGCCGACCGCGCCTTCTGCCGGTCGTCGAGGTGCTGAAGCTGCCTCTCGACCGCGGCGAGCGAATCGTCGTCGAGCAGCTCGCGCAGCTCCGGCTCGCCGAGGAGCTCGCGCAACTGCGCCTGGTCGATGGCCAGGGCCTGCGCGCGCCGTTCCGCCAGCGGAGCGTCGCCATCGTAGAGGAAGTTGGCCACGTAGCGGAAGAGGAGGGAGCCGGCGAAGGGGGAAGGGCGGGGCGTGTCGGCAGTGACCACGCGGATCTCGCGCGAGCGGATGCCCCGGAGGGTCTGCACCAGAGCGGGAACGTCGAAGACATCGCGCAGGCATTCGCGATAGGCCTCGAGGATCATGGGGAACGACCCGAACCGCGCCGCGACCTGCAGCAGGTCGTAAGCGCGTTTGCGCTGCTGCCAGAGCGGCGTTCGTCCGTCGGCGCGCATTCGGGGCAGCAGCAGCGCGCGGGCAGCCGACTCCCGGAACTTCGCCGCGAACATCGAGCTAGCTCCGAGTTGTCTCACCACGAGCTGTTCGACCTGGGCGGGGTCGAGAAGGACGAGCTCGACCGGCGGCGGTCTCTCGGTATCAGGAAAGCGGACGATGAAGCCGTCGTCGCTCCAGAGCGTCTCCACGTCGATGGCCATCTCGCTGCGCACGTGCGCCGTCGCCGCCATCGACCACGGCGCGTGGATCCGTCCGCCGAGCGGGGTCAGCACGCAGACACGCCAGTCGCCGAGGTCGTCGAGCACGCGCTCGATGACGATCGTGCGATCGTCGGGAACGCCGCCGGTGGCCTCCTCCTGATCGGCCAGGTACCGCAGGAAGTTCTCGGCCGCCGGCCTGTCGAGGCCATGCCGGGTCGTCAGCCGGCGCACGGCCTCGTCGCGCCCGCCGGCGCGGATCTCGCGGACGAGCCGGCCGATCTCCCGGCCGAACCCCACGCTGCGCTCGGCGGCGTCGGCCCTCCAGAAGGGCATCTTCCCCGGCTCGCCGGGGGCGGGCGTGACCACGACCCGGTCGTGGGTGATCTCCTCGATGCGCCAGGTCGAGGCGCCGAGGAGGAAGGTCTCGCCGGGGCGTGACTCGAAGACCATCTCCTCGTCCAGCTCGCCCACGCGCGCACTCTGCGCCTTCTCCGCGCCGGCCAGAAACACGCCGTAGAGACCGCGGTCGGGGATCGTCCCGCCGTTGAGGATCGCCACCCGCTTCGCCCCCTCCCGCGCCGTCAGGGCATTGGTGACGCGGTCCCACGTGATTCGCGGCCGCAGCTCCGCGAACTCGCCGGAGGGATAGAGCCCGGAGAGCATGTCCAGCACGCCCTCGTAGCTGGCGCGGCCGAGCTCCGCGTACGGTGCCGCACCGCGGATCGCGGCGAAGAGGTCGCCGGCGTTCCAGTCGTCCATCGCCACCATGGCCACGATCTGCTGCGAGAGAACGTCGAGCGCGTTGCGCGGATACCGGGTCGGCTCGATCGACCCGCGGTGCATGGCGTCGGTGACCGCGGCGCAGGCGATGAGGTCCCCTCGATATTTCGGGAAGATCAGCCCCTCGCTGGCCGCTCCCACCTGGTGGCCGGCCCGGCCGATGCGCTGCATGCCGCTGGCGATCGAGGGCGGCGCCTCGATCTGCACGACGAGGTCGATGGTCCCCATGTCGATGCCGAGCTCGAGGGAGGAGGTGGCCACGAGCGCCGGCAGGCGTCCCGACTTGAGGTCATCCTCGATCTCCATCCGCTGCGCGCGGGCGATCGATCCGTGATGGGCCCTGGCGAGGGTCTCACCCGCCAGGTCGTTCAGCGCGGCGGCCAGCCGCTCGGCGAGCCGGCGGCTGTTGACGAAGATGAGCGTGGAGCGGTGCGCACGGATCAGTTCGAGCAGCCGCGGATGGATGGCCGGCCAGATCGAGGCCGCCTCTCCCGGCGGGGCCATGTCCTCGACCGGCACCTCGACGCGCAGGACGAGCTTCTTCTTCTCGCCCGTGTCGACGATGGTGACGGGGCGGAAAGTCGCGCCGCCCAGCCGGCCGGATTCCTCGCTCCCGCTCGGAATGACATCGCAGCCTCCCAGAAATCCGGCCACCTCCTCCAGCGGGTGCTGCGTCGCGGAGAGGCCGATCCTCTGGGGGGGCGGTCCGGCGATCGCGTTCAGGCGCTCGAGGCTCAGGGCCAGATGTGCGCCGCGCTTGTTCGGAACGAGGGCGTGGATCTCGTCGATGATCACCGTCTCGACGCGACGCAGCATCTCCCGGGCGTTGGAGGTGAGCAGCAGATAGAGCGACTCGGGTGTCGTGATCAGGATGTCGGCCGGCGCGCGGAGGAAGCGGGCCCGCTCGCGTTGTGGTGTATCGCCGGTGCGGGTGGCGATCGCGGGAGTGGTGAAGACCTCGCCTCGCGATGCCGCCACGCCGGCAATCCCGCCCAGCGGCGCGCGCAGATTCCGTTCCACGTCCACGGCCAGCGCCTTCAGCGGGGAGACGTAGATGACCCGGCAGCGCTGCTCTTTCGGCGGCTGGGGGCGAAACATCAGGCGGTTGAGCGCCCAGAGGAAGGCGGCGAGCGTCTTCCCGCTGCCTGTCGGCGCGCAGAGCAGGGTGGACGCGCCCCTGGAGATCGAGGGCCACCCCAGCTCCTGCGCGGGCGTCGGAGCGCCGAAGGAGGCGGAGAACCAGGTCTCGACCGCGGGATGAAATCGTGCCGGAAACGGCGGTTTTCGTGACATGGCTAACAGGAAAAAGAGCGCCAGCTAACCGAAACTCCCGCCGGACGTTAGCGTTGCTGTTCGCGGTTCGCTCTGCAACAATAGTAGCGAGTCTCCACAAAACTCATCGACTTGAAGGACGGGAATGCGGCTTAAGGTGCTCGGAGCCTACGGGGCGTCGGACGCGGAACACAATCTGACCGGGTACCTGATCGACGACTGGTTCGCCGTCGACGCCGGGACGCTGACATCGAAGCTCACCTTCGCCCAGCAGGTCCGGGTGCAGGCGGTGTTCATCACCCACTCCCACGCCGACCACATCCGCGACCTGCCTCACCTGATCCACAACCGCTTCGCCCAGAACGCCGGCCCACTCACGCTCTTCGCCGCCCGCGACGTCATGGACCTGCTGTCCCAACACCTCTTCAACGGAGTGGTCTGGCCGGACTTCTCCGGCATCACCAACCCCCTGACCGGCAAGGCGGTGGTGCACTACCGGGCCCTCACGCCGGGGAAGCGGATCACCTTCGGCGAGGTCGCCCTCACCGCGGTCCGGGTCGACCACCAGATCCCCGCCTGCGGGGTGATTCTGGAGATGGGGGGGCAGGCGATCACCTTCACCGGCGACACCGGTCCGACGCGGGAGATCTGGAAGCGGACCAACAAGACCGAGAACGTGGTGGCCGTGGTGACGGAGGCGTCGTTCCCGAACGATCAGCAGGCGCTCGCCGAGGAGACCGCGCACCTCACCCCTGAAACCTTCGGCGAGGAGCTGAAGAAAATCACTGTCGACGCCCCCATCTACGCCAGCCACCGCAAGATTCCGTTCGATCGCGACATCGAGTCGCAGATCAAGAACCTGCGGGATCGGAGGGCCCGGGTCCTGCTGGAGAAGAATTACACGTTATGAGGTAGTTGTGAGTGACGAGTGACGAGTCCCCAATGCCGCGCGTCGCCGTCTCCGCGATCATCACGACCTTCAACGAGATCGACTTCGTCGAGGACTGCATCCGGTCGGTCGAATGGGCCGACGAGATCTACCTGATCGACTCCTTCTCCACCGACGGGACGGTGGAGCTGGTGCGGGCCAAGTTTCCCCGCGTCCGCATCGAGCAGCGCGAGTACCTCGGCGCCGCCTCGCAGAAGAACTACGCCATCGATCGCGCCGCGCACGACTGGATCTTCTACATCGACGCCGACGAGCGCGTCACCCCGAAGCTCCGCCGGGAGATCGAGGGCACCCTCGAGGGACCGCTGCCGTACTGGGCCTACTCGGTCGGCCGCCGGAACTTCATGATGGGACGCGCCGTGCGCTACAGCGGGCTGCAGCGCGACCGGGTCACGCGCCTCTTCCATCGCCGGCATGCGCGCTACCCGAATCGCCGCGTCCACGCCGACCTCCTGGTGGACGGTCCGACGGGGCGTCTCCATCACAAGATGGACCACTTCTACATCCGCTCGTTCGATCACATGATCGCCAAGATGAACCGCTACGCGGAGTGGGGGGCGGCCCAGATGTTCATCGACGGGAAGACCACCGGCGCCGCCGGAATCATCGGCCGTCCCCTGGCCCGGTTCTTCCGCGACTACTTCGTCAACCTCGGGTTTCTCGACGGCGTGCGAGGGGTGATCTCCATCGGCATGCACGTCTACTACACCTTCTGGAAGTACGTGAAGCTGTGGGAGCTCAGGCAGCTCGAGCGCCTTGGCAGGCCCGTTCCACTCCCGAAGCTGGATGAGGAGGAGGAGAGGTGGGAGCTGCCGTGGGAGAGAGAAGGGATGAGGGATGAGGGCTGAGCGGTACTCGGTCACTCGTCACTGGGGGTCCGGCTCCACGATCACGCGTAGTCCGTCGACGGCATTGACGCGAACGCGGGTGCCGGCGGGGATTGGAGAGGAGGCCGAGGCGTTCCAGATCTCGCCATGGACGAAGACCGTGCCGCCGGCGCCGACGTCCGTGCGCGCCACGCCGATCTCGCCGATCATTCCTTCGGTTCCCGTCTCGACGCGCGACCTGTGCGCGCGGAGGACGAGCGTCATCAGGAAGACGGCGATCCCGCCGACGGGAATGCTGACCGCGAGAGCGGTGATGAGGTGGACGCGCATCTCGGGGATCGGACCGTCGACCAGCAAAAGCGCGCCGAGCACCAGGCAGACCACGCCTCCGATCCCGAAAATCCCGTAAGCGGTGAACTTCGCCTCGAGGGCGAAGAGGCCGAACGCGACCAGGATCAGCGCCAGCGCGGCGAAGCGGGTGGGGAGAAGGTTGAGCGCGAACGCCGCCAGCAGGATGGCGATCAGGCCGATGACGCCCGGCAGAATGGCTCCGGGATGATTGAACTCCGCCCAGAGCGCCAGCATCCCCAGCGACATCAGAATGAAGGCGACGTTCGGATTCATGATCCAGGAAAGGAGGCGCTGCCGGAGCGTCATCTCCAGCGTGTGCACCTTCCGGTCCGCCAGGTCGAGCTTCACGGTCGTGCCGTCGAATCGCTTCAGCTCGCGTCCGTCGATGGCCCGGAGCAGGGAGGGGAGATCGGCGGCCACCACGTCGATGAGCTTCTGCTGGAGCGCTTCCTCTTCGGTGAACGACTTCGCCTCGCGCACGGCGCTCTCGGCCGCAGCCACATTTCTTCCGCGGCGCTGGGCGATGGTGCGCATGAACGCGGCGGCGTCGTTCTGCAGCTTCATCTTCATGACCTCGTCCAGCTTCTCTCCCAGGACGACGGGATGAGCGGCGCCGGTATTGGTTCCCGGAGCCATGGCCGCGATGTCGGCGGCCTGGAGGATGAAGAAGCCCGCCGAGGCGGCGCGCGCGCCGCTCGGATGCACGAAAACCACCACCGGGACCTGCGAGCGGAAGATCCTCTCCACGATGGCCCGCGTCGAGTCGTCGAGGCCGCCGGGGGTGCTCAATTCGATGATCAGGGCGCTGGCCTTCGTGGCCTCGGCCTGTTCCATCCCCCGGCCGATGAACTCGTCGGAGATCGGATGGATCATGTCGTCGACCACCACGCGCAGCACCGTTGCCGGCGCCGCCGTGGCCCCGAACGCGAGCAGGAGCGAGAAGAGAAGGGTGCGCCTCATGGCCGTCGCCTTCAGACTGAGGATGATATCGCGGACGCGCCCATGTCATCCCGAAGCGTAGCGAGGGATCGAGCGTGACGCCTGGCCCCATGTCATTCCGGGGGCGTGAGCGGTGCAGCTCCGCACCGTCTCCACCAGCTCGGTGACCTCGAACGGCTTTCGAACCGTGAGGATTTCAAATAAACGTCAATTTGGGGGAGGAGGGGGGCCTCAGACCGGGAGGTTGTCCGGCTGCGGCTCGTAGTTGAAGAATTTCGTGATGTCGTTCCGGAAGACCAGTTTGAAATCGCCGATGGGGCCGTTGCGCTGTTTGCCGATGATGATCTCGGCGATCCCCTTCTCCTCCGTCTCCCGGTTGTAGACCTCGTCGCGGTAGATGAAGCACACCACGTCCGCATCCTGCTCGATCGAGCCCGACTCGCGGAGGTCGGAGAGCTGCGGCCGGTGGTCGCCGGTCCTCTGCTCCGGGCGCCGCGAGAGCTGCGAGAGCGAAATCAGCGGCAGGTTCAGCTCCTTGGCGATGGCCTTCAGGCCGCGGGAGATCTGCGAGATCTCCTGGTTGCGCGACTCGACCTTCCCCTTCACCGACATGAGCTGGAGGTAGTCGACCATGACCAGGTCGAGCGAGGCCTCCATTTTCAAGCGGCGGGCCTTGGCGCGCATCTCCATGATGTCGATCCCCGGAGTGTCGTCGACGTAGATCTTCGCCTTCGACAGCCGCGCCGAGGCCTCTGCCAGGTCGCGCCAGTTCCGCTCCGACAGCATGCCCGCCCGGATCAGATGGTTCGACACCCCCGACTCGGAGGAGAGCATGCGCAGCCCGATCTGCTCCTTCGACATCTCCAGCGAGAACACCCCCACCGAGTAGAGTCGCTGCGACGGTGGTCGCGGCTCGCCGGAGCGGTCGGGGATGGCGACGGACTCGGCGATGTTCATCATGAAGCTCGTTTTCCCCATGGAGGGACGGGCGGCGATGATGATCAGGTCCTGCGCCTGGAACCCGGCGGTGAACTCGTTGAAGCGGTCGTATCCGGTGGGGATGCCGGTGATCAGCTTGCCGGCGCTGTGGAGCTGCTCGATGGCGGACATGTTCGTCCGGGTGATCCGGTCGAGGGGGACGAAACCCTTCTCGATGCTTCCCTCGGCGATCTCGTAGAGTGATTTCTCGGCGATGTTGAGGACCTCGTTCGGCTCGCTGGGAGCATCCAGCGCGGCGCGCATGACGCTGTTCCCCATGACGATCAGCCGCCGCAGGGTCGACTTCTCCTTGACGATCCGGGCGTAGCGCTCGACGTTGGCCACGTCGGGGATGCCGTCGACGAGCGAGGAGATGTAGGCCGAGCCGCCGACCTGTTCGAGCAGGGCATGCTTCCCGAGCTCGTCCTTGAGCGTGAGCAGATCGATCTCCCGGCTCTGCTCGGCCAGCCGGCGCATCGTGGCGAAGATGGTCCGGTGCGCGTCGCGGAAGAAATCGGGCGTGTCCACGGTGCCGAGGACGCGATAGAAGGCGTTGTTGTTGATGAGCACGGAACCAAGGACGGCACGTTCCGCATCCGCGCTCTGCGGCAGCGGGCGATCGAGTGCTACATCGACTTGTGCAGCCGGCATTGGACGAAGGGCGGATTGTGCGCGAAACCCTCTCCGCATTGCATCAGGAGAAGTTCCGCAGAGATTTCCACAACGAGTAGGGTACGCGAACCGGCTGTAGAATGCGCCGATCGGCGGTTATCCGCAGTCCGGCGCAACCGCTCGCTCTACACCTTGTGGAATCCGCGGCGCGCCGATCGCTGTTGGCCTGACCCCCGAGAGGAGCCTCATGAAACTCATTGCCACCGTCGCATCGATTCTCTTCGCCGCCGCCGCCATCGCCCAGCAGGCCCCGCCGCAGGAACCGGCCCCACCGACGGTCGCCGTCGTCAACGGCGAGATCATCACCGCGGCCAGGCTCGACGCCCTTTACGCCAACATCCCGCCGGGCATGCGCGCGCAGTACGAGAAGGCGGGGGGGAAGAAGGCGTTCCTCGACAACTACATCGCCAAGCGCCTCCTGATCCAGGAGGCGATGAAGCGGGGCTTCGACCAGCGCGCCGACGTCCAGCAGGCGCTCGAGGCGGCCAGGGAGTCGGCCCTGTTCGATCGCTACATCCGCGAGGTCGTCGCCGCCGACATCGTCCCCGAGTCGGCGGTGCGGGAGTTCTACGAGGACAACATCGACAGGTACCAGGCCGGCGAGAAGGTGAAACTCCGCCACATCGTGGTCAGCTCGAACGACAGGACGGAGGGACAGGCCCGGGAGCTCATGGCGCGGATCTTCAGCGAGGCCCAGGCCCACCGCATCACCCACCCACCCGACAGCGAGGGCAACCGCCGCATCTTCGCCAGCCGTTTCGCGGAGATGGCCCGGAAGTATTCGGAGGATGGCGTGGCCCGGGACGGCGGCAACCTCGGCTGGGTCGAGCGCGGCCAGCTCGATCCCAAATTCGAGGAGGTCGCCTTCGCCATGCCGGAGGGTGTGATGAGCGGTATCGTCGGCACCCGGTTCGGCTATCACCTCATTCTCGTCGAGGAGAAGAAGCCGGCTGCTCCCCAGCCCTACGAAGAGGTGCGCCGCGACATCCGGGAGGTTCTGCTGAGCCAGAAGCAGGCCGAGATCATGACCGCCGTGAGCCGCCTGACCGGCGAGCTGCGCCGGACGAGCAAAGTGGCGGTTTACTCCGAGAATCTGGAGTGATCCGCGCGCGCCGGATCAGGTGGCGCTCATGCCCGCGGTCTGACCTCCGGGCGCCTCCGGAAGGCGGGCCATGATGCGCATGGCGCCCTTCCACTGCCGGCGGGCTTGCCGCAGGTAACGGCGTGA
>DATLEX010000097.1:0-16727 GCA_035525045.1 Thermoanaerobaculia bacterium | reverse complement strand
TCCGTCCGGCGGTGACGATCGCGGGAGGCGATCCGGAGCGCGCCGGGAAGCTGCACGAGACGGCTCACGAGCAATGTTTCATCGCCAACTCCTGCAGCGTTCCGATCCGCCACCAGGCCACCATTCACGTGCAGACGGGAGCCTGAAGGTTGGAGCGAGTGACGCTCGCCGTCTTTGCCGTCGTCTACGCGGGGATGATTCTCGGCGGTCTGCCGCGCCTCAAGGTCGACCGAACGGGCGTCGCGCTTCTCGGCGCGATCGCGCTCATCGCCTCCGGCGCCATCGCGATGCAGGAGGCGCTGGCGATGATCGATCTCGCGACCGTGACCCTTCTGTTCGGCCTCATGATCGTGAGCGCGCAGCTCCGGCTCGGCGGTTTCTATGCACGCGTCTCCCAGTTCGTCACCGCGATCGAGGCCTCACCGCCCCTCTACCTCGGCGCGCTGATCGTCACCGTGGCCGTCCTCTCGGCCGTGTTCAGCAACGACATCGTCTGCCTCGCGGTGCCGCCGGTCGTGATCCTCGCTGCGCGAAGGCGTGGACTCGACCCGGTGCCGTTTCTTCTGGGAACCGCGTGCGCGGCGAACGCCGGCTCCGCGGCGACGCTGATCGGCAACCCGCAGAACATGCTGATCGGCGAAGTGCTCGACGTGCCGTTCGCCGGGTACGCGGCCGTCGCCGCGTTGCCGGTGGTGCTCTCTCTCGGCGCGATCTGGGGAATCGTCGTGGCGCAGGTTGGCGGGCGGTGGCATGACGGCCGCGACCGGAACATGCCGGGAGAGACGCCGGCGCAGGAACGTGAAGAGATCCCTCCGTTCGATCGGTGGCAGACCGCGAAAGGGCTGGCCATCGCCGGTGCGCTGCTCGTCCTCTTTCTCACGACCACGCTGCCGCGGGAGCTTCTCGCAATCGCCGCCGCGGGATTGCTGCTGACGAGCCGGAAGATGCATTCGCACAAGATGCTCGGGCTCGTCGACTGGCCCCTCCTCGTCCTCTTCGCGGGACTCTTCGTCACGAACGGCGCGCTGCAGCAGACGCCCTATCCGGCCCGTGCGGTCGAATGGCTCCAGGGAGCGGGCGTCTCGCTCGCGTCGGTCTGGCCCGTGTACTGGGTCACGGCGATCCTCAGCAACATCGTATCGAACGTTCCGGCGGTGATGCTTCTCCTTCCGCATGCCACTGCGACGGCGGGTCCGGCCATGGCGATCTCCTCGACGCTCGCCGGGAATCTGACGATCGTCGGAAGCATCGCCAACATCATCGTCGTCGACATCGCGGCGCGGCATGGCATCTCGATCGACTGGAGACGACACGCGAAGACGGGAGTGCCGGTGACGCTCGTGACCCTGGTTCTCGCCTGGCTGGCCCTCGCGCTGACGACGTGAGTGAGCGCGGTCTACATCGTCTCGGCGAGGAGCTCCTCGAACGTCTGGCCGCTTGTCACAGCGCGGGTGTGCCCTCTCCCGCTTGCGGGAGAGGGTGGCGCGCAGCGCCGGGTGAGGGTGCTTCGGTCTCACGAAGAGCCCCCTCATCCGGCCTTCGGCCACCTTCTCCCCCGCCGGAGGCGGGGGAGAAGGCTCTGGAATCTTTACAGAGGAGCGCCGAGATGGAAAAGGAGCGGATTCCGGTCAAGAAGGAGACGACGATGTTCCGAGAGATTGAGAAGGCCCGGCCTGCCTCGCCCGAAGGAGAAAACGAAGCGCACCTGAAGCGCTGAGGACCTCAGCGACCACGGCAGGCGCCGCCACAGTTCCGCGCCGCGAGGCAGCCACGGAGAACCTTCAGCCGGCCAGCGGGAAGCGGCCGCTATTTTTTCTTCGAGCTCTTCTTGGATGAGGTTTTCTTCGACGATTTTTTCGATTTCTTCTTCGGAATGACGGTCATGGCCAGTTCTCCTCCACGGTCCACTGCCAATGCGCTCTGAGAGGGCCGAAGCTATTCGCCAATATCGCTCTCTTTCGGCGGGCGCGCAAGAGCTTTTCCCTCATCTGCCACCGGAGTATTCTGTAGCGATCGCATTGCAACTCGATCGAGGGAGCGTTCTCGGACCATACGAAATCCTCGCGGCGCTCGGCGCCGGCGGCATGGGCGAGGTGTACCGGGCCCGCGACGCGCGACTTGGACGGCATGTGGCCCTCAAGATCCTTCCTGCCGAGCTGGCCGCAGAGCCGCGGCTCCGGCAGCGCTTCGAGCGCGAAGCGAAGCTCATCTCCAGTTTGAACCATCCGAACATCTGCGCCCTCTATGACGTCGGCGAAGCGGTCCTGAACGGGGTGCTGGTGCAGTATTTCGTCATGGAGGAGCTGGAGGGAGAGACTCTCGACAAGCGCCTGCGCCGCGGGCCTCTGCCGATGGACGAGGCGCTGCAGTACGCAATCCAGATCGCCGACGCGCTCGACAAAGCCCACCGCAAGCAGATCCTGCACCGCGACCTCAAGCCGGCCAACGTGATGATCACCCGGGTCGGAGCGAAACTCCTCGACTTCGGCCTGGCGAAGCTCGTGACCCGGCCCGGGCCCGGAGGGGAGGGAGAAGGTGCCGGTTCGCGAAGCTCTACGCGCTCGTCCGAAGAAGAGACTCCCGCCCGCCCCATCACCGAGGAAGGAGCGACGCCCGGCACATTCGGCTATCTCTCCCCCGAGCAACTCCTCGGCCAGGAGCTCGATTCGCGAACCGACGTCTTCGCCCTCGGCGTGACGTTGTACGAGATGGTGGCCGGCCGGCATCCGTTCTTCGGTGAGGGACGCGTGGCGGTCACGGAGAGCATCCTGGGGAAGGAGCCTTTGCCGCTCTCGCATCATCGGCCGGAAGTCCCGGAGGACCTGGATTGGCTGGTGAGGATGTGCCTGAGGAGGGATCGCGATGAGCGCATGCAGTCCGCGCACGACGTGATGCTGGAGTTGAGGCGCATTGCCGCCGCCGGCTCGGGCCAAGGGCGGGAGGCATCGGGACTGGGGCGCCGGGTGACCGTGGCGGGGGGGCTGCTGGTGGCCGCGGCGGTTCTTCTCACCCTGGCCGCCGTGGCCGCACTCGTCGTGGGGCGGTCGAGGAACGTCTCGGACCGGATCGACGTCGTGCGGCGGTTCGCCATCTCTCTTCCCGCCGGCGCCGCGCTGATCCCGGATCCCGCGCACCAGCGATTCGCCGTCTCCCCTGACGGCGGCCGGATCGCGTACGTTGCCGCGACCCAGCCACAGCAGTTGTACATCTTCGGGCTCGACACGCAGGAGGCACTCCCCCTGCCGGGAACCGAAGGAGCGATGGCGCCCTTCTTCGCCCCCGACGGGCAGTCCGTGGCGTTCTTCACCACGGACGGGAAGCTGAAGAAGGTGTGGCTGTCGACCGGCGGCCTGATCACGCTCAGCAGCGGCCGGAGCTCCCGCGGCGCCACCTGGGGTCCCGGAGACCGCCTCTTGTTCGGCGAGCCGTGGACTCCGCTCCAGAGCATCTCCGCCGCCGGCGGCCCCGTCGAGAGCGTCGCGTCCGATGTGGCGCAGGCCAATGCGCGGTGGCCCATGTTCCTGCCCGACGGCAAGCACATCCTCTACACCGACAGCGAAGTGGCGGGCGACTACGAGAACGCCCGCCTGCACGTCCTTTCGCTCGAAAGCGGCAAAGACCGGGTCGTGCTCGAGGGCGCGACGTACGGCCGGTACGTTCCCACCGGTCATCTGATGTTCTTTCGCTCCGGGACCGTGTTCAAGGTTCGATTCGATCCCCGCACCCTGCGCGTCAGCGGCCAGCCCGTTCCCCTCGTGTCCGACGTCGAGGGTTACTACGGAAACGGTCTCGCCCATTACGCCGTCGCCTACGACGGGGCGCTGTTCTACGTCCCAACCCGTGCCGAGGACAGCCGCTCGGAGCTGGTGTGGGTGGACCGGCAGGGGAGGGTCAGTCCGGTCACGGCGCTGCGGCAACCCTACGACGAGCCGCGCCTCTCGCCCGACGGAAACCGGCTGGTCGTCACCGTCGGTCACGGTCCCACTTCCGATCTCTGGCTCTGCGATCTCGATCGCGACGCCTGGGTGCGGCTGACGTCGGAGGGCCGCAATACCACCGGCCTCTGGTCTCCCGACGGGCGGCAGCTCGCATTCGCCTCGAACCGTACGGGCGGATTCAAGCTCTTCCTCGTGCCGTACGACCGCACCACCCCGCCCCGCCAACTGACCACCAGGACGAGCTGGGCGTTTCCCCTCTCCTGGTCTCCGGACGGCCGTCATCTGGCCATCCAGGAGTTGTTCCGGACCCGCGACAGCGACGTGCACCTGCTCCGGATCGAGGACGGAGATCTCTCGCCCATTCTCAGCCGAGCGGCCAACGAGACCGGGGCCGCCATCTCCCCCGACGGGCAATGGATGGCTTACCAGTCTGACGAGTCGGGGCGGGACGAGATCTACCTCCAGCGCTACCCTCCTGATGGCCCGAGACGGCTGGTCTCCAGTTCCGGCGGAACGCTGCCGGTCTGGCGAAGCGACGGGCGCGAGCTGTTCTACCGGAACGGCGGCAGCATGATGGCGGTGGAGATCGGCTCGGGCGAAGGGCTTCCCGCCGGCAAGCCTCACCGGCTCTTCGAAGGAGACTTCGCCGCGGCCTACGACGTGGCTCCCCATGGAAGCCGGTTCATCATGGTCCGCCGGCCGAAGAACGCGGCCCACACGCAGATCCATGTGGTCACCGGCCTTCTTCACCCGGCCCGATAGTCACACCGGTCTGGCCACGAACAGCCAGGCCTCGTACTGCGGAGTCCTCTCGGCCGGAGGAGGGAAGCGCCGGAAGTCGATCACCTCGACCTCTCTCAGGGAGGCGCGGCGGAGGGCGCGGGTAATCTCGGCACGCGAGTACGAACGTTGTTCGTGCACTTCCTCGATCAGGTCCGCGCCGGCGTGGCCCCGGAAGCGCAGAGTGCCGACCCGCCGGCCACGCGAGTAGCTGGTGGAGATGGAGACGTCGTAGCCCCGCCCCCGAAGCCGGTAGGTTTCCCGGCGTGACCATCGGGCCAGGGCTCGCGGCTGGCTCGTATCGAACAGGAGCAGCGACTGCGGTCCCATGCAGCCGCGGATCGAGCGGAAGCAGCGCAACAGATCCGACCAGCTGCGCAGGCTGGTCAGCGTGTCGTTGAGGATGGTGACCACGCCGAACCGGCCGCGCAGGGGAAGGGCCCTGAAATCGCCCCCGACGATGCGCCGCTCGCGAGCGGCGGCCACCCGAAGCATCGGCAGCGATGCATCCACGCCCACGCAGGTGTAGCCGAGGCCATCGAAGAGCTCCAGTGCCAGCCCGGTCCCGCAACCGACGTCGAGCAGCGTCCGCGCTCCGCCGGGATGCGAGGCCAGCACCCGTCTGAGCAGCTTCGACAGGCGCGAGAAGGCAGGCTTGCCGCTGGCCTGGTCGTAGCAGAGGGCGAAGGCTCCGATCGCGGCCGGCCTTTTCACGCATCGACTACCTTACATCAGCCTCCCTGAGCGGCGGCTCACTCGTCGACATCGCCGGGTGGCACGGTATCTCGTCGCGCCGTCTCCAGTCGATCCAAACGAGTGGGTTAAAGCTGCGAACCTTCCCTCCACCCTCATCCGCGCTAAACTGATCCTCGAATCCGCGACGACCGGAGTGCGCGATGCCTGTCGATAGCGAATGGGGCGCGGCCGTGAACAGGCTGTTCACGGCGTTCCTCGAAGTGCTGACCACCTACCTGCCGCAACTCCTCGGTGGACTGCTCGTGCTGCTGGCCGGCGCGCTGCTGGCCTGGCTGCTCCGCGCGCTGGTCGTCCGCCTCTCGGCGGGGCTCCAGCGCTGGCTCCCCCTGCCGGCGCGCCGCCGCGGCGTCCCCGGCCACCTGCCGGCGCTGCTCGGCTCGATCGTCTTCTGGGGCGTTCTGCTGCTCTTCATCACCGCGGCGATCCACATCTGGGGACTGACGATCGTGGCGGAGTGGCTGGCCCGGATCGTCGCTCACCTCCCCACTCTGGCCGCGGCGGGACTCATTCTCGTTCTGGGCGTCGTGCTCGGGCACTTCGTCCGCGACCTGACGCTCAGCGCCGCCGCCAGCCTCGAGTACCGCGCCCTCCTGGCGCGCGTCGCCCAGACATCCGTGTGGGCCGTCGCCGCGGTGGTCGCCCTCGACATGATCGGCCTCGACATCACCTTCATCGTCGTGCTGGCCGGCATCGTTCTGGGCGCCGTCGCCGGGGGAGTGGCCCTCGCCTTCGGCCTCGGCGCGCGGAGCTTCGTCCACGATTCTCTCGCGGTGCGCGACGTCCGTGCGCGATACCGGATGGGCGACGAGGTCCGCGTCGGAAACCTGGAGGGACGCATCGTGGAGATGTCCGCGCGAAGCGTCATCCTGGAAACCCCGGAGGGAAAGCTCGCAGTGCCCGGCCGCTTCTTCATCGAGCAGCCGTGCACGATCATCATCCGGGAAGAAACCGATGGTTGACGGGGGGAGGCGGCTGACGATGGGCTTTCTGGCCCGTCATCCGGACGCCGCGGCTGCCGTGCTGGAAGAGCAGCGCGTCGACGTCGCGGCGGACTTCCTCGCCGAGATCCCCGCCCGCCTCGGAGGTCCGGTCCTGGCGCGGATGATGCCGTTCCAGGCATCCCGCTGCCTCATCGAGGTGGAACCGGAAGCGGCCGCGGGGCTCGTCCGCGAAATGCCCCACGCCGTCGCCGCGACGAGTCTCCGGCAGTGGCCCGCGTCGAAACGGGAACAACTTCTCGAACGCCTCCCCAGCCGGCTGGCGTTCACCCTGCGGCTCCTCCTCGGGTATCCGGGCACCGCCGTCGGCGCCTGGATGGACCCGCGGCCGGCGCTTCTGCCCGCGGGAGAAGACGCCGCGTCTGCGCTCGAGAGGCTTCGATTGGAGGACGGCGAGATCGACCGCGTCGTGTTCGTGATCAACCGGGAGCAGAAGCTCGAGGGGCAGGTGCGTTTCGGCGCGCTGCTCCGGGCCGGTGGCCGGACACCGCTCTCCGCTCTCCTCGAAGCCGTGCCCACCGCGGTTCCGGCGCGTGCGGCGCTGATCGAGCTCCGCGACCATCCCGTCTGGGACGGGCCCGATCCCGTTCCGGTGCTGTCGCGCGACGGGCGGGTCGTGGGAGCACTGCGATACGCCGACCTGCGACGCGGCCTCGCCGCCGCGCACGATCAGGGGAGGGGTGCTCCCGGCGACAGCCTCGTCAATCTGGCGGACGGGTCGTGGATCGGCATGGCGCGGATCCTCGAAGGAGTGCTCCGCATCCTGCCGCCCGCCCGCCCCCCCGCGCCTCCTCCGGAGAAAAAGCCGTGACCGCGCACGCCAACCCCGCCGTCGAGGCGTTCACCCACCGTTTCCTGCTGGACTATCCGCGCGAGGCGGCGCAGGAGATCGAGCAGATGGAGCCCGGCGACGCGGCGCCGGTGCTCGCCCGCGAACCGCTTCACGTGCTGACCGTCATCTGGGACCACCTGGCACCTGCCGTCGCCGACCCGCTGCTGCTGGCTCTTCCGGAGAGGACCGCCGCCGCGCTCCTGGCGGAGCTCGATCCAGGCTGGGCCGCCGCGGCTCTGCTCCGCATGGAGGAGGACCAGCGTGCGCGCTATCTGGAACTGGCCGGGCCGCACGTCGCGGAGGAACTGCTTCGGCTCATGGAGTACTCCCCCGATCGCGCGGGCGCGCTGATGGACGCCCGGGTTCTGGCGTTCCATGGGAAGACGACCGCGGGAGAAGTTCTCTCGAGGATGCGCGCCGGCCGGCGCCATCCGCAGCGGGCCGTATTTCTCGTCGACGACTCACAGCGGCTCGAGGCCGTGGTGGATGTCCACGACCTGGCGCTGGCGGATCCGGAGTCGCCCCTCGGCGAGCTCGGACATCCCCCCGGCGCATCGGTTGCCGCGGTCGACCCGCGGGAGACCGTGGTGGAGTTGCTCGAGCGTCAGTGGATCGACGAGCTGCCGGTGCTCGATGCGTACAACCGGCTTCTGGGAGTGATTCGCGCGAGCGAGTTGATGCGGGCTCTCCGCGAGTCGGCGAGCGAGGACCTCCAGACGATGGTCGGCGTCGGGAAGGAGGAGCGTGCGCTCTCGCCGGTGGGGTTCGCCGTCCGGAAGAGACTTCTCTGGATGAACATCAACCTGGTGACGGCCTTCCTTGCAGCGGCGGTGGTCGGGATGTTCGAGTCGACCATCGCCCAGTTCACCGCGCTGGCCGTGCTCCTTCCGGTGGTGGCCGGGCAGTCGGGCAACGCCGGGGCGCAGGCGCTGGCGGTGACCATGCGCGGCCTGGCGCTCCGCGAGATCGGACTGCGCCAGTGGGCCCGGCTCCTCATGAAGGAACTGCGCGTGGGGATGGTCAACGGCGCGGCGATCGCCGTGACGACCGCGGCGGGAGTGTTCGTCTGGAGCCGGAATGAGGGCCTCGCCCTCGTCATCGCGATCTCCATGGTCATCTCCATGACGCTGGCGTGCGTGGCGGGGGCGATGGTCCCGCTGGCGCTGACGCGCGCCGGGCAGGACCCCGCGCAGTCGTCGTCGATCCTGCTCACCACGGTGACCGACGTGGCAGGCTTCCTCTCATTTCTCGGCGTGGCAACGCTGCTCTCGGGAATGCTCGCCAAGTAGTCATGATGCAGGATCGTGACAGCGCCGGCGCGTGACGCGTCGCGAAAATGGGGATACTGGAAGGAAGGAGACGAGGCATGAGACCACATCCTGCGAGCCTGATGTTCGGCACGCTGCTCGTCGCCGCGTGCGCCACCCTCGCACCGGAGTCTCCCGACGAGCGCGTCAAGGCGATGGTGGCGCGCCTCGGCGGGACGTTCGAGATCGATTCTTCGGTGCCGGGATCGCCCCTGGTGAAGATCGACCTTCACCGCAGCGACGTGACCGACGCTGACCTCGCGCTCCTCGCCCGACTCGGCACGCTCCGCGAGCTCGACCTCCGGCTCACCGGTGTCTCCGACGCCGGCGTGAGGCATCTCGCCGGACTGACCCGGCTCGAGACGCTGAACCTGTTCCGCACGAAGCTCACGGATTCCGGACTGGAGAGTCTCTCCGAGCTGACCGGGCTCCGGACGCTCCTCATCGGCGGGACGGGCGTGACGGACGAGGGGCTCGCGCACCTCCGCCGCTTCGATCATCTGCGGAAGCTGAGCGTGTTCGACACGGCGGTCAGCGACGAGGGAATCCCGCGGCTCGCCGCCCTTCCGAGCCTCGAGATCCTTCTGATCGGGAAGTCGGGGATCAGCGAGAGCGGCGCCGCGGAGCTGCAGCGCCGCAAACCGCGAATCTCGTTCCGCGAGATGTAAGCCGGGTGAGCGGCGTGCCCGAGAGCCGAGAGCCGGGCGTCAAACGCCGGCGTGCACGCCGCGGGGGGTGAGCCAGACTTCGAGGCGGCCGAGCAGCGCGTCGGCGAGGATGGCCAGCACGGCGGCGGGGATCGCGCCGGAGAGGATCAGGCGCGTGTCGTTCAGGTAGAGGCCCGTGACGATCGGCTCGCCGAGCCCGCCCGCGCCGATGAAGGCGGCGAGCGTGGCCACGCCGATGCTGATGACCGTGGCCGTGCGCACGCCCGCCATGATCGTGCGGGTGGCCAGCGGCAACTGCACGCGGAAGAGGATCTGCCGCGGCGTCAGGCCGATGCCCACCGCGGCATCGAGGAGCTCCGGCGAGATGCTGCGCAGGCCCGTGTGCGTGTTGCGCAGGATGGGCAGCACCGCGTAGAGGAAGAGCGCCACGATCGCCGACCGCACCGAGAGGCCGAGCCCGGGAATCGCGATCATGAAGGCCAGGAGCGCCAGGCTCGGGATCGTCTGCACCACGCCCGCCGCGCCGAGCGCCACGCGCTCCGCCACGCGGCGCCGCGCCACGGCGATGCCGAGCGGCACGGCCACGAGGACGGCGAGCAGCACCGCGGCGAGGCTGAGCTGCACGTGGCGCCAACCCAGTCGGAGGGTCTCGTCCCACCGCCCGACCATGAACGCCAGCAGACTGTCACGGCCCGCATCCGGGTCGCCCTCGAGCGCCTCGCCGGCGTCGATCAGGCCTTCGGCCACCAGGAAGCCGCGCGCCACCTCGCGGAAGGCGCGCCCCCGCTCCTCGACGGCGTGGTTGAGCTCGATCATCACCCGGTCTGGAATCCGGAACGACAGGCGCTCGAGGAGCTCCCGCAGCTCCGGATGGGCCCGCAACACCTCGCCGCGGATGACGGGCGCCGCGTTGTAGGGGGGGAAGAAGCCCCGGTCGTCCTCCAGCACACGCAGCGGGTAGCGCAGGAGCTTGCCGTCGGTGGTGTACGCGTCGATGAGGTCGATGACGCCGCCGGCGATGGCCTCGTACGCCAGCCCGTGCTCCATCGCGCGCACCTGGCGGAAATCGAGCCCGTAGAAGGGCCGCAGGCCGGGCCAGCCGTCCTCGCGGTTCATGAACTCGATGCTGAAGCCGGCGTCGAGCGTGCCCGCGTGCGGGATGAGGTCCGAGATCTCGCGTACGCCGAGCGCCGCGGCCTGCTCCTCGCGCATGGCCAGCGCGTAGCTGTTGTTGAGCCCGAACGGCGCCAGCCACTCGAGGTCGTAGCGGTCGCGGAAGCGCGACTGCACGTGGAGGAACGCGCGCAGGGGGTCGTCGACGCGGCCGCTCTCCTTCAGGATGATCGACCAGGCCGTGCCGGTGTACTCGGGGTAGAGATCGATCTCGCCGCGCGCGGTCGCCGTGAAGCACACCAGCGTGCCGCCCAGCCCGCTCCGATGCTCCACTTCGATGCCGGTATGCGCCTCGACCAGCAGCGCCATCATCTCGCCGAGGATGTGCGACTCGGTGAAATTCTTCGACCCGATCACCAGCCGCGCGGGCGATTCCTGCGCTCGGACGAGCTCGCCGGCGAAGGACACGAAGGTTACGAAGGCCACGAAGAGCACGATCGCGCGCAGGGGGCGCGTCACTGAACCCTCCCTGCGAGGAAGCGCTCCACCCACGGGGTGGCCGGCGCGGATCGGAGCTCGTCGGGCGTGCCAAGCTGCACGAGCTCGCCCTCGCAGAGCAGCGCCACGCGGTCGCCGAGCAGGAACGCCTCGTCGAGGTCGTGGCTGACGAGCACCACGGTCTTGGCCACCAGCCGCTCGAGCTCGCTGAACTCGTGCTGCAGTTCGGTGCGCGTGATGGGGTCCAGCGCGCCGAACGGCTCGTCCATCAGCAGGATCTCGGGATCGAGCGCGAGCGCGCGGGCCACGCCCACGCGCTGCCGCTCTCCACCCGAGAGCTCTCCCGGATGACGATCGCGAAACTCGCTCGGGGGGAGGTGGACGAGATCGAGCAGCTCATCGACGCGCTGGTCGATGTCCGGCCGGCGCCACCGTTCGATCTCACAGAGCAGGCCGATGTTGCGCGCGACGGTCAGGTGTGGGAAGAGCCCGCCGCTCTGCACCACATAGCCCATGCGCCGGCGGAGGCGGATGGGGTCGAGCTCCGCTGTGTCCTCGCCGTCCAGCAGCACGCGCCCGGACGACGGCTCGATGAGCCGGTTGATCAGCCGTAGCGTCGTCGTCTTGCCGCAGCCGCTCGGGCCCAGCAGCGCCATCGTCTCCCCCTTGCGGATCTGGAGGTCGAGCCCGCGCAGGGCGTGCACCGGCGCGCCCGACGCGCGGATGAACGTCCGGGTGGCCCGCTCCAGGCGGATCACGCCGCGCCCCGCTCCGGTTTGCGCATGCGATCGAGCAATGTCACGGCGCCGGCAATGGTATCGAGGTTTCGCGCGACTCTCGATCTACTCGATGGGCGGCAGGCGGGCCGCATCGCGCCAGCGCTCGAGGAGCCGTCGGAATCGCGGGGGATGATCGCCCGAGGGATCGATCTCGCCGTCCGGCATCAGAGCCGCCAGCTCTTCGGCATCATTCTCCCTCGCCCAGGCCAGAAACTCCGCGGTCCTGCCGGGCGGACGCTCCCCGGCGGCCCTGATGAGCAGACCATCGATCCTGCCCTGCTCGTCGAAGTAGTACGTGATCTCGTTGGTCACCGCTCCCCGTTCGAGGAGGCGGAAATAGTCATTCGATTCGCGGACCACGGCTGTCGCGAACGAAGAGCCCTCCTTCCATGCGAGCACCTCACCGGTGGATCGGAAGTGCTCATCCCAATCCGCCCACGGGCCTCGCACGTCCGCACCGACTCTCCACGGCTGTCCTTCGCCCTCGCGGGTCTCCCACCACCGGCGGGCCGCCGGCGACATCATCTCCCGCGCCCGGTCGTAATCACCGCGGGCCAGCGCGGCGCGGAACTCCCCTGCGCGAGCCGCCAGGGCCGGTGCCTCGCCAGCTCCCCGTTCGTACTCCCCTCCCGGGCGACAGCCCCCGTTCGAGAAGGCGAGCCCGCTCAGGAGGCAGAAAGCCGCGAGCGCGGTCGTGAGCGGCGCCCGTCTCGAGCCGCGGCCCCGCCGGCTGCGGCTCAGCCGATCGAGCGGACCATCTGCGCCACGGCGACGAAGTGGAGGACGGCGCCGGCGACGGTCAGCGCATGGAAGACCTCGTGGTAGCCGAAGATCCGCGGATGAGGATTCGGACGCTTGGCCGCGTAGACGATCGCGCCGGCGGTGTAGGCGATCCCCCCGGCCACGATCAGGCCGAGGTGGCGGGTCAGCAGCGGGCCGGCGGCACCGAGGTAGGGGACGATCGTCCACCCCACCGCCACGGCGATGATCGCTGCGACTGCTTTCGGCGCCCCCACCCAGAAGATCGACTGGACGATCCCGACCGCCGCCCCGGCCCAGATGGCGATCAGAAGCCTCCGGCCATCGTCGCCGGGGAGGCCGAGGACGGCCACGGGGGTGTAGGTGCCGGCGATGAGAAGGAAGATCGAGGCGTGGTCGAGGCGGCGCATCCGGGCGCGGGCGCGCTCCGACCAGTCGATGCGGTGGTAGATCGCGCTGATGGCGAACAGCGCCACGAGACTCAGCGCGTAGACGGCCGCCGCGGCCCCGGCGCGCGCGGAGGGGGCGAAGGCCACCAGCACCGATCCGGCGCCGAGCGCCCACCAGGCGGCCCAGTTGTGCAGGACCCCGCGCCACCGCGGTTTCTGGCTCTCCGGCGCTGCCATGTCGCATTATGGGCCGTCCTGAAAAGAAAATGGCCCCGAAAGCCTTTGCCTTCCGGGGCCGGTCTCGGCGCGTTGACATCCGCAAAGGGGCATCCGCGCCGCATTCGCCTCGATGATCCATCGCATCATCGCGGGCCGCCTCGAATCGTTGACATCTGCGAGGGAGCGTTCGATTCGAAGCCTGACCTCGCGAGCCTTCGCCTCCGAGGTCTTCCACGTCGCGTTGACATCCGCAAAGGAGCGTTCGCGCCGTGGCTGCCTTGATGACCTATCGCGTCATTCGCGGCCGCTTCCCATCGTTGACATCCGCGATAGAGCGTTCGATGTGAAGCGCGTGCATCCTATCGAAAATCAACGCGGCGCGCTGTGAACTTTCCCCCGGTTTTCAACAGCGATCCGCAGCACGCGTACCGTAATTTGTGCAATGCCGCGACCGCGTCTCTGAGTTTGCACAAGCGTTGTTGCATCCCGCTGTTGAAATCTCTCGTTTGAACGGCACGCTGCCTGATACGCTTCCCTGCCCGTGACAGGATCGGGAAAGCGTCTTCAATGGATGGCGGCCCCCCTGGTCGTGGCGGCCTGCGCCCTGCCGGTCGCCGACGAAGGGGATCGGGCGGCGGGAGTCGCCACGGCGCCGCCGCGGGTCTCGCCGATCTTTCGTTTCACCACCGATCGCTTCTGGCTCAACCTCCACCACTACCTCTACGTACTCGGACGGGCCGAAATGGGGGCGCCCGACGCGCGGCGGCGGGCGGTGGCGGGAGCGCCCGCGGATCAGGAGCGCGGACTGGCCGCGCTCACCGGCGAGCAGCGGCGGATCTGGGGCGAGGCGGTCGCCTTCTACGCCGCCGGGCCGAGCAAACTCGACACCGTCTTCGATCGCGAGATCGTCGCCGCGACCCATGCTGTCGCCGGGGCCACCGGTCCGTCGCTCGACGGCGTCGAGCTCGCGCCGGAATTGAAGCGGACGCTCGTCCGCGCGGCGCCGATCTATCGGGCGGCATTCTGGCCGGCTCATCGCAGGGCGAACGAGGCGCGCGTCGAGGACTTCCGTTCGCAGGTCGAGCGGCACGGGGAGGAAATCCTCTCCCTCATCACCGGGTGGTACCAGCAGGCATGGCCTGCCGGCGGCTTCCCGGTTCATCTGTCGGCCTTCACGAACTGGGCGGGCGCCTACTCCACGAGCGGGAACCTTCTGGTGGTGTCGAGTCTCGACCCCGAGCTCGCAGGAAGCCTCGGTCTGGAGACGATCTTCCACGAGGCCATGCACCAGTGGGACGATGCCGTCGGCGCGGCGCTCGCCGCGGCGGCGCGCGCGGAGGGGACCAACGTCCCCCGCTCCCTCTCACACGCGATGATCTTCTACACGGCGGGAGAAGCCGCGCGCCGCGCCGTGCCGGGCCACGTTCCGTATGCCGAGAGGTCGGGCGTCTGGCGGAGGCGCTCCGGCGTGTTCCTCCCGGCGCTCCAGGCAGCGTGGCAGCCATACCTCGACGGCAAGGTCACGCGGGAAGCAGCGCTCGAGGAGCTCGTCCGTCTCGCCGGCGCCGCCGTGCGCTAGACTGTCGGGCCTGGAGGGCTCTGCGATGGGCCGGTCCGCCCGGAGCGTTCTCATTTTGCCCGTATGCATCGTGCTGGCGTGCGGCGTACGCCCGACTCCGGGGCGGGAAGTTTCCTTTCCGGTCGCTCCGGCGGTCTTCATCGGCGAGTTTCGCGCCTCGGAAGGCATCACCTTCAACGGGGAAGGCCGGCTCTTCATCGGCGCGAATCGCGCGATCTGGATCGCCCGGCCCGACGGAAGCGTGCGCAGGATCGCCGAGGTCACCACGCATCTCGGCCAGGCAGGCATCGGGAGCCGGGACATTCTCGCCGCCGACTTCGGTCCGACGAACGTGTTCCGCGACGGCCCGAACGACGATGGGGTGGTCTGGCAGGTCACGCCGGAAGGCGAGAAGACGGTGGCGGCGCCGGGAATCGCCGATCCCAATTTCATTCTCGTGCTGCGCGACGGTTCCTTTCTCGTGTCCGACGACGGCACGAACAAGATCTACCGCGTCCGCCCGAACGGCGGGGTGGAGGTGTGGTCGAGCGCGGTCGATTACCCGAACGGCATGGCTCTGTCACTCGACCAGAGGACTCTCTACGTCGCGCAGATCTTCACGCGGCTGAACCCGACGGTCTTCGACAATCGCATCTGGTCGATTCCCCTGAATGAGGACGGCTCGCCCGGCGGGCCGCCTCGACTCCTGGCACGAGCGGGTGACGGCGGGGTTGACGGTCTCGCCCTCGACGAGCTCGGGCGGCTCTACGTCGCGGACAATCAGGGAGGCAGGATCTGGCGCATCGATCCGAAGAGCGGGCACACGCTGCTGGTCGCGGAGGGGATGCCGAACGTGGCCAGTCTCGTGTTCGGAGAGGGGGACTTCGATCGCGAGGCGATCTACGCGACCTCGACCGAGCGCGGCGGCGGAAAGATCTGGAAAGTCGACGTGGGTGTGCGCGGTGCGACGCCCAATCGCTAGGGAGCGTGCTCGCCGGGCCCGGCCGCGTTCTCGATCTTTTCTCCGACGGACTCCTCCAAGAGGAAGATCGGCATCGAGCCGTTGCCGATCACCCATTCGTGAAACCGGCGGACGTCGAAATCGGGGCCGAGCCGCTCCTCGGCACGGCGGCGCAGCGCCATCATCCGCAGGCTGCCGATCTTGTAGGCCAGCGCCTGCGCCGGGATGTCGGTCGAGTAGCGCAGCGTCTCCGTGGCGATCTCGGTGGGGGAGAGCATCGAATGGCGCTCGAGGAACTCCATGGCCCTCTCCCGCGACCAGCCGAGGGCGTTCATCCCGGTGTCGACGACGAGACGGGCGGAGAGGAGCGAGTCCATCATCAGCCGTCCGGCGCGGTCGTACGGGTCGTCGTAGATCCCCATTTCCAGGCCGAGCGCGGCGGCGTACTCGCCCCATCCCTCGACGAAGGCGGTGTCGTACGTCTCGCGACGCAGCGGGTGGAGAGCGTCGTTCTCCTGCTGCCGTGCGAACTGAAAATGATGCCCCGGCACCAGCTCGTGGGCCATGAGGGCCAGTCCGAACAGCAGGTTACGCTCGCTCGTCTTCGAGCCGTTGAAATAGTAGAGGCCGATCGGGCCGGCGGGGGTGGGAGGCTTGTAGTAGCCGAACGTCATCGCCCCTTCGAGTCTCGGATCGAGCCGCTCCACGCCGTAGGCGGCGGCGGGACGCCGGGCGAAGAAGCGATCGAGGTGCGGCTCGATCTTCCGGACGTGGGCGGCGAGGCGCTCGCGAATCGCCTCCGCCGAGGCCTCGAAGAACCGTTCATCGGTCTCGAGGAACCGCCGGAACTCGTCGCGCGTGCCTTGAAAGCCGAGCTTCCGGCGGATGCCGTCCAGCTCATGCTCGATCCGGTCGATCTCCGCCAGCCCGACCCGATGGACCTCTTCCGGCGTCAGATCGAGCGAGGTGCGCAGCCGGATCAGGAATCGATAGGCGTCGCTCCCTCCCGGCTGGTGCGAGAGGCCCACCGCGCGGGGCGCGGCGCGCTCGTAATCGGACGAAAGGACGTTCAGGAGCCGCCGCAGCGCGGGATGGATCTGCTGCGCGATCGCCTGGCCCACCCCCGCCATGAGCGTGGCGCGCTCCTCGCCGCTCAACGCGGAGAGCCGGCC
>DATLEX010000327.1:0-20354 GCA_035525045.1 Thermoanaerobaculia bacterium | reverse complement strand
GCAGTCGAGCCATGCCCAGGAGCCGGAATGGTTCACCACCGCGCCCGGCCGGGCCATCGAGCTCGTCCTGGAGCGCGCCGGGATGAGCATCGGCGACATCGACCTCTTCGAGGTCAACGAGGCCTTTGCGGCCGTGGCCCTGGCGGCCATGAAGGACACGGGCATCCCACACGACCGCCTCAACGTCAACGGCGGCGCGGTGGCCCTCGGCCATCCGATCGGGGCCAGCGGCGCGCGCATCGTGGTCACGCTGATCCACGCCCTGCAGGAGCGCGGCCACAAACGCGGTCTCGCCGCGATCTGCATCGGAGGCGGCGAGGCCACGGCCATGATCGTGGAGATGGTGTAGGAGACAGACCAGGGGCCCTCACCCGGCGCTTCGCGCCACCCTCTCCCGCAAGCGGGAGAGGGCACGTTTCCTCGCCGTCTTCGCGGTCTCGCCGCGCTCACGGTGCGAGCCTGTCCGCCAGCTCGCTGAGCGTGCGGACGTGGAGCGACGGCTCGCCGCCGGCGAGCGGCGCCTCGCCCTTCCGGTTGATCCAGGCGGTGGGGATCCCCAGCGCGTTGGCGGGGACGATGTCGTGGAAGTTGCTCTGCGCCGCGTGCAGCCAGCGGCGCCGGCCGATCCGCTCCCGCGCCGCAAGGAAGTGTGCCGGGGCGGGCTTGTAGGAACGCACCTGCTCGGCGGTCACGACGATCTCGAAACCCGCCCGGAAGTGGCGCCGCGTGGCCGCGAGGAGGTCCTCGTCGACGTTCGAGAGTATGCCGAGGGAGATGCCGGCGCCCTGCAGGCGCTCCAGTGCGGCATCGGTGTCGTCGAAGGGGGGCCAGGAGGGAAGGCTGGCGGCGAGAAAGCCGGCCTGCTCCGGCGTCAAATGCCACCCCAGGGACCACGCCGCGCGCCGGGCCGTCTCGGCCAGGACCTCGCGGTAGAGGCGATAGCCTTCCCGCTCCACCACCGGTTCGACGGCCGCGAAGGCGGCGATGATCCGCCCCTCGGCGATCCGCATCCCCTCCTCCGCCGCCGCACGCAGAAAGGCGTGGCGGATGCCGCGTTCCCAGTCGATGAGCGTCCCGTAGCAGTCGAAGGTGATGATGTCGAATGGCGCGGTCATCGCTTGATTATGGTGCCGGTGAGCCAGATCACAGGGCGCCCATGTGCGGGGTGATACATCACTGGGAGGAATTTGCGGGGTTTGGGGTCCTCGCATAAGCTGATCCGGGTTCCCCCCTGTCATGTACGAAGCTTCAGCCCGCAACCTCCGCACGGTGGAGAGATTTCTGCTTGCTCCGCCGCTCCCTGCGAACTTCGCGGGGCTGCCGGTCTCCATCTGCGACATCTCCGCGCGCGGAGCGCGGTTCCGCCACGAGAAGCCGCTGGAGACCGGGAGAAAGGGCATTCTCAAGTTGTCGATGGAGGGGCGGCCCACGCCGCTGAAGCTGGAGGGCGTGGTGGTCTGGACCGAGGCCGACCCCGCCTCGCCGGGACGTTTTCTGTCGGGGGCGCGAACGTACGGCGCGCCCGACGTGGTGAACGCCCTGATCGCGCAGCTCCAGACCTCGAAACGGTCGCACCGGATCGAGGAGCTTCGCGCCGCCGACCGCTTTTTCGTGGCCCCGTCGCTCGAGGCGCGGTTCGGCTCCGAGGCGGCCCGTGTCGAGAATCTCTCCGCGAGGGGAGCGCGGATCGAAGTGGCCGGCGCCCCGGCGCCGGGGAGCTCGCTGCCGCTCGCGTTCCGCGTCCCTGACGCCACGCATGACGTGGTCTTCAGCGCCACCGTGATGTGGACGGCGGTCCGCTCGCTGAACGGCGGCGACGCCGCCTCGCACCGTGCCGGCCTGCTCATCTCCGCAAAGCCGGAGCTGATGCGGCTGTCCATCGCCCAGCTCTGCGAGGCGGGCCGGGCCGCGCTCGACACCACCTCGCTCTCTCTCAAGCTGAAGATCATGCGTGCCCGGGCCAGGCAGTTCGCTCCCGCGCGCGAGGGAGGCCATTCCTCCGGAGTGCCCGCGGAGCAGTACCTGCTCATCATGGGCGTTCGCGAGGAGCTCCGCCTCAATCCCGATGAAGCGATGCACTGGTATCGCCGGGCACGGCTGGTCATCAACGACCCCGCCACGCGCGCCGTGGCGCCGCTGATCGCCGACCATCCCGACGCCCTGGCGGTCTGGGAGTATCTCGACCGCTCAGTCGACCCGACGATCGTCGCCCGCGTCCTCGATCTCCGCTGAGCCCCGCAGGGCGGCGACGTTCCGCTGCATCCCCGCCAGCTTCGCCCGCTTGATGGCGCTCCTGGTGAAGAGCCGCGAGAAGTCCGCCTGCTCGAACCGCAGCAGGTCGGTCACCGGCGTGGCGCGGTACTCCCGGCGCGGCAGAAACGCCTCGTGTGGTGCGGCCGGCGCCTGGTTCCAGGGGCAGACTTCCTGGCAGATGTCACAGCCGAAGGCGTTCCCCTCCAGATGCGCGGCCAGGCCCTCCGGCAGCTCGCCGCGGTGCTCGATCGTCGCGTGGCTGATGCACCTGTTCGAGTCGACGGTGCGATCGGGCAGGATCGCGGCGGTCGGGCAGGCATCGACGCAGCGGGTGCAGGTCCCGCAGCGGTCGGCCACGGCCGCGTCCGAGACGTCGTTCTCGAGGGACGTGAGCAGCGTGCCGATGAAGAGGTAGGAGCCGTTCTCCTCGTCGATGAGCATGCCGTTCCGCCCGATCCATCCCAGCCCGGCCTGCGCGGCGAGGCTCCGATCGGAGAGCGGTCCGGTATCGACGTACCGCCATGTCTTCGCGCCCGGGACCGCCGTGGCGATCCCTTCCTCGAAGCGGCGGAGAATGCGGTCGAGGACGAGGTGGTAATCATCGCCGAGCGCGTACCGCGCGACGTGGTGGCTGAGCGCGCCGGCGGGCGCGTCGGGGCGCTCGGACGTGTAGGGCACGAGGATGACGACGACCGACCTCGCCCATGGAAACCGCTGCTGCGGTCTCTCCCGCGTCGAGAGGTTCTTCTCCAGATAGCGCATCGAGCCGTGATGGCCGGCCTCGAGCCACTGCTGGAACACGCCGGCGTGCTCATCGGCCAGGCCGCTCGCTCCGAGGCGCACCACCCCCTCCGCGCGCGCGATGCGCTCGACCAGAGGCCATACCTCGGAGAGTCGGGTCGTCATTCCGTCGGGGCTCCCCGCCGGAGCACGAACGTGGCGATCTCCGGCCGGCAGAGGATGCGCAGCGGCGGGATGGCCCCGATGCCGCGGCTGACGTACATCAACACGTTCCCCACGCGGTGAAATCCTGAGGCGTACTTCGCCTCGTAGCGCGAGGGGACGACGATGGCTCCGAAAAACGGAACGCGGATCTGCCCGCCGTGCGTGTGCCCGCAGACGAGCAGGTCGAGGCGGCGGCTCCCCATCTCGCCGATCAGATCGGGGTGGTGGGTCAGGCCGAGGCAGGGGCCGGGCGGCACATCGGCGAACGCGGCCTCCAGGTCGGGCTCACCGCGGTAGATCTCGTCGACGCCGGCCAGCGGCAGCTCGGCACCGTCGCGGCGGAGACGCACGGAGCGGTTGATCACGAGCTCGACGCCGCGTGCGGCGAGGGCCGCCTTCACCTCCTCGCCGCCGGCCCAGTAGTCGTGGTTGCCGAGGACGGCGAAGATGCCGTCGCGGGCCCGCAGCCCGGCCAGGAGCGCTTCGGCCATCAGCGGGATGTGGCGGTTCCAGGTGACGAAGTCGCCGCCGAGGAGGATCAGGTCGGGCTCGAACCGGTTCGTCTGCGCCACGACCTCCTCGTAGAAGCTGCGGCGGACGAACCCCGCCACGTGCGTGTCGGTGAGGAAGGCGATCCGGTATCCGTCGAACGGCGCCGGAAGCCCGTCGATGTCGACCTCGTGGCGCGTGATCTCGAGGTCGTAGACGTCGTTGTGCGCGCCGAGCCTCCGCAGCCATGCGAACGGCACGTGCGCCCGGCGAAGGCGCACGACGTCCGCGGGGAGCGTGCGCACCCTGCCCGGCGGGCGCTCGCGGATGATCCGCAGGCGGATCGTATCGATGATCCAGTAGAGTCCGACCGATGCCGCGATCAGCAACCAGGCCATCCCCGCCCGGCCGAGCGCGGCGTCCCAGTCCACCCGGTCGATCATCTCCGGCGTGAGCCGTTCGACCGCCTCGGTGCGGAGCATCCAGTCGATCCAGCGGTGGAGCGGCCAGAAGAGCGCCGTCAGCACGAGCAGCAGCGGGGGAATCACCCACATCATCCACGTCCACGGGCTCTTCTCGTGACGGTGGCTTCCGAAGACGAAGCGGTTCAGCACGAAGAGAAAGATCCGCGCATCGCCCAGGAGGGCGAGAAGGATGAGGATGAGGAAGAGGGCGCGGAGGAGCATGGGCGTTGAGGGAGAACTACACATTGGAGATTCGGGAGTCAAAGACCGGGCTCGGGCGCGGGCTCGGGCTCGGGCCCGGGCCCGGGAAAGACGCGCGGTGGCCTCCCCCCGAGCCCGCGCCCGAGCCCGAGCCCGAGCCCGGCCTTTCTTGAAACTGTCCTAGTACAAAACAAATAATGTACTAGTACAGAAGGTTTCAACCCATCCTCTCCAGAATCGGCCCGATCGTCTCCTCCGGCACGCGCACCGTGCCCAGCGTCTCGACGGTTTTCACGGAGCCATGGTCATCCGAGCCGCCGGTGACGAACTTGCCGCGGAAGCGGGCCAGGTTCGAGTACATCTCGCGGTCCTCGGGAGGGACGTCGGGGTGGATGGCCTCCACGGCGTCGACGCCCGAGTCGAGCACCTTCGGGACGAGCCGGGCGTGATCGGGATAGATCGACGGATGGGCCACGGAGGTCACGCCGCCGGCCGAGCGGATGAGCGAGACGGCCTCGCCGATCCGGAAGCGCTCCTTCGCGACGAAGCCCGGCTTCCCCGTGCCGATCAGCGTGTCGAAGGCGTGGGCGACCGAGCCGGCGTGACCGGCCTCCACCAGCGCCCGGGCCACGTGCGGGCGCCCGACCGCGCCGCCGGCGGCCAGCTCCTCGACGCGGGTGATCTCGATGTCGTAGCCGAGCGAGCGGAGGCGCTCGACCATGGCCCGGCCGCGCCGCTCGCGCGCCTCGCGGAACGAGCGCAGCCGCGTCTCCACCCGCTCGTCCAGCGGATCGAAGGCGTAGGCCAGCAGGTGCACGTCGACGCCTTCGAACGCGCAGGAGAGCTCGACCGCCGGGATCAGCGTCACGCCCACTCCTTCGGCGTACGGCTTGATCTCGAAGTAGGCGGCCAGGTTGTCGTGGTCGCTGATGGCGACGATCTCGATCCCGTGTCCTTTGGCCACGTCGATCACCTCGCGCGGCGATCGCGTCCCGTCGGAGTGGTAGGTGTGGGTGTGCAGGTCCGCGAAACGCATCGGCTACACGGTCGCCGCCTCCGGCGGAGCGAGCTGGTCGAGCACCGATTGGCAACGCGCGCAAAGCAGGCCCGCCGCGGCCACCTCCTCGCGGTACTGCCAGCAGCGGCCGCACTTCTTTCCCCGGGCCGGCGTCATCGAGACGCCGACGCTTCCCAACCCCTCGACCTCGACGGAATCGCTGCCTTTGGGCGGGGTGCCGGCGCGGAAGTCGACGTGCGAGACGATGAAGAGCCTGGCCAGGTCGACGTCGAGGTTGCCCAGCAGCGCCTCCGGCGAGATCGACGTGTGCAGGAGGATGTCGGCCTCGAGCGACTGCCCGATCTGCTGCGCCGCGCGGGCGCGCTCGAGCACTTTCGTCGCAGCCTCCCGGACCCGGAAGATCCGCTCCCAGGTCACCGTATCCGCGGCGGGAAGCATCGCTCCCTCGAAGCTCGTGAACTCGGTGAGGTGAACCGACTTCTCCTTCGGGCCGGGCATGGCCTCGTAGATCTCCTCGGCGGTGAAGCTGAGGATCGGAGCGATGGTCGTGACCAGGCCGCGCAGGATCGCGTCCATGGCCGTCTGCGCCGAGCGGCGCGCCGTGGAGCCGGCGGCCTCGCAGTACATGGTGTCCTTCGAGGCGTCGAGGTAGATCGCCGAGAGATCGACCGTGCAGAGATCGACCAGGCGGTGATAGACCACGTGGAACTCGTAGTCGCCGTAAGCCTCCCGGCAGCGCTCGAACGTCCGCGCGGCGCGGTCGAGCACCCAGCGGTCGACGGGAAGAAGCCGATCGACCCCCAGTGCCTTCGACGGGTCGAAGTCGCTCAGGTTCGCCAGCAGGTAGCGCGCCGTGTTGCGGAT
Organism: Thermoanaerobaculia bacterium; assembly: GCA_035525045.1. Classification (GTDB taxonomy): domain Bacteria; phylum Acidobacteriota; class Thermoanaerobaculia; order Gp7-AA8; family Gp7-AA8; genus DATLEX01. The sequence goes on along the minus strand of DATLEX010000327.1, from coordinate 14,120 downwards.
CTTCCGGTAGGCCTCGGCGATCCGGGCGATGATCTCCCTCCCCAGGGCCATGTCGTCGCGGTAGTCGATCATCGCCACCCAGAGGCGGAGGATGTCGGCGCCGTTCTGCTTGACCACCTCCTGCGGCGAGACGACGTTGCCGAGCGACTTCGACATCTTCCGCCCCTTCTCGTCGACGACGAAGCCGTGCGTGATCACCTGCTCGTAGGGCGCGCCCCCCTCGATCCCCGCGCCGATCAGCAGCGAGGACTGGAACCAGCCGCGATGCTGGTCGTGCCCCTCGATGTAGACCGCCACCGGCCAGCCGAGCTCCACACGCCGCTTGCACACCGCGATGTGCGACGAGCCGGAGTCGAACCAGACGTCGAGGATGTCCCGCTCCTTGCGGAAGCTCGAGCCGCCGCACCGGCACCGGTGACCGTCCGGGAGGAAGTCCTTCGCCTCGTGCTCGTACCAGGCGTCGGCCCCCTCGGTGCGGAACACCTCGGTGACTCTGGCGAACAGCTCCGGTGAGGTGATCGGCTCGTTGCACTGCTCGCAGTAGAGGACGGTGATCGGGACTCCCCACAGCCGCTGCCGGGAAATGCACCAGTCCGGACGGTTCGCCACCATGCCGCTGATCCGCTCGATGCCCCACGAGGGGACCCACGTCACCTTGCGGATCTCCTCGAGAGAGCGCGCGCGGAGGCTGGCGCCCGGGATGACAGACTGGTCCATGCTGATGAACCACTGCTCGGTGGCCCGGAAGATGATCGGGTTCTTGCAGCGCCAGCAGTGCGGGTACTGGTGCGTGATGCTCTCGTGGTGCAGGAGCGCGCCGCGCTCGCGGAGGTGCTCGACGATCTGCGGGTTGGCCTTGAAGACGTGCATGCCGGCCCAGTGCAGCACCTCCGGCGTGAACTCCCCGCGATGGTTGACCGGCGTGTAGATCTCCAGCCCGTAGCGCTGTCCCGTGTGAAAGTCGTCGGCGCCGTGACCGGGCGCGGTGTGCACCAGGCCGGTCCCCTGCTCGAGCGTGACGTAGTCGCCGAGGACGAAGACGCCTTCACGCGGGATGAAGGGGTGGCGATAACGAAGGTGCTCGAGCGTCGCTCCCTTGTAGACCTTGCCGGTGCGGTACTCCGTCCAGCCGAAGATCTTCGTCAGCGCGGCCACCAGCTCGCCTGCCACGAGGTGGTTCTCGCCGTCGTGCTCCACCACCGCGTAGTCGAAGTCGGGCTTCACGGCGATGGCGAGGTTGGCCGGCAGGGTCCAGGGAGTGGTGGTCCAGATGACCGCGTAGAGCGGCTTCTCGATCGGGAGATCGAGGCTCCTGACCGATTCATCGGTCAGGCGGAAGCGGACGTAGATCGACGGCGAGGTGTGCTCCTCGTACTCGACTTCCGCCTCCGCGAGGGCGCTCTGGTCGAAGGTGCACCAGTGGACGGGCTTGAGGCCCTTGTACACGGCGCCGGTCCGGAAGAAGCGGCCAAGCGCCCCGGCGATGTCGGCCTCGTAGTCGAAGGACATGGTCAGGTACGGGTTGTCCCAGTCGCCGAAGACGCCCAGCCGGATGAAGTCGTCACGCTGGATGCCGACATACTTCGCCGCGAACTCGCGGCAGGCCCGCCGGATCTCGGCCGCCGGCATCTCGATGCGCTTCGGCCCCAGCTCCTTCCCCACCGCGTGCTCGATGGGGAGGCCGTGGCAGTCCCATCCCGGGACGTAGGGGGAGTCGAACCCCATCATCGTGCGCGACTTCACGATGATGTCCTTGAGGATCTTGTTCAGAGCGTGCCCGATGTGGATCTTCCCGTTGGCATAAGGCGGCCCGTCGTGGAGCACGAACTTCGGCCGGCCCTGCGACCTCTCCCGGATGAGGCCGAAGATCCCGAGCCTCTGCCACTGGTCGAGCCAGCGCGGCTCGTTCTGCGGAAGGTTCGCCTTCATGGCGAACGTCGTCTGCGGCAGGTTGAGAGTCTTCTTGTAGTCGCTGCTGGCTTCGGCCATCGTGACGGGCCAAACTAGCAGAAGGAGTGCCGAGTGCCTAGTGGCTGACTCGGCGCGGTGCTCACATGCTTCCTGCGGTGAGGCCTCGCGGCGGTGACACCCGCAGCTTCTGTCCCGGCTGGAGCACGTCGTCGCCGAGGTCGTTCAGCTCGCGGATGTCGGTGACGGTGAGCTGGTGCCGTCTGGCGATGGAGTAGAGCGTGTCGCCCTTGCGGACCGTGTAGAAGACCTCGTCGTCGTCGGCATGCCGGAGGAGCGCTCCCAGCCGGCGGGCCTGCACGGGGAGGAAGATTGCCCGTCCGGCACGGAGAGGAGTGTTCGGCGAGAGGCCGTTCATGGCCAGGATCGTCTCCGGCGTCGTGCCGATGCGCCGGGCCAGCTTCGCCACCGTGTCGCCCCTGCGGAGCGTGAACGCCGCCACGGCCAGTTGCGGGTCGTCGTGCTTCATCGTCGCGGCCTGCGCCGCCACGAGCGGAGCGACCGCGGCCGGCACCTTCACGGCCGACGCGCCCGGAGGAATCAGTCCGCGGTGGAGGGAGGGATTGAGCTCGCGCAGTTCCCGCTCCTCGATCCCGGCCACCTCGGCGAGGTAGTGGAAGGAGAGGGGGCCCTCGATCTCGATGCGCTCCTCCGCTTCCTCCGCCGGCGGGTCGAGGCGGAAGCCGTGCGCCTCCGGGTCGGCGGCGAGCCGCAGCGTGGCGTAGAAGGTCGGTACGTATCCGCGCGTCTCCCGCGGCACCGCCGCCTTCTCGAGCAGCTCCCAGAACGTCGTCGCGCCGGTGCTCTTCATGGCCCGGCGGACCCGCCCGGGGCCGCAGTTATAGGCGGCCAGGGCCAGCGGCCAGTCGCCGAACTGGCGGTAGAGATCGTTGAGAAACTCGGCCGCCGCGCGCGTGGAGAGCTCCGGGTCGGCGCGCTCGTCGATCCACCAGTCGATGCGCAGGCCGTATTCGCGCGCCGTGTCGGGCATGATCTGCCAGAGGCCGTGCGCCCCCGCGCGCGAGGTCAGCGTGGGGATGAAGGCGCTCTCGATGACCGGCAGGTAGGCCAGCGCTTTCGGGAGCCGATAGTCCTCGAGCGTCTGGTCGATCATCTTCCGGTAGCGGGACGACCGGAGCAGCGAGGCCTGGATCTTTTCCTGAAGGGCGGTGCCGAAGTACTGCAGCGCCCCGTCGATCGTGGCGTGCTGGGGGATCTCGATCGATGCCGCCGCTTCGAAGTCGACCTGCACAGCAGGGACGGCGCCCTGCTCCCGGGCGGCGATGCCGGCGAACGCGGCCTCGAGATCGCGCCGAAGCTCGTCCCGGTCGACGGCCGAGGGGTGTGCGGGGGGGAGGGACAGGGGCGCGGGAGTCGTGCCGGCACACGAGGCGCACAGCAGGACCGCCGCCGGCAAGAGCCATCGCCTGTCGTTCATCCGCCCCTCCCACCTTCGGTTGTCGGCTCGAAGAACCTCTCTACGACTGGTCCACCCGGACGCTGACGGAGACGGCCTGAACGTCGGCGGTGTCGCCCAGCTCGATCCGTTCGGACTGCTGCTCCACGACGTCGTTTCCGTCCTCGAAGGATACCGTAACCTGCATGCTCCGCGATCGCGGCAGCGTGCCGGCCGGGACGGCGAGGTTGACCGCCTTCTGGATCTCGCGGCCGACACCGCGCTTTGCCGGCAGGGCAGCGGCGGCCTCCTTCCGTGCCTTCGCGGGCGACTGGGTGGCGCGCTTCCTCAACGCTTCCAGCTCGGCCATCACGTCGATGGTCGACCGCACCTTCACCGTCTTCACCGGCGGCGAGGCGGGGGCCTCGGCGGCGGGGGTCTTCGGCTCGGCCGGCGCGGCCCGGCCGCCGGCGGCGACAGGCTCCATCGCCTCTTCCGACTCGGAAAGCTCCTCGATGATCTCCTCCACCGCCCGCGACCTCTCCCCCGGTTCCTTCGGCGGCTGGCCGCCGAACGACGGGGTGATGAGGGGTGCCCCCTGTCCGGGAGGGGTTGCGCGTCCGGGCTGCTCCTTGATCCGGAACCGCGAAACCTCGGCCAGGCCGCGCTGGGCGGAGGTCGACGGCTCCTCGCCGGTCATGCGCCGGCGAAGGGTGCGCAGCGTCAGCTTGGAGATCAGCTTCAGAGTCTCGAACACCCCGGTACCGGTCGAGGCCACCGCCTCGACGGACTCGTATCTGCGGTCGGGATCGAGCGCCCCCAGCAGCATCTCGGCGTCGGCGACGCCGGGGAGGTCGCGCTTGTTGAGCTGAAGGACGAGCGGAATCTCCTCGAGAGTGAGCCCGATCTCGGCCAGGTTCTCGCGGAGGTTCTTGAAGCTGTCGAGATTGGCGTCGAACATGGCCTGCTGCGAGTCGACCACGAAGACCAGTCCGTCCACACCCTTCAGCACGAGCTTGCGCGTGGTGTTGTAGAACACCTGTCCGGGGATGGTGTAGAGCTGGAGGCGGGTCTTGAATCCGCCGATCACGCCGACGTCGATGGGCAGGAGGTCGAAGAAGAGGGTGCGGTCGGTCTCGGTCTCCAGGCTCACCATCTCGCCGCGGCTCTGCGGCGAGGTCTTGGCGTAGATGTGATGGAGGTTGGTGGTCTTCCCGCAGAGGCCCGGACCGTAGTAGACGATCTTGGCCGCCATCTGCATCGTGGCATAGTTGAAGAAGACCATCCGATCAGGGCTCCCCGTGGTCGCTGAAACAGCGGTCGATGGTAGCATCCGCTACTTCGGGGTCGCAAGGCTGCCGGCCGTGATCCAGTCGGCCAGAAGTTTGTAGATCTCTGCAACTTGCGCGTCGTCCCCGATGGCCGCCGCGTGCCGGGTCAGCGTCTCCCGGTCGCCGCGGACGGCGGGGCCGGTGAAGCGGTCCCGGTCTTCGTGGGCGGCCCAGTTCCGGATGGCCGATTCGGCGAGCGAGACCAGGTCGCCGCGGACCTGTCCGATGCCGGCGCGCCGCATCAGCTCGGCGGAGATGTCGAGGACGGCGGCCACGTAGTTCGATCCGAAGACGGCCGCCGCGTGGTAGAGCGGCTTCTGCTCGGCGGTGACCTCGGCAAGGCGGGCGCCGATGGCCACCGCGATCAGCTTCGCCGTCTTGGGGTGCTCACCCTCGAAGACCAGCAGCGTGTCGAGCAGGTCGGACGGCTCGCCGACCGGCGGGAGGGCCTTGAGGGGGTGGAGAGAGAACCCGCCCGCCGGCGCGGGGAGCGCGCCGCTGGCGTGAAAGACGATGGTCTCGCCGGGCGGGATGCGGGGAAGGACCGCGTCGAGGGCGCGGTCGCTCACCGCCACCAGGAGCAGCTCCGACTCGGCCGCCAACTGGTCGAGCGTGCAGCGGCGGGTCTCGAGCAGCTCGGGAAGGCGGCTGGCCGACTCGGGGCGCAGCCACACGCCCGCCAGCGGCCAGCCGATGCGGCGCCACGCCGTCCCGTAAGCCCAGGCGGCGCGTCCGCCGCCGAGAATGCCGAGGCGCATCGTATGCTTAGAGTAACCGGTTAACCGTTCGCCGGTGTCATTCCGAGCCGCGAAGACGGCGAGGAATCCCCCTCCTGCGGAGGGAGCAGCGTTTAAGCGGAGGGGATTCCTCGCGCTCTCCGGCGCTCGGAATGACACGGGTGATCACCGCAGGCTCATGAAACGCGTTCTGTTTCTTCTGGTGCTGCTTGCCGCGCCGGCCGCGGCGGCGCCGCCGACCACGTGCGGGCTGCAGGACGACTACTCGCGCGCGCTCTGCGCCTATCAGCGGCGCGACTTTCAGCAGGCGGAGAGAGGCTTCCGCGCGATCGTGGAGCTCGGCGCGCAGGAGCCGCAGACCATCAAGTCGATGTACTTCCTCGCGCGGACGATGATGAAGAGCGGGCGCTTCGACGCCGCAGCCGCCCTCTTCATCCGAATCCACGAGGCGGACCGGCCGTTCTACGACGCATGGAGCTGTGACTTTCTCCTGGGCGAGTGCCGGCGCGCGCTGGGGAAGGACTGACCGGCCGGGCGACATGCCATCATCCAACTTCGAGCTCCGCCGCAAGCTGCTTCAACTCGAAGCGCTCTACGACATCGGGCGCGCGCTGGACATCCTCCGGCCGGAGCCGGAGCTGCTCGAGGAGCTGATGCATCGGGCCGTGGCCGTGCTCGACGCCGCGACCGGATTCGTCTTCTCGCTCGACGAGAAGCTGAACGTCCAGCACCTCTTCACCTTTCTGCTGCAGGCCGGCGACCCGGAGGCGATCCTGGCCGAGCCGCCCATCCGGCAGGTCCTCGCCTCCCGGGAGCCGGCGTCGGTCGGCGTGAGCCGGTTTCTCGGCGCGGCGGCGGCCGACCTCCTCGTCGCGCCGATGGTCTCGGGGGAGACCATCGTGGGGGTCCTCGGCGTGGGAGGGAAGGAGGTGCGGGGGGCGAAGAGCGGCAGCTTCGTCGAGGACGATCTCCGCTTCCTGGCCTCCCTGGCCTCGATCGGCGCCGCCGCGATCGACAACACCCGCCGCTTTCACAGGCTCGACCTCATGCGCGAGACGCTCGAGGACGAGAACCGCTCCCTCAAGCAGCGGATGCAGCGCGACTACAGCGACCGGCTGATGATCGGGGAGTCGGCGAAGATGCAGCGGGTCATCGACCTGGTGGCCCGCGTGGCCGACAGCCATGCCAGCGTGCTCATCCGCGGGGAGTCGGGAACGGGGAAGGAGATGGTGGCGCGCCTGATCCACGGCCACTCGCCGCGAAAGGATGGGCCGTTCGTAGCCATCAATTGCGCGGCCCTCCCCGAGACCCTGCTGGAGTCGGAGCTGTTCGGCATCGAGCGCGGCGTGGCCACCGGCGTGGAGGCGCGTCCCGGCAAGTTCGAGCTGGCCCGCGGCGGCACGGTCTTCCTCGACGAGGTCGGCGACATCCCCCTGGCGCTCCAGGCCAAGCTCCTGCGCGTGCTCCAGGAACGGGAGATCGAGAAGCTCGGCGGCCGGCGACGCATCCCCATCGACGTGCGCATCCTCTCGGCCACCCACCGCAGCCTCGAGGAGATGATCGAGAGAGGGGAGTTCCGCCAGGACCTCTACTACCGGCTCAAAGTCGTGGAGATCTCGCTCCCGCCGTTGCGCGATCGGAAGGAGGACATCCCCAGGCTGGTGCGCTTCTTTCTCGACAAGTACGGCCGCCGGGAAGGCCTCAAGGACGTGCGCATCACGCAGGAGGCCCTCCAGAAGCTGATGCGCTACCCCTTTCCCGGCAACGTCCGGGAGCTGGAGAACGTGGTGGAAGGGGCGCTGGCGCTGACGGTCGATCCGGTGGTCGATCCCGGCGATCTGCTCCTCCCCGAGCCGGCGGGCGGCGGCCAGGGGGGCGCCCTGATGGACGATCTCCCCTCCCTCGAGGAGCTGGAGAACCGCTACATCGCCCGCGTCCTCGCCCACACGAAGGGGAACATGTCCGCGGCGGCGAAGATCCTGCGGATCGACCGGAAGACGCTCTACCGGAAGCGGGCGGAATTGTCCCGTTTGACCCCACCTGGGGAGTCTTGGGATGTTCATTGATAACCATCGTGAAACGAGCGGTTTAGGTCCCGTCATCGCGTCGTAACCTGGGAACTGGGGCATTTTGCCACGCCCCCCGTGACCGCCCTCCTCCGGGCCCATCTCGTGTAAACTACGCATAGTCAGAAGGTTAGGAGAGACAGGACTGATCCGGCACGGGTGGCAGTCGCGTTGCTCAACGGTGACCCCGACGAACGAGGGGGGAACCGATGAACGACTATGCACAGGCCCGCACCAAATCGGAGTCGCTGCCGAGCCCGAATCTCCTGCTGCCCTCGCTTCTGGCGGTGAACAGCGCCGCGCTCTTCGCGCTCGACCACATCGGTGGGATCCCGGGCTGGATCAAGGCCGCCGCCGCCCTCTTTCTCGCCTTCTGACCCCTCGCTTCCTGCTCAGGATGATCGAATGACCATGACCGCCGAGCGTCAGATGGAGCTGACTCTCCCGATGGTCGCCGACATCGAGATCGCGGCCGCTCGGGCCGCCGGCAATCTGGCCCGGGAAATGGGGATGAGCGCAGGGAGGATCGACGAGATGGCCCACGCCATCATCGAGGCCTGCATCAACGCCCGGGAGCACGCCTGTTGCGCCGACCAGCGCATCTACCTAAGATTCGTCGGGTCCTACCGGGGCGACGGCAATCCGCGCATCGATGTCTGGATCACGGACCATGGTCGCGGCTTCGACCCGTCGGAGGCGCGCTCGCGCCGTCGGAAGCTCGGGCCTGCCTACAAGCGGGGCCGCGGCATCCAGCTCATGGAAGCGCACATGGACGAGGTCGAGATCATCAGCGGAGATGCCGGCACGACCATTCACATGGTCAAGTACGAGAAGTCCGGGGACGAGAAGAAATCATGACCGAGGAATTGAGAGTCTCCGTCGAGCGCCGCCCGCCCGGTGCCATCCTCTACACCAAGGGATACATCAACAACGTGGGAGGGGAGGAGATTGCCAACCGCGCCTATGAGCTGATGGACGACGGCGTGCAGACCCTCCTGCTGAACCTGAAGGAAACGAAGATCGTCAACTCCATCGGCATCAGCATCCTCATCGAGATCATCGAGAAGATGATGGAAAAGGGCGGCCGCATCGCCTTCTGCTGCCTCACGCCCGTCATCCACAAGACCTTCCAGATCATGGGCCTGGCCAACTACGCCACGATCTACGAAAGCGAGGAGGCGGCCGTGGGCGATCTCGGATTGCAGAGATGATGTTCCGGTCGCCCGGCACTCGCCGCTGATATCGTGTCTTCCATGGCGCCCGAGGTCCACCGCTTCGCCGGCTTCCTGACCGAGCTGCAGCAACTGGATCGTTCCGCCATTCCGGCGCAGGCGCCGCGGATCCTCGAGGCCTTCACTCGTCACACTTCCTTCGAGATCGCCGCGCTCTACCTGCGCGAGGGTCGCGAGGGCCCGATGCGCCTGACCGCCAGCTCACCACACTGCACCGCCCCCGACGTCCTCGATCGCACCGGGGACGTTCCCCTCGACCCTCCCCCCCACCTGGTCCTGCCGCTGCGAAGCCATCGCGAGGACCTCGGGCTACTGGCCCTCCGGCGGCGCGGAGCGGAGGAGCCGACCGAGGACGAGGTGGCCCTCGTCCGTGCCGCCGCCGAGTACCTCGGCACCCTCATCGCCAACCAGCGCCTCATCCAGGAGATGCGGGAAGGGGAGTTTCAGCTCAAGTATCGCCTCTGGGAGCTCGAGTCGCTCTATGAGATCGGTCTCTCCATCGCCTCCACTCTCAACATCGACGACGTGGCCGACGAGATCCTCTTCCGGATGATCTCCCTGACCAACGCCCGCCGCGCCGCCCTCTTCCTCCGGAACGGAGACCGCTTCGTCCTTTTCCGCTCCTTCGGCACTGTCCGTGCCGAGTTCCTCGATCAGGAGATCGCCTCCGAGCTCGACCGCGAGGGGCAGCCCATCAGCTTCCACGAGCGCCTCGACTGCATCTTCCCGGCCTGCTCGGCCTTCGTGACCGTACCCATCCGCGGCAACAACGCCATGATCGGCGTGCTCGCTGCGGCCGATCGCGAGAGCCGCGACGGCACGATCGGGCAGTTCGAAGCCAACGAGCTCCGGCTCCTCGGCCTCTTCGCCAACCAGGCGGCCATCGCCCTGGAGAACGCCCGCCTCCACAAGGAGGCCCTGGAGAAGCAGGCCATGGAGCGCGACCTCGAGCTCGCCGCCACGATCCAGAAGGAGATCCTTCCGAAGTCGATCCCCCAGGTCGCCGGCATCGAGCTGGCGGCGCTCTCCCGGCCGGCGCGCCAGGTCGGCGGCGACTACCACGCCGTGGTCGAGCGGGACGGGGTGCTGACGCTCGTGGTCGCCGACGTGGCCGGGAAATCGATGCCGGCGGCGCTGCTGGTGTCGGCGGTCCACGCCGCGCTGCAGTTGCTGATGGCCGAGGGGCGGGAGCTCGGCGACATCGCCACGGAGATGAACAGGCACCTTCATCGATGGTCGGCCGAAAACAAGTTCGTGACCATGATCATGGCCTCCATCGACGCCGAGTCGGACACCATCGAGTACGTCAACGCCGGACACAACCCCGGCTACATGGTCGTCGGCGGCCGGCTGGAGACGCTCAAGGCGCACGGCCTTCCGATCGGGATCCTCGGCCAGAGCCGCTACATGAGCCAGAAGCGCCCGTTCCTGCCGGGATCGCTCGTCCTTCTCTACAGCGACGGCATCACCGAGGCGGAGAACCTCGCCGGGGAGGAGTTCGAGGACCACCGCCTCGAGGCTCTCCTCCGCCTCGACGGCTCCGGATCGGCGCAGGAGCTGCGGGACCGCATCGCCGCGGCCGTGGAGGAGTTCGTCGGCGAGGCGCCCCAGAAAGACGACCAGACCGTACTGATCGCCCGCCGGGTCTAGCGGTTGCGAGCCCGAGCCCGGGCCCGAACCCGAGCCCGAACCCGAGCCCGGTCTTCATTCGCCCCGGAACAGCGGCGCTCGTTTCTCGAAGAAGGCGGCCATCCCCTCGGCGGCGTCGGCGGAGAGAAACGCGCGCCGCTGCTGCTCGCTCTCCAGCGCCAGTTGACCGCGCAGATCGTTCCGCTCCGCCTCGCGGAGCGCGCGCTTGATGCCGGCCAGCGGCAGCGGCGGAGCGGCGGCGAGCACCGCGGCGAGCCGTGCCGTCTCCGATGCCAGCTCACCCGCCGGCGTGACGCGGTCGACCATGCCCATCGCAGCGGCCTCCGCCGCGCCGATCATCCGGCCGGTGGCCATCAGCTCGAAGGCCCGGCCGCGGCCGGCCAGACGCGGAAGAAGCCATGTCCCGCCCCAGTCGGGATGCAGCCCGATCCTGACGAAGGTCTGTCCGAGCTTCGCCTCCTCGGAGGCGATGCGGTAATCGCAGGCCAGGGCCAGATTGCAACCGGCGCCGGCGGCGACGCCGTTGATCGAGGCCAGCACCGGTTTGTTCATCCCGATGATCTGGAGGACCACCTCGCCGCCGGCGTCGAGCAGCGTCCGGAACGATTCGACGTCGCCCGCTTTCTGCAGGGCGGCCATCGCCTCGATGTCGCCGCCGGCGCAGAAGGCGCGCCCGGCGCCGGTGATCACCACGGCGCGGCAGGCCGGGTCGCGCTCGGCGGCGAGAAGGGCCTCGAGCAGATCGTGCCGCATCGTGCCGGCGAAGGCGTTGAGCCTCTCGGGGCGGTTGAGGGTGATGGTGGCCACCTGCTCGCGCAAGAGCGTGTCGATGAACGACATGCGGCGAGTGTACTCGCAGAATTTGCGCGGCGCGCAGCATGTTTTTCCCTTCCGCATGCCCCAGGTACAGAAGGAGTCCGCGCTCGCTGAGGTCCTCGCGGCCAGGACGGCCGAAGGCGCGCCGGAGCTGTACGACCGCCTGGAGAACAGCGCCGTGCGCTGTTACTCCTGCGGGCACCGCTGCAAGATCCTCGACGGGCTGAAGGGGATCTGCAAGGTCCGCTTCAACGAGAAGGGCGTGTTGAAAGTGCCGCGCGGATACGTGGCCGCGCTGCAGGTCGACCCGATCGAGAAGAAGCCGTTCTTCCATGCCTATCCCGGCGCGCTGGCGCTCTCCTTCGGCATGCTCGGCTGCGACTATCACTGCGGCTACTGCCAGAACTGGGTCACCTCGCAGGCCCTGCGCGATCCGGTCGCCGGCGCGCCCCCCACCGACGTCGAGCCGGCGGAGCTGGTGCGGCTGGCCAGGCAGCACGGCGCCACGGTCCTCACCTCGACCTACAACGAGCCGCTCATCACCTCGGAGTGGGCGGTGGAGGTGTTCAAGGAGGCGAGGAAGGCGGGCCTGGTCTGTTCCTACGTCTCCAACGGCAACGGCACCGAGAGGGTGCTCGACTACATCGCCCCCTACGTCGATCTGTACAAAGTCGATCTGAAGGGTTTCAGCGACCGGCATTACCGCGACCTCGGCGGGACGCTCCAGCCGGTGCTCGATACGATCCGTGGCCTGAAGCAGCGGAAGATCTGGCTGGAGATCGTGACCCTGGTGATCCCCGGCTTCAACGACTCGGATCAGGAGCTCACCGGCATCGCCGAGTTCCTGGCCGGCGTCGATCCCGACATTCCGTGGCACGTCACGGCCTATCACCAGGACTACAAGATGACCGAGAACCCCGATACGGATGCGCGCACGCTTCTTCGCGCCTGGGAGATCGGCCGGCGCGCGGGGCTTCGCTACATCTATCCCGGCAACATTCCGGGCGGGTTCGGCGATCGCGAGGGAACGCATTGTCCGAAATGCGACGCCCTGGTCATCGGCCGGTACGGCTTCCGCGTCACGTCGTATCGCCTCGTCGACGGGAAGTGCCCCCACTGCGCCACCGCCGTCCCGGGTGTGTGGGGCGACGGCACCGCGGCGGTCGGGCGCAGCGGGATTCCACGCCCCGTTCGGGTGGCGTAGGGGCATGCTATGGTGCGCGCCTCGTGAAGGACTACGTCGATGTCTGCGCGGCTGAAGACATCCCTCCGAACCGCCCGATCGCGCGTCTGATCGGCGATCGGAAGATCGTCCTCTGCCGCACGCCGGCCGGCGTGCATGCCCTCGACGGCACCTGCCCGCATCGCGGCGGGCCGCTGGGGGAGGGCGACCTGATGGGCGACGAGCTGGTCTGTCCGTGGCATCTCTGGGCCTTCGACGTCCGGACGGGCAACTGTCCCGGATCGACCGAGGTGGGCGTCGCGGCACACGACGTGAAGGTCGAAGGAGGCCGCGTGCTGGTGCGGCTCGCGCCGCCGCGGTCGATGGCGGAGCTGCCGTGAACCCGAAACCGCTGCGTCACGCCGACATCTACGGCAAAGCCGGCCGGTTGGAGGCCCTCTACCGCGACCTGCAGGATCCGGCCGCGGTGGCCTTGATCTCCCACCCCCTTCCGACGCACGGCGGCACGCTGCACAACAAGGTCGTCTTCCGCGCGGCGCGCGGCCTCGAGAACGCCAACATCGCCACGCTCCGCTTCAACTTCCGCGGCGTCGGGGCCAGCTCCGGATCGTTCGATCAGGGAGAGGGCGAGCAGGACGATTTTCTCGCTGCGCTGACCTGGCTGCGACGCAAGCACCCCGACCGGAAAGTCTTCGCCGGCGGCTTCTCCTTCGGTGCCTGGGTGGCCAGCCGGGCCGGGTGCGAGGTGCCGGAGATCGATGCGCTCTTTCTCATCGGCACTCCCGTCAACAAGTACGACTTCGGCTATCTGCGCCACTGCGAGAAGCCGATGCTGTTCCTCCACGGAACCGATGACGAGCACGGGGACGTGGCCAGGCTGGAGAAGCTGATCGAGCAAGTGCGCAACGCCGAGAGCGTGACCGTCACCGGCGCCGATCACTTCTTCACCCGGCAGCTCGAGGCGGTGGAGGAGACCCTCCGAAGCTGGGCCACCGAGCTGCTGCATTCGTGGGGACTGGTCTAGATTCCTGAAGCCGTTGAACGAAAAATTCGTCATCGGTGACGGTCATGATTTCACCGGTCCTTCGATTCACGAAAGCTGTGGACTGCTCGAAAAGGCCATGGCGCTGGTTTGCCACGTCGTCAAGTGACAGGGGCAAAGGCATGTGGTTTCCGCTGCCCAACGTTTCTCACGCTCAGCTGCGCGGCCGGTTCCGCGTGCCAAAGTCGTGACGCTTCAAGTTTACGCTGCTCAAGGCAGCTCGGCTGCCGGGCCGAAGCCGGGCCGCGTCAGCTGCTGCGTGGAGTTGGGCCGCGCTATTCGTCCGCGATTTGAGTCGTTGTCGCAGCAGTCAACGCGGCGGCAGCGAGGTGTTCGAACCAGAAGGACGAAAGATGAAGTTCAAGAAATTGTCCAGAGCTTCCGACATTGAGGGACATCCCCAGCTCCGAAGGCGCGTCAGGTCGTTCTTCAAACAACAAGGCGAACGGGATTGCAAGGTCACCGACCGGGGAGCCGATCTGATATTCGTACAGCAACTGTTCGGCCCGATAGGACAGGCCTCGAAAGTTGACAAATATCTCCGTAGGAAGCGAGGCTGCGATAAACCGCTCAAATGCTGTCCTCTGGATCTGGGCAAAGGGCAAAGCGTTCTGCGCAACGGCGGCTACGGCAAAAAGAACGTATCGAAACGCCCGCACTGGTTCTTTTTGTTTCCAGACTCTCCGTCCGTGGTGAACG
>DATLEX010000316.1:0-24123 GCA_035525045.1 Thermoanaerobaculia bacterium | reverse complement strand
TGCGGACGAACAGGCGCTCATCGACGACATCATCTTCGATGAGCTCATCGCCGGCGTGGTGAGGCCGTCGTCCCGCCGCGCCTTCGCAGCGGCCTGTGAACGCTTGCATGACCGCGGCGCCGATGCCGTGGTGCTGGCATGCACGGAATTACAGATGCTTGTCCCCGAGCAGAATCCGCGCGTGATCGACTCGACCTGGACCCATGCCGTCGCTGCATGGCAGATTGGGGTTGGTGTGCGCGACTTACCGCATTCGTAGGGAGCGCCTGTACGCGGCCGGTGTCGTACCCATCAGGCGGCGAAACGTGCGCGTGAAGTGACTCTGATCCGCAAATCCTGCCTCGCGGGCGATCATGGCCAGCGGCCGTTTCGATCGCAACTGCTGGCAGGCGTACTCGATGCGCGCGCGCCGAATCTGCTCGCCGACTGAGACATGGTCATACGCGCGAAACGCGCGCGCGACCTGGGCGGGGTGCGCGCCCACCGCATCGCCGACGTCGCGCAATGTGATTCGTGCAGCAAAGTGCTCGTTGATGAACGCGCGCGCATCCCGCAACCATGCCGGTCCGCTTCGGAGCTCCCGCCGAAGCAGCACGCCGAGCTCGAGAATCACGCTCTGCAAGACGACTGGCGTGACATCGTCGGGCGCGCGCAACTCGTTTTCGACTCGGTGGATGAGCGCACATGTCAACGCCGAGGCACGAATGAAACCTGCACCGAGGAGATCCTCCGTTGCAATCTGTGATCGCCAGCAAGGGTCGATGAAGAGATTCACGCACCGCGTGGGGCGGTTGCCGAACGCATCCTCATGGACCTCACCCGCATCGTGCAGCAAGACACTTCCCTGGACGCACTCACGAGCTTCCCTTCGGGTGCGTTCCGTGTAACCGCCGCTGGTGACGAAGGTCACGTATTCCTCGGTATGGCAGTGCAGAGGCAAGTGCACCAACCGCGGGTACTCGGCGACCCGGACGAGGATCGGACCGTAATTCGCGCTGGCCGTCTCCTTCCCCAGCACCTTGCATCGATCAAGCGCCGTAACCACGACGCTCGACAGTGTAACGCCGCAGACCGACGCCAGTGCTTTGAACACAACCCAATTTGTTCCAAACCCCTATTTCAGGCGGTTCCGGTTTCCTGGAAGTGTGTCGCTTTGATCGCCACGCCAGAGAGGGTCGGTCGACCCTCCCGTTGCCCGGCTGAGGGGGGGCATGGCTTTGTCGAGATAGGAGCGGAGTTCGGTGATGTGGCACGGCCTTCACCACCACTCCGGCTGCGGCCGCGTCCGTGCACGAGACCGGCGCTCCGGCCTGCCCGCGGCGAGCGGGTCGTCGGTGAACATCACCGTCGTCGCGAGATCGGCGCGTCGGCAGTGTTCGCGAAGTGTTCGTGGGGTCCCACTACGGACGACCCGGGATGTGCCGGGATGTCCGCAACCGATTGGAAAGACGTAGATCCTAAGTTGTCGTAGGTTGTCGCAAAGCGTGGCATCACCTTCACACGGTGGGGGTCACCGGTTCGAGTCCGGTAGCGCCTACCAACCTACAAATCTTTCACGCCGCTCACGTTATGCCAAAGACGGAGCGGCGTTCTTCATTTCGGCCGCAAGTGGTCGGAGTGTTCGCGAAAGTGTTCGCGCGCAGGCCGCCGTCCTCTGTGCGGCGCTGGCGGAGATCCACCCGGGCGCTCTCGAGTCCGCGATGGAACAGGTACCCAAGCGGGCCACCAAACATCTGAGGCGCGCTGCCTTCCCAGGACTTGCGGCACAGGAGCTGGAGTGGCCGGTAGGGAGCGCCTTGACAGTGCCGCTAAGGGATCTCGAAGCCCGCCCCGAACTCCAGGATCCTGATGTTCGCCCCACGGCGATCCGCGATGCGCCTCAGCTCGTCGATTCCCTCGGTCTCGCCGTCGTCGCCGAGCTCGAAGGTGCCGTAGTGCATCGGGACGCTCATCCGGGCACCCAGCTCGAAATGCGCATCGACCATCTCGGCCGGATCGATGTGGGCCGGCTTCATGAACCAGCGCGGGAGATAGGAGCCGACGGGAAGGAGGGCCAGCCGAACCGGTCCGAAGCGCTTCCCGATCTCGGCGAAATGCTTCCCCCACCCCGTATCACCCGCAAAGTAGACGCTGCCCGAGGGGCCGGTGATGACGAAGCCTCCCCACAGGTTGGCGTTGCGGTCCGACAGGCCGCGCGAGGAGAAATGCTGCGCCGGCACCGCGGTGACGCGCACGCGGTCGCCGACGGCGAGCTCCTGCCACCAGTCGAGCTCGCGCGCGCCGCCCGGAATCACCGCTCCGTTGCCGAGATGCGTGATCACGGTGGAGCGACGAAGGGCGCGGAGCGTCGGCCGATCGAGGTGATCGTAGTGGTTATGGCTGATCAGCACGGCGTGAATGGGCGGAAGATCCTCGAAGCGGATGCCCGGTGGGCGGCGGCGCTTCGGGCCGGCCCACGAGACGGGCGAGCATCGCTCGGACCAGATCGGGTCGGTGAGGAGATTCACTCCGTCGAGCTGAATGAGAGTCGTGGCGTGATTGACCAGCGTCACTCGCAGGCGACCGTCATCGACCCGCGCCTCGGGGGCGGGGCCCGGCGGCGCCTCCACCCAATCCCGCCATGCACCGCGCCGGCGGTTCATCTGCCACTTCAGGAACGAGCCTTCCGACTGCCAGCCGGGCTGCTGGTTGTAAAAACGCCGCCCGTCGAAGTGATCGCTCTTCGGTCCGCGGTGATGCGGGGCGGCGACGAGAAAACGCTCCAGGATCAGGGCCACGCCCGCAAGCAGTGCCGTCGCTCCCGCCGTTTTCGCCAGCCGCTTCACGTGTAGTATCGTACCCGCCCGCGGTGGGGGCAGCGGTTCGAGCCCGATGGCTGGCTTTCGTGACAAGGTCGTCTGGATCACCGGCGCTTCGTCCGGGATCGGCGAGGCGCTGGCCATCGCCTGGAGCCGCGAGGGATCGCGGGTCGTTCTCTCCGCGCGCAACGAAGCTGAGCTCGAGCGTGTTCGCCGGCTCTGTGCCGGTCCCGAACGGCACCTCGTCAAGCCGCTCGACGTCGGCGACGGGGATGCCGTGGCCGACGCGGCGAGTCAGGTGCTGGGCGAGATCGGCCACGTCGACATCCTCGTGCACAGCGCCGGCGTGAGCCAGCGTGCGATGGCCGCCGACACCGATCTGGCCGTCGACCGGCAGATCATGGAGATCAACTATTTTGGCGCGATCGCGCTCACGAAAGCGCTCCTGCCGTCGATGCTCGCGCGCCGCTCGGGGCACATCGTTCCGATCAGCAGCGTGATCGGTCACGTCGGCGTGCCGCTCCGCTCCGCCTACGCGGCGTCGAAGCACGCGCTGCACGGGTTCTTCAACACGCTTCGCGCCGAGACGCACAAGCACGGCATCCGCGTCACGATCGTCTGCCCCGGGTACATCCGGACGAACGTCTCGGAGAATGCCCTGCGCGGCGACGGAACACGGCACGGCAAGCTCGACGAGACGCACGCGCGGGCGATGCTCCCGGAGCGCGCCGCGCCCGCCATCCTGCGCGGGGTGGCCGGAGAGAGGAACGAGGTTTACGTCGGTGGCCGGGAGACCCTCGCCATTCCGCTCCAGCGCCACTTTCCCAGGCTCGTCTCGCGTCTGGTGAGGGTGAAATGAATTGCCTCGGAGCCCGGGAACACGATCGCGGCGCGATGTGTTAAGTTTCGCGCCGAAGGGGCTCCCCCCTTCGCCGGGAGCGTACAGACCCCTAGCTCAGTTGGTTAGAGCGCCACCTTGACACGGTGGAGGTCAGCGGTTCGAGTCCGCTGGGGTCTACCAAACAAACCTCCGGCGTCTCCTGCCGCGATGCTCCCTGTGCCAGGTTCAAGGCAGAAAACCCTCTCGCGCCGCGGGACCGGCGCCTCGACGCTCAGCGACGCTTCCTGCTTCGCTACGGGCGCCGGCGGCGGGGCTGGGCCAGGATCGCGCCGGCGATGGTGAGCGTGATCAGTCCCACCACCAGCACGAACCCGAGGGTCGAAGTGAAGGGTAGCATGAACCAGTGTAGCGGCTTTTCAGTATGATTCGCCGCCACGAGGTAGGCTACCGCCCCGATGCCCGCCGAGCAGATTGCCCGCGTCGTCATCGCCCTGGCGGCGGCGGTGGGCCTGGCCCTGGTGGCGGCGCACCCCGCCGTGCGCCGGTTCGAGCAGCGCTTCGGCCTCTCCGTGCTGGCCGCCTCCGGCTTCCCCCTGCTGATTCTCGGCTACGCCTTCCGTAATTTCGGGGTCGTCACCGAGCAGACCCTGGCCGACCTGCGGCCGGCGTACGAGTTCGGCCTCGGCTGGATCGGGCTGGTGGTAGGGATGCAGCTCAACGTCCGCCGGCTGGACGAGCTGCCCCACTCGTTCACCACCACCCTCGCCCTGCTGACGCTGCCGGCCACGGTGCTGGTCGGGCTGAGCTCGGGACTCCTGCTCGCCATCTTCGGACTGACGCACGGCACCGGCCTGCTTCGCGACGTGCTGATCCTGTCGGCGTGCGCGGCGGTGAGCGCCCCGGCCAACCTGCGCCTCCTGCTGCGCAACGCCCCGTCGCGGTCGACGCAGATCGTCAGCGCCGTGACGCAGATCGACCAGGTGGCGGCCTTCGCCATCCTGGCCCTGGTGGCGAGCATGTTCCGCCCGCAGGCGACGGTCCTGTGGCGCCTGCCACGCAGCGGCTGGTTCATCGTCACCGCGGGGGTGGGGTTCCTCCTCGGCGTGGTCATCTATCTCCTGCTGCGGAACGTTCGGAACCGCACCGAGGAGGTGTCGCTGTTGATCGGGGGCATCGCGCTCGCGGCAGGGACGGCCGGGTACCTGGCGCTGTCGGTGCCGGTCGTCTGCGCGCTGGCGGGGGCGGTGCTGGCGAACGTCCCGTACCGGCACAAGGCGCGGCTGGAGGCGACGCTCGGCGACTTCGAGCGTCCGATGTACCTTCTCTTCCTCTTCCTGGTGGGTACGACGTGGAGGCCGCTGGAGTGGCAGGGATGGGCGCTGGGGGTACTCTTCGCGGTGACACGAGGATACGGAAAGCTGGTGGGAGCGCGCGCGGCGGTGCGGGTGGCGCCGGCCGATCTTCCCTCGGCACGGAACCTGACGCTGGCGGTCCTGCCGGAGAGCGCCGTCGCCATCGTGGTCATCTTCAGCCTGGCCACGCTCGATCCGGAGCCGGTGCCGGGAATCGCCTGGGGAATCAATGCCGTGATCATCGGAAGCGTCCTGACGGAGGTCTTCGTGCAAGCCATGCAGCGGAGAGAGGCGCGCGCGGTCGGTGAGGAGACAGGCCGTGCGGTGACGCATTTCGTATGAACATCACCCGATCGATCCTGCTCCTTCTCGTCGTGACGGCGATCGCCTACGCGGCGCGGTCGTTCCTGCCCGCCGGGGCGATGGTCACCGGCTCCGGCGCGGCGCTGGCCTTCGGCTTCCTGATCATTGCGGCGCTGCAGGTCAGCCACGTCGCGGAGGCGATCCGCTTCCCGCACCTGACGGGCTATCTCCTCTGCGGGTTCATCTTCGGGCCGAGCGTGCTGCGCATCGTCAACCAGCCGATGCTCGACGACCTGGCGCTGGTGAAGGGGACGGCCATCGGACTGATCGCGCTGCTGGCCGGCTGCGAGCTCAATTTCAAGCGCCTCCGGCCGCGTCTCCGGGCCATCGTCTCGATCTCTCTCGGCAGCATCGCCGTCTCGACGCTCCTGCTGGCCATACTCTTCTACTGGGTGGCGACGATCCTTCCCGTGACGGCGGGCTTCGGGTTCATCCAGAAGGCCGCGGTGGCGCTGATCTGCGCGAACGTGCTGGCCGCCTTCTCGCCGGCGGTGGTCATCGGCGTGATCCGGGAGACGCGGGCCCGCGGGCCGCTGAGCGAGCTCTCGATGTCGATCGTGGTCCTGGCCGACCTGGCCATCGTCATCGGCTACTCGCTGACGAGCACCGCGGCGCGGACCGTCTTTCCGGGGGCGCAAACCGCCGGGGGGATGGAGGTGCTGGTCACGCACATCTTCGGATCGATCGCCGTCGGCGCCGGTTTCGGCATCGTGCTGGCCGTCTACATCCTGCGGGTCCGCTCGCGGACGGGCCTGCTGGTATTCGCGCTGCTGTTCATCGCCGCGGAAGCGGGACGGGTCCTTCATCTCGACCCGCTTCTGGTGGGCCTGACGGCGGGGCTGTTCCTGGAAAACGTCAGTCCGGTCGGGGGGGAGGAAGTGTTACGCGCCACCGAAGCCGTGGCGCTGCCGACGTTCGCCATCTTCTTCGCCGTGGTCGGCGCGGAGCTGCACCTGCACGCCTTCCTGCACGTGGCGCCCTTCGCCATCGCCGCCGCGGCGGTTCGCGCAGCCGGGATCTATGCCGGGACGAAGCTGGCCATCAAGGCGGGCGGCGTCGATGAGAAGGTCGGGCGGCTGGTCCCGCTCGGCCTCCTCTCGCAGGCCGGCGTGGGGCTGGCCCTGGCCGTCCTCGTGCTCAACGATTTCCAGCCATGGGGGCGCGTTCTCGGGACGGTGCTGCTGGGATCGATCGTGGTCAACCAGCTCATCGGCCCGGTGCTGTTCCGCTTCGCCCTCGCCAAGGCGGGGGAGGTCTCGCCGGAGCCGGAGAACGGCGCGCTGCAGCCGGAAGAACAGCACGCGTGATCCTCGTGTCATCCTGAGCCGCGAAGACGGCGAAGGACCCCCCGCGGCGGAGCGCTTCTCGTACGTCTGGCAGGGGATTCCTCGCCGTCCTTCGCCGCTCCGCGGCTCCGGCGGCTCGGAATGACACGAGGGCCTAGTCCTGGTGGACCATCCCGCTGAAGAACTCCTGGAACCGCTCGGTCCCCGAGTCGAACTGGACCACGGCCCGGACCGTCAACGGCTCGGTCGGCGATCTGCGCGTGGTGGCCGCGGTGGCGTACATCGGGAAGGCCCGGACCTGGCCGGGGCTGAGCGTCTCCCGGAACGTGCGCTGCGCGGGGTAGATCCCCCACGTCGCCATCCCGGAGCTCTCCACGCGGATGTGCCGGACCACGATCTCCGCCGGCGAGCGATTCTCCACCAGCACCTCGAGATTGGCGGGGGCCGTCGAGCCCGAGCCGAAGAACACCGACCCGACCAACTGCACCCCCACCGCCGCCCTCCCCCCCGATGTGGAGATTGGCTGACCCGTGCCGCACGCCGCGGCGGTGACGAGGACGAGGACGACGAAAAGCGCTCTGGCGGCTGGCATGACTCCTCCGATCACGGTTGGGAAAGGCTGAATGTATCGCAGGACGTCACCTGGCCGCTATCGAGGCCCCGCCGGAACCACCGCTGGCGCTGGGCGCTGGTCCCGTGGGTGAAGGTCTCGGGGACGACGTAGCCCTGCGCCTTCCGCTGCATGCGGTCATCGCCGATGGCGCTCGCCGCCGTGAGGGCCTCCTCGACGTCGCCCGGCTCGAGGATCTGCCGGGCGGCATCCGCCTCCCGGGCCCACACGCCGGCAAAACAGTCGGCCTGCAGTTCCTGGCGGACCGAGAGCTCGTTCCCTTCCTCCGGGCCGAGCCGGCGACGGCGGCTCATGACCTCCTCCGAGATGCCGAGGAGCGTCTGGACGTGATGGCCGACCTCGTGGGCGATCACGTACGCCTGCGCCGCGTCTCCCGGCGCCCCGAAGCGCTCGCGCAGCTCGCGGTAGAAGCTGAGATCGATGTAGACCTGCTGGTCGAGCGGACAGTAGAACGGCCCCGCCGCAGCCTGACCGAGACCGCAGGCCGATTGCGTGGAGCCGGTGTAGAGGACGAGCGCCGGCTCCTGATACGAGCGCCCGAGCTGATCGCGGAAGATCGCCTGCCACGTCTGCTCGGTCTCGTAGAGGACGCCGCGGACGAACTCCGACTCAGCGTCGTCGGATTGCCCCGGCCCCGCCTGCTCCGTGGGGGCGGGGCCGCTCTGGATCACCTCGCGTGGATCCCCCCCGAGAAACATGACCAACAGGGCGATGACGACGGCGCCGATCCCCCCTCCGGCGAGGATCGGACCGCGCAGCCCGCGGCGGTCCTGAACGTTCGAGCTGCGCCCGGTGACTCGCACGGTCAGTCGAGATGCAGGTCGCGGGCCGGGAGGCTCTGGCGTGGTCGGTTCCTTGCACTACGCGAGGCGGAGGTGACCATGGCTACAGCGACTTACGAAGAAGCGGACGACCGCGGAAAGAAGACGGCGCGGCGGGCCGGCGGCTCCCGCGGGACGACCGCCCGGCGCGGGACGGGGTCCGCCCTCAACACCGCCGCGCTCCTCGACATCGTCGAGCGCCTCGGCGTGGTGGATCTGGTGATCGCCCGGCTCAGGCAGCGGCTCGAGGAGGTCGACATCGACGAGCTCCTCGACGAGGCCGGGGAGCACCTGAAGCGGAATCCGGAGGTGCTGGTGGCCTCGCTCGGCGCCATCACGATCGCGGCGGGGGCGCTCGTCTACCTGAACAAGCTCTCCGGAGGCGTGAAAGGCCGCGGGACGAGCAAAGGCTCGAGCAGCACGAAGCGCCGCTCCCGAAAGAGCTCGAGGTGACTACTTCGTCAGGATCTCTTCGAAGGCCTGCAGCGCGCGAGGGTCGTTCTTCTGGCTCAACCAGAACGCGGCCTTCTTCCGCACCTCACGGCTCCGGTGCGTCTTCAGGAGGTCGATGAGGATCGGCACCGACTGCGCGTCGGGGAGCTGGGCGATCCCGAAGACGGCCTTCGCCTTCACCTCGCGCTCCGGATCGTGGTCGATGGCGTCGCGGAGGGTCTCCGCGGCCCGCGCGCCGGCGCGCTGCCCGACCCAGAAGAGCGCGGTGCCGCGGATCTTCGACGACGGGTGCCGGCGAGCCAGCGAGATCAGCTCCCCCTCCGCGTCGCGGTGCAGCGCGATCGCCGTGACCGCCTTCTTCGCGACGCCGGTCTCGGCATCGGCGAGGTCTCGCAGCAGGCGGAGACTCTCGCGGGGATCGACCTCGCGCAGCCAGCGGACCTCGTGCTCCGCGCGGCACTCGGGAGAGGAGAGACGGATGGTCTCGACCGAACCATCGCTCACGTGAAGCATCACGAGCAGGACGGAAGCCGGCGTGTTCCACTTCTGGCCAGTGATCATCACGCTGTCCCACGAGCAGAGCGTGTGACGCCCTTCCACGACCGGGACCGAGTATCCGATCCACCCCGACGCCGACCGGACCTCGGAGAGGAGATCGGCGCGGAGGGGCCATGCCGCCAGCACGAGCAGGAATGCGAGCTTCTTCATGCGCCGTTAGACGGCGGGACGAGGGCGCGGTTAGCCTGCTATACTCCGCGGCCAGATTCATGAGACGGACCACGACGACGCAGACTCGAACGACGGGCCGGACCGGCTCGCCCTGTCGTTGATCCGCACACCACGCAACAAGATCACTCGACAGGGCCGATGCACTCGGCCCTGTTTTCATTTGGAACGAACATGCACGTAGAGCTCCCCGACGGTTCCCGCAAAGAAGTGCCCGACGGCGCCACCGTCGCCGACGTCGCCGCGGCGATCGGCAGGCGCCTGGCGAAGGACGCCATCGCCGGAAGGGTCAACGGGAAGACCGTCGACCTCTCGGTGAAGGTCCCCGACGGGGCGAAGGTGGAGATCGTCACGCCGAAGAGCGAGGCGGGGATCGACACGATCCGCCACTCCACGGCCCACCTCATGGCGCAGGCCGTCCAGGAGCTCTTCCCCGGGACGCAGGTGACCATCGGCCCGGTGATCGAGAACGGCTTCTACTACGACTTCGCCACCGACCGCCCCTTCACCGACGACGACCTGCGCCGCATCGAGGAGCGGATGGGAGAGATCGTCCAGCGCGACCTCCCGGTCAAGCGCGAGGAGTGGAGCCGCGACGAGGCGATCCGCACCTTCGACGCCATCGGCGAGAAGTTCAAGGTCGAGATCATCGAGGGGATCCCGGGCGAGGAGACGCTGTCGGTCTACCGCCAGGGCGAATGGTTCGATCTCTGCCGCGGGCCGCACGTCCCCTCCACCGGCCGCCTCGGCGCGTTCAAGCTGATGAGCGTGGCGGGCGCCTACTGGCGCGGCGACAGCCGCAACCCGATGCTGCAGCGCATCTACGGCACGGCGTGGGCCGACGAGAAGGAGCTGCACGACTACATCCGCCGCGCCGAGGAGGCGAAGGCCCGCGATCACCGCAAGCTCGGCAAGGAGCTCGACCTGTTCCACTTCCACCCCTTCGCCCCCGGCGCGGCGTTCTGGACGCCGAAGGGAACGACGCTCTACCACGTCCTCGCGCAGTGGATGCGCGAGCTGACCCTCGAGAACGGCTACGTCGAGATCAAGACGCCGCTGCTGTTCAACAAGGGGCTGTGGGAGATCAGCGGGCACTGGGGGAAGTACAAGGAGAACATGTTCCTGGTGCTCGACAGCGAGACGGAGGAGCACGACTTCTCCCTCAAGCCGATGAACTGCCCCTCGCACTTCCTCTACTACGGGATGAAGCGGCACAGCTACCGCGACCTCCCCCTTCGCCTGGCCACACAGGACGTGCTGCACCGCAACGAGGCCTCCGGGACGCTGGGCGGCCTGACCCGCGTGCGGCAGTTCGCCCAGGACGACGCGCACATCATCTGCGTGGAGGAGCAGGTCCCCGGCGAGGTGGCGCGGTTCGTGGGGCTGCTCGACCAGGTCTACCGCGCCGTGGGACTCGATTACACGGCGAAGTTCTCCACCCGCCCGCCGGTGCGCATCGGCGACGATCCCCTCTGGGACCGCGCCGAGTCGCTGCTCCGGCGCGCCCTCGACTCCCTGGGGCGACCCTACGAGGTCAAGGAGGGGGAAGGGGCCTTCTACGGCCCGAAGGTCGACTTCGACGTCTCCGACAGCATCGGGCGGAAGTGGCAGCTCGGGACCATCCAGCTCGACTACAACGCGCCGGAGCGGTTCGATCTGACCTACATCGGCGAGGACAACGCCGAGCATCGCCCCGCCGTCCTGCACCGTGCAATTTACGGCTCCTTCGAGCGGTTCATCGCCATCCTGATCGAGCATTTCGCCGGCGCCTTCCCCTTCTGGCTGGCCCCGGTGCAGGCCACGGTCCTGCCGCTCTCCGAGAAGTTCGTCGATTACGCCGATGAGGTGGGGGGGAAGCTGCGGGGGGCAGGCATCCGCGTGGAGGTCGATCGGAGCAACGAGAAGCTCGGCGCGAAGATCCGCACCGCGCAACTCGCGAAGATCCCCTGGATGCTCGTGGTGGGAGAGAAGGAAGCGAGCAGCGGCACCGTCAGCCTCCGGAAGCGGAGCGGCGGCGACCAGGGGAGCGTGGGCGTAGAGGAGCTGATCGCCACGGCACAGGAGCTGATCCGCTCGCGCGCACTCGAACCGGTGCCGGTGTCATCCTGAGCCGCGGAGACGGCGAAGGACCCCCTGCCGAGGGCGTGGAGGACCGGAGGGGGTCCTTCGCCGCGCTGCGCCGGCTCAGGATGACACTTGCTTGACTTTGTATCGTCTTTATTCGTAGATTCGCGCATTCCGCGCATTGACTAAGGAGGAAGACCAGTATTTATCCACCCCGACGAGGCTCCCGTTTCGACCGCAGGCCTGCCGAACCAGAATCCCGTATTAACGAAATGATCCGTGGCATCCCCGAGGTGCGTCTGATCGACGCCGAGGGGCAGCAAGTGGGAGTGGTCCCGCTCGCGCAGGCGCAGGAGATGGCGCGCCAGAAGGACCTCGACCTCGTCGAGATCTCGCCGACGGCCAAGCCGCCGGTCTGCAAGATCATGGACTACGGGAAGTACGTCTTCCAGCAGAAGAAGAAGCAGGGCGAGGCCAAGAAGAAGCAGAAGGTGATCGT
Organism: Thermoanaerobaculia bacterium; assembly: GCA_035525045.1. Taxonomy (GTDB): domain Bacteria; phylum Acidobacteriota; class Thermoanaerobaculia; order Gp7-AA8; family Gp7-AA8; genus DATLEX01. The sequence continues at coordinate 12,289 of DATLEX010000316.1, read as the reverse complement.
CGTCAAGGAGGTGCAGTTCCGCCCCCGCATCGACGAGCACGACTTCGACTTCAAGAAGAACAACATCGTCCGATTCCTCCAGCATGGGGACAAGGTCAAGGCCACGGTCCGCTTCCGCGGCCGGGAGATGACCCACATGGAGCTCGGCCGGGCCGTCCTCGACCGTCTCCTCGAGGAGATCAAGGAGTTCGGCGCTCCCGAGAACCAGCACCCCGACGTGCAGGGGAACCGGATGACCATGGTGATCGCGCCGAACAAGTAGGGGGTCAGACCCCCGCTTCGGGAATCATCCAGCCCTAAATCCCGTTACCAGCCCGGCTTAGCGAGGTTTGTCATGCCGAAAATGAAGACCCACAAGGGCGCGGCCAAGCGCTTCAAGAAGACCGGTACCGGCAAGCTGCAGCGGAACCATGCCTTCCACTCGCACATCCTGACCAAGAAGTCGCCGGGCCGGAAGGCCTCGCTGGCGGGCGAGACCGAGGTCTCGAAGGCGAACGCCAAGACCGTCAAGCGCATGCTGCCCTACGACTAGGGCTGAACCGGAGCGCGATCAGGCAATCCCACTCCTGGCCTGACCGCTCGAAAGAAAGGAAACGAGGAGAGAGATGCCGAGAGTCAAACGAGGTCCGAAGAGGAAGAACCGCCGCGTCAAGATCCTGAAGGCAGCCAAGGGCTTCTACGGGATGAAATCGCGCGGGCACCGCATCGCCAAGGAAGCGGTGAACAAGGCCCTGAACTACTCCTTCGCCGGGCGGAAAGACCGCAAGGGCGACTTCCGCAAGCTCTGGATCGCCCGCATCAACGCCGCCGCCCGCCAGAACGGCATCTCCTACTCCCAGCTCATCGCCGGGCTGAAGGCCAGCGGGAACGAGATCGACCGGAAAGTGCTGGCCGACATCGCCGTCCGCGACGCCGCCGCCTTCAGCGCCCTGGTCGAGTCGGCCAAGGCCGCGCTCCCGAGACCGGCGACAACTGAAGTTCCCTGAGCGGGCAATGCTCGACGGCATCAGGAAAGCCGGCGAGGAGTTCGACAGCGCTCTCGCCGCGGCGAATGACACGAAATCCCTCGACGAGCTGCGTGTCCGTTACTTCGGCCGCAAGGGAGGGCTCATCCCCGCCCTCTTCGCCAGGCTGAAGGAGGTTCCGAAGGAGCAGAAGAAAGAGGCCGGCGACGCCCTCAACAAGCTCCGCGACCGCCTGGAAGAGGCGCTGAAGGAAAAAAGTGCGCGCCTCGCCGCCGAAGAGGCCCGCCGGAAGGAAGCGCGCGAGCTCGTCGACGTCACCCTCCCCGGCCGGCGTCCCCCCCTCGGCTCACTCCACCCCATCACCCTCGTCCGCCAGGAGATGGAGCGGATCTTCCGCGAGATGGGCTACTCGGTCGACCCGGGGCCGGAGATCGAGACCGACTGGTACAACTTCGAGGCCCTCAACTTCACACCCGACCACCCGGCGCGCGACACGCAGGACACCTTCTTTCTCGACGCCAGGAGCGAGGACGGCGCGCCGCTCCTCCTGCGCACGCACACCTCCAACGTGCAGATTCGCTCGATGGAGCAGTTCAAGCCGCCCATCCGGGTGATCTCGTGCGGGCGGGTCTACCGCCGCGACGAGATCACCATGCGGCGCTCGCCGATGTTCCACCAGGCGGAGGGCTTCCTGGTGGACAAGGGGATCCACATCGGGCACATGCGGGCCACGCTCGAGCACTTCATCCGGGAGCTCTTCGGCGCCGAGGCCAACATCCGCCTCCGTCCGAGCTTCTTCCCGTTCACCGAGCCGTCGGCCGAGCTGGACATGTCGTGCCTCTTCTGCAAGGGCGCCGGCTGCGGCACCTGTTCGCAGACCGGCTGGATGGAGATCCTCGGCTGCGGGATGATCCATCCCCAGGTGCTGCGCAACGTCGGCATCGACCCGGAGGAGTGGAGCGGCTTCGCCTTCGGCATGGGCATCGACCGGGTGGCGATGCTGCGCTACGACATCCCGAACATCCGCACGCTGTTCGAGAATGATCTGCGCGTGCTGGGGCAGTTCTGATTTTGGGTTTTGGATTTTGGATTTTGGATTGCCCGTGCCCTCTCCCCGCTTGCGGGGAGAGGGTGGCGCGAAGCGCCGGGTGAGGGGCAATCCTCGAGAAACGCCCCCTCATCCGGCCTTCGGCCACCTTCTCCCCCGCTGCGCGGGGGAGAAAGCTCTGCGACGTACAAATCTTCTCGGCGGGAGAAGAGCCTCTGTGCTCCTCTGGGCCCTCTAAGTCAAGGGGCTACACCGTCGCCGGAACTTCCGCGCCGGAAGTCTCTTCGGCGCGGCCGCTGCGGCGCCGGCGGACCCACTCCTGGACGTCGTCGAAGAGGGAGTACATCACCGGGGTGGCCAGGAGGGTGAGCAGGAGGACGAGGCTCTGCCCGCCGATGATGGTCGAGGAGATGGCGCGGTTCGTCGCCGCCCCCGCCCCCGTGGAGATGGCCAGCGGGATCATCCCCGCCACGAAGGCGATGGTGGTCATCAGGATGGGACGGAGCCGGTCGCGGTTCGCCTCCCGGATGGCCGCGGCGCGCGGGAGGCCGCGCTCGCGGAGCTGGTTGGTGTGATCGACCTGCAGGATGGCGTTCTTCTTCACGATGCCGAAGAGCACCACGATCCCCAGGGAGGAGAAGATGTTCACCGACTCGTTGAGCAGCACGAGCGAGAGCAGCGCGAAGGGCACGGTCATCGGCAGCGACAGGAGAATCGTGACCGGGTGGACCCAGCTCTCGAACTGCGCCGCCAGGATCAGGTACATGAAGACGATCGACAGGATGAAGGCGAGCATGAAGTTGACTCCCGCCTTCTGCTGCTCCTGGGCCCGGCCGGTGAACCCGTACGAGTAGGTGGCGGGCATGTCCAGCTCGGCCGCCTTCGCCTGCAGCAGGTCCATGACCGCCTGCGAGGAGTGGCCGGGCTGCATATTCGCCAGGACCATGACCATGCGCCGGCGGTTGAAGCGGTTGATCACCGAGGGGCCGGTGCCCTCGCTGAGCGTGACGAGGTCGGCGAGCTTGACGTTGGTGCCGCTCGAGGAGGGCACCTCGATCTGGGAGATGCCGGCCACGTCGCGGCGCGCCTCCTGGCCGGCGCGGACGTGGACCTCGTACTCCTCCCCTCCCTCGTAGTAGCTGGTCGCCTTCTGCCCGCCGACGAGGACGTTCAACGTCGCGGCGAGGTCCTGCACGCGCACGCCGAGGTCGGTGGCCTTGTCGCGGTCGATGCGGACGGCCAGCTCCGGCTTCCCGACGATGAAGTTCGTGTCGACGTCGGTGGTCCCGAGCTTCGGATCGCGGATGGCGCCGGCGAGCTGGCGGGCATAGACATCGAGCTGCACCAGGTCGGGGCCGCCGAGCCAGAACATCACCTCGGCGTCCGTCCCGCCGCCGAACTCGTTGACCGGCGCCACCTGCGTGCGGAGGTTCAGCCGCTGGTAGTGCGGCAGGATCTCCGTCCGCACGCGGTCCATGATCTCGTACTGGTTCTGCCGATTCGACGCCTCACCCAGCTTCACGTAGACGGTGGCCAGGTTGAGGGTCTGCTGCGGATCGTCGCCGATGGTGACGACGGTGCTGGTGATGCCTTCCAGCTCGCCGGCGCGGGCGGCGATCGACTCGGCGATGGTCTGCGTGGCGGCCACGCTGGCCCCCTCCGGCGCGCGGACGGTGATGGCGAACTGCCCCTCGTCGTCGTAGGGAAGGAAGTTCTTGTCGACGATGATGAACAGCGGCACCGTGGAGAAGAGGACCACGAGCATCAGCGCCACGATGGCCCAGCGGTGGGCCATCGCCCAGTCGAGCATCCTCAGGTAACTCCCCTCGATGACCGAGTAGACGCCTCCCTGGCGCGTCCCCTTCCCTTCGCCGTGGTGGAGGTCCTCACGGCGGAGGAAGCGCGAGGCCATCATCGGCGTGAGGGTGAAGGACACCAGGAGCGAGACGGCGATGGCGAAAGCCATCGACACGCCGAACGAGTACATGAACCGCCCGACGATGCCGGCCATGAACGCCACCGGCAGGAAGACGATGATCAGCGAGAGCGAGGTGGCCATGACCGCCAGGCCGACCTCCTTCGTCCCCGCCACGGCGGCCTGCATCGGCGACAACTTCTTCTCTTCCATCCAGCGGAAGATGTTCTCCAGCACGACCACCGCGTCGTCGATGACGATGCCCACCGCCAGGGTCAGCGCCAGCAGGGTGATGACGTTGAGGGTGAAGCCCATGTAGGACATCGCCGCGAAGGTGGCGATCAGCGAGCTGGGGATGGCCACCGCCGCGATGAGCGTGGGCCGCGACTTCCTGACGAAGTAGACGAACATCCCGATGCCGATGAGCATCGCCAGCGGCACCTTGATCGAGGCGGGGCCGGGAATGGTGTGGCCCCACAGCAGCGAGTAGAACAGGAGCGTTGAGGCCAGCATGGCGATGACGTGCCAGAAGCGCGGCGAGGAGAGGAAGAGCCACACCACCAGCGAGGCGAACATCGATCCGAGGATGAGGTGCTCCTTCACCGCGCCGACGGCGGCCAGGACGAACTCCGACTGGTCGCGGATGACGTCGAGCTGGTAGCCGGGCGGCAGCGTGGGACGCACCTCTTCGACGCGCTCCTTGATCCGGTCCACGACCTCGATGGCGTTGGTCCCCGACTGCTTGCGGATCATCAGCACGACCGCGGACTGGCCGCTCACGCTCGCCGCAGACGACACGTCCGCCATGCTGTCCTCGATGCGGGCCACGTCGCGGACGCGGACCGCCGTCCCCCCTGCGGTCGCCACCGGGATGTCGCCGAACTCCTCCGGGGAGCCGACCCGGCCGTAGGTGCGCAGCGTCAGGTCGCGCATCCCCTGCTCCACGCGCCCGCCCGGGATCTGGATGTTCTGCGCCTGCAGCGCCGCCACTACTTGCGCCGCCGTCAGGCCCTGCCCCGCCAGCCGGGCGTTGTCGACCACGACGTTGATCTGCCGCGGCCGCGCGCCGATCACCAGCACCTGCCCCACGCCGTAGACCGTCTCCAGCCGGCGGCGGAGGTTCTTGTCGACGAACTCGGAGATGTCTCGCTGCGACCCCGGACCCGACACGGCGATGGTCACCACCGGGATCGCTCCCGGGTCGAACGTCTGCACGATCGGCGGCTCGGCGTCCCGCGGCAGGGCGGAGAGGATGGTGGAGATCTTGTCGCGCACTTCCTGCGCCGCGACGTCGCGGTCCTTCTCCAGCGTGAAGGCGATCATGACCACCGACACGTTCTCCGACGAGAACGAGGTCAGCTCGTCAATGCCGCTGATAGTGTTGACCGCCTCCTCGATCTTGTCGGTGACCTCGGTCTCCACCTCTTCCGGCGCCGCCCCCGGCAGCACCGTCGTGACGATGATGAAGGGAAACTCGACGTTCGGAAAACGGTCCACGCCGAGCTTGAAGTACGAGAAGGCGCCGACCACGACCAGCGACAGGATGATCACGGTGGCGAAGACGGGACGGCGGACGCAGATTTCGGCGAGTTTTTGCATGTTGGCTCTCGGCTCTCGGGCTGCCTTCAATCCATCTTCGTCTCCACCCTCGCGAACAATCCCGGCCTGAGTCTTCCGTCGGCATTGGCGAGCTCCGCCTCGGCGAACATGGTCCGGGTGCGCGGGTCGATCACCCCGGCGAGAGTGCGGATCGATCCCACGAAGGTCTCGTTCGGATACGGATCGACGCGCGCCACGACCCGCTGCCCCCGCTTGATGCGGCCGAGGTATCGCTCCGGGACCGAGAAGCGGAGGCGGAGGGGCGAGGTCTGGGCGATCACGAACGGCACCGCCCCGTCGCCGAGCTTCTGCCCGATCTCGGCCTGCTTGGACTCCACCACGCCGCTGATCGGCGCGCGGAGCGTCGAGTCGGCGATCTGCTGGCGGAGAAGCGCCACCTGCGCCGCGGCGCCGGCGTGGGCCGCCCGCGCCTGATCGAAGCCGGCCTGGGAGCGGTCGAAGGTCGCCTGAGGAATGGAGCCCTTCCCGATCAGCTCACTCTTGCGGCCGAGGTCGCGCTCCGCCTCGGAGAGCATGGCCTGCGCGCGCGCCGCTTCCGCCTCCGCGGCCTGGAGATTCAGGCGGAGATAGTCGGTCTCGAGCTCGAGCAGCGGCTGCCCGCGCGTGACGCGCGAGCCCTCCTCGACATAGACCCGGGCCACGCGGCCGATGATCTTGGCCGCCACCTCGGAGCGGACCGGCGAGATGAGCTCGCCGGTGGAGACGAGCGTCTCCCCGCCGGCGGGCGCCGGGACCATCGTGCCGCTCTCCGCCGGGGCGACCACCGCGCCGACCTCCCGCACGTCGGCCGGCAGCGGCGGCGGCTCCTGCGCCGCGGTCGTCGCGGCCTCCGTCGAGTCGGGCCCTTCGCAGCCGGCGAGGGCGAGAACGGCGGGAACGAGAAGAAGGAGAAGGAGGAGGCGTCTCATCGTTTGACTCCGTTGATGTTCAGGGCTTCCTGGATGGCGCCGGCCGCGTACCAGACGCGGAGCTCGGCGAGGTCGCGGTTCAGTGTTTCCTCGGCCACGGCCCGGCGGGCGTCGGCCAGCGAGGCCTCGGAGGTGGCGACATCGAGCGAGGTCGCCTCCTGGGCCCGATAGAGCTCGAAGGCCTGCGCGTACTCCGCCTCGGCCGCGACCAGCTGCTCGGCGGCGAGGCTGAGACCGGTCTCCGCGGCGCGCAAGGCAGCGAGCGCCCTGCGCACATCCTCGCGCGCAGCGAGCCTGGCGTCCTCGAGTGCCAGCTCGGCCTGCAGCTCGCGATGGCGCGCACCGGCCACCCGCGCCGCCACCTCGCCCGACTGAAAGAGGGGAACATTGAAGCGCAGCGCTCCGTAGGAGAAGCGATCGGCCGGAAACGGCGTCCGCTGATGGACCAGCCCGCCGTCGAAGGTGATCAGCGGCAGGCGGTAGCCACGCTGCTTGCTGACCTCGAGCCCGGCGATGCGGACGTTGTTCCGGGCCACGTCGAGGTCGGGGCGGCCGGAGGCGGCGCGCCGGAGCAGCGCCTCCTCGTCGGGCGGCGAGGGGATCCTGCGCGCGGGCGGGGCGGGCTCGATCGAGCCGTCGAGCTCGAGGGCCTGGCGGAGGTCGCTCTCGGCGAACTGCCGGGCCTGATCCGCCCCCGCCAGGACGCGCTGGGCGGCCTTGACGGCGGTCTCGGCGCGGAGGACGTCGACGCGGGTGACCTCGCCGGCGTCGAAGAAGGCCTGCGCCTGCTGGCGGCGCTTCTCGGCCAGCTCGATGTTGCGCCGCTCGATCTCCATCCGCGCGCCGGCGTTGACCAGGGCCAGGTAGCTCGACGCCACGCGGAGCAGCGTGGCATCCGCGGTGGCCTGCTCGACCTCGCGGGCGTTCTCGATCCCGAGCTTCGCCTGCGAATAGGCGCGCAGCTCGCGCCGCCCGGCGAAGATCGGCTGCGAGAGGGTGATGCTGTAGTTCCAGTCGTTGCGCGGCAGGATGGTGATGGCGTCCGCCCCTTCCCCGAACGACTGCTCGATGCTGTTGCGGGTCAGGGCCCCGTTGGCGGAGATCCGCGGCAGGACCGCCGACATCAGGAAGAGGCGGTTCGCCTCCGCCACCCCGACGCCGGCGCGCGACCGCTCGATGTCGTTGTTCACGTGCAGGGCCCGGCTCAGCGCATCCTCGAACGTCAGCGACACCGTCTGAGCGCCGGCGCTCACGGATGCGAAAACAACGAACAATCCAACGACTCGTTTCAAGCGATCAGCTCCGTTTCGTGCGAACCCCGTCGAGGAACGTCGAGACGATCATCTCGGCGTCCGTCTCCGGCTCCTGGGGCGTCTCATCCATGACCCGCTCGATGACGATGGCGTTCGTCCCCTCGGCCAGGAACATGGCCAGCCGCAGCGGGTCCATCCGCCGGATCTCTCCACGATCCATCGCTTCCTCCAGCACCCCGGCGAGCTTCACCGTCCGCTCCCGGTAGCGCTCGCACTGGCGGTGTTGCCTGCGCCGCTGCTGCGGATCACCCTCCGGGAAGCGGTGGGAGATGTAGAGCCGGAAGAACTCGCGGTTCTCGCGGAAGAACTCGAAGAGGCGGTGGAGCGACCGGCGCAGGCGCTCTTCGAGGGGGGCGTCCGACTCGAGGGCCTCGTCCATCCGGCCGTGCAGCTCGGTGACGGCGCTCTCGAACGTCTTCTCCACCAGCTCGTCGCGGTCCTTGAAGTAGAGATAGATCGTCCCCTTGGCCACGCCGGCTTCCTCGGCGATGTCCTGCATGGTGGCGGCGGTCATGCCCTTGCGGGCGATGACCCGCATGGCCGCTTCCTGAAGCGACTGAATGCGGAACTCGTGGACGACTTCTTCTTTCGACCGGGATGGCAACATGGCGAGTTCAATGAACTGACCATCTGGTCAGTCCGCGAGAATATAGAGTCATCGAGGAAGAATTTCAAGTCAGCGAGGTGTGCCGTAACGACTTCGTGACGTCGACACCCACCGACGTATGGCGTGATAAGTTATGCGGATCATGCGCAACCGGCTCGCCGCTCTGACCCTCCTCCTCGCTCTCTTTCCCGCCTCCTCGCTCCTGGCCCGCATCATCTCCTACAGCCCCTACACCGATCGGGCGGCGATTCCGGCCCATCAGCATCGGATGAACCGCTACTTCGCACTGATCGAGGGAGGGACACCGGCCACGAATCCGAGTCTTTCTCCCGTTCCGCCCATGGGTGGCCTCCAGGCGCACCTGGTGCTCTACGACTTCCGAGGGCTGGAGGAGCCGCGAGTCATCTACCCGGCGGAGGGATCGGCCGGATTCCACGGGGCCGCGGTCCGGGAGAGCGCGACGGGCGCCGTGTCGATCATCGCCCTCACCTCCGGGCAGGAGGGCCAGCCGGCGAGCGTGTATCGACTCAGCACCGACGGCGGCGCCACGTGGAAGACGCTGGCCATCCCGGTCCCGACCGTCGTCCAGTCGCTTCCGACGGGGATCGACATCGGCGGGCCGTTCGCCGCGGCGCGTGGATCGCAGATCCGCATCGGGAATGAGCAGTGGCCGTTCGTGGTGTCGACCCGCGCGGCCGTGTACGCGGTGGGGGCCGACGGATCGGCGAAGGTCCTGCTCGAGGTGCCGGCCGGAAGCCTCAGCGTCTCTCTGCTCGGTGTCGACGCGACCGGCACACGGTTCCTCGCCGCGGCGGCGGGCCAGATCCACGTCCTCGACCTGCTGAGCGGCACGGCGGCGGTGGTCGCGGAGGGCAGCGCCACGACGATCGCGGACGGATGGATCACGCCCGGCGGCGCCGTTTACCTCGAAGAGCACACCGGCGGGATCATCCGTCTGCTTTACGTCGTCAACGGCGTGCGCACCGAGCTGTTCCAGGCGAGCTCGAACCGGCTGAATCTCTTTGCCGTTCCGACGCACGATTACTCCGGCGCGTGGATCGTCGATCGCGGGCCGGGGAAGCCGACCTCCCTCTACAAGCACACCGCCGCGGCCGGCGCGGTCAAGCAGTGGGAAGACATCACCGCGCCGGAGGTCGAGGCGCTGCATGCCGGCTCCTCCGGGACGAGACTCCTTGTGCAGGTGCACCGGCCGCGGCCGCAGGCGGACCAGCGCATCTTCCAGGACCCGGCCCTCGCCATCTGGCGGGTCGGGCAGCCCGCTCCCCGCTTCTACGACGAGCTCTACATGGACGAGCAGGCGAACAAGGGGTTCGTCCACCTCGACGTGGAGAAGCTCGAAGCCGGCGAGCCGTTCGTCTTCGATTCCGGCGTGCGCTGGATGGGCATGCCCGGGCCCGTTGTTTCGCCTTCTCCCGGCGGCGGCGGGGACGTGGTCCAGGAGTGGGGCGTGGTCCGGGCATCGCTCAAGCAGCGCCTGGTGCTCCCCGCGGTCGGCCGGACGGCGGGGGCGTTCGACAGCGACTGGGTCACCGACGTGATCATCCAGAACCCGGTCGACGCGCCGCAGCGCGTCGACATCCGCTTCGCCCCGAGCGGCCTGTCGACCGTGGCGGCGCAGGACAACGCCCGCAGCGTGGTCCTGGAGCCGAACGAGATCCGGCTGATCGAGGACGTGCTGCACTCCCTCTTCGGGATCGAGTCGGCCATCGGCGCCTTCTTCATCGAGCCGGAGAGCGGCATCACTATGACCAGCCGCACCTACTCGAAGTCGAGCGAGGGGACGTACGGCTTCGGCATGCACGCCATCGACGTCCATGCGGCGGCGGCGAGCGCCCGCTTTCCGCTCACCTTCGCCGGCGCCTTCCTGGGGCAGGACTACCGCACGAACCTGATCATCGCCGACGCCGGCGAGAGCGGCTCGCTGGCCGGCGTGCGCGCGGCGGGGACCTCCGGGCTCATGGGCTTCTCCGACGTCGCCTTCGAGGTCGGGGCCCGCGGCCAGCAGCAGATCAACAACGTCGGCACGAGCATCGGCCTCTGGCCGTTCGAGACCGGGGCGCTCCTCTTCCGGCCGGCGCGCGGGAGCGCCACCGCCGCCGTCTTCGCCATCGACAACCGCACGAACGACCCCACCTACTTCCCCCCCGACCTCCCGGCGCCGATCGTCCGCACCATCCCCGCCATCGGTCACGTCGACGGCGCGAACGACTCGCGCTTCCGCAGCGATCTCTACCTCTACAACCCCTCCCCGCAGGTGCGGACGGTGACGCTGCAGATGAAGATGTGGGACAGCGCCGCCAACGCCACGATCAACTTCACCATGCTGCCGAACGAGGCCCGCATCATCCGCAACGTGCTGCAGACCCTCTTCGGCAGAACGGGAATCGCCCGGCTCCGCTATCAGTCCGCCGCCGGCGACTCCAGCGGCATTCGCGTCACCTCCCGCACCTACAGCATCAACGATGACGGCGGCACCTTCGGCTTCCTGATGCCGCCCCTCAACAACTTCCAGAGCGGAGGAATGGGCGACACGCTGGAGATCCTCGGCGCCGTCTCCGCCGCCGACTACCGGACGAACATCGGCCTGGTCGACCTCGCCGCGTTCCCGATGACGCAGGCCGTCAACGTCCGGATCGAGATCATCGACGCCGGAGGCCGCGTGGCCGACTCGTTCACCGCCAACGTCCCCTCCGCCGGCGGCATGCAGCTCAACGACGTCTTCCGCAGCCGCGACATCGACGTGAGCGGCCCCGTCCTGATCCGCGTCTCCCCCCTCAACGGCCTCGTCGGCGCCTACGCCACCTTCGTCGACAACCGGACCAATGATGCGGTGTACCTGTCGGCGAACCTGGCGGTGAAGGAGTAGGGGCCGGGCTGCCGAGGTGTCATTCCGAGCCGGTTAACGGCTTCGGCGCCGGTGAAGCGAGGATGAACCGCAGAGCCTTCTCCCCCGCCTCCGGCGGGGGAGAAGGTGGCCGAAGGCCGGATGAGGGGGCGTGTCACGAGAATCCGAGGGCCCTCACCCGGCGCTTCGCGCCACCCTCTCCCGCAAGCGGGAGAGGGTACAGCATCGTTTCATTAGAAGCCGCGTAGACGGCGAGGAATCCCCCGCCTACGGAGCCTCTCCGGCGCTCGGAATGACACTCCGATACAGCAGATACCTCCCCCGCCTCTCCTCGAAATCACTCCCCCACACCGCGCGGATCTCCTCCAGCGATCGTCCCGCTCGGATGGCCTCGAGCGTGGGCGGATGCAGCAGCAGATGGGCCATCTTGCCGGGGTCGAACTGCGCCGGGTAGAGGCGGTAGAGGATCGTGGCGACGGCGACGCCGAGGTCGACGGCGCGGAGGGCGCGGCGATCGGTGATGGTGAAGCGGATCCCCTGGCACGGCTCGTCCTTGTGGACGCTGTAGTCGGGGGTGAATCGCACCGGCGCGAAGGTCACGCCGGGCAGGTTCAGCGCGCGCAGCTCGCGCGCCAGGAGCGCGCCGTCGATGTACGGCGCGCCGATCTGCTCGAACGGAATCGGCGTCCCGCGGCCGACCGAGATCGCTCTCTCGAGCAGCCCCAGGCCGGGATAGAGGCCCGCGGCGGTGAGGCTGCGCATGTTCGGCGAGGTGTTGATCCACGGCAGGCCCGCCTCGTCCTGCCACTGTTCGCGCCGCCAGCGCCGCACCTCGATCACCGTCAGATCGACGGCGATGGCGCGCTCCTCCCGGAACATCTTCGCCAGCTCCCCGACGGTCATGCCGTGGCGGATGGTGATGGGGTGCCAGGCCACGAAGGAGCCCTCCCCTTCGCGCAGCGGCCCCTCGACGATCGTCCCGCCGATGGGGTTCACCCGATCGAGCACGAAGAACTTCTTCCCCGACTCCGCGGCCGCTTCCATGGC
>DATLEX010000088.1:0-16443 GCA_035525045.1 Thermoanaerobaculia bacterium | reverse complement strand
TCAAGAGGCCGCTGCCGGCCGGGAGCGTCCCGGCCACCGAGTGGATCTTCGTGGTGACGATGGACTCGTCGAGCGAAAGGCGGGGGAGGATGGTGGCCAGCCGGCGCGCCAGCATCGTCTTCCCCGAGCCGGGAGGGCCGATCATCATCACGTTGTGCCCGCCGGCGGCGGCCACCTCCAGGGCCCGCTTCGCCTGCGCCTGCCCTCGCACCTCGGCGAAGTCCGCCTGATCGCCCGGCGGTTCGGCCGCGGGGGCGGAGGTGGCCGGCTCGATCGGAGCCTCGCCCCGCACGTGGCTGAGCAGGGTGTTCAGATGCGTCGCGCCGATGACCCGGGTCGGCCTCACGGCCGCCGCCTCGTTCGCGTTCGCGGCGGGGACGACCAGCTCACGGATCGAGCTGTCGCCGGCCAGCGCCGCGGAGATCGAGAGCGTGCCGCGGACCGAGGTCAGCGTGCCGTCCAGCGAGAGCTCGCCGACGAAGACGCGCCCCCGCACGTGCTCGTCGCTCAGGAACTCGAGGGCGTGGAGGATCCCGACCGCGATCGGCAGGTCGAACCGCGATCCCTCTTTCCGGACGTCGGCCGGCGAGAGGTTGACGGTGATGTGCCGCGGCGGGAGGTAGAGGCCGCAGTTGTGAAGGGCCGAGCGGACGCGCGAGTACGACTCCCGTACCGCGGCGTCCGGCAGGCCGACGAGCGTGAATCCCGGCTGGGCGGAATAGCCGCCGCCGTCCACCTCGATGACGATCCGTACTGCATCAATTCCGAGTGTCGCCGCACTCCATACTTTCGACAGCATGGCAGGGTGCGACCCTGCGGAAGTCCCGTCGCCGAGGCTACCTCGGACGGCAGGCATGGTACAAGCTTAATCGGGGCTCGGGGCTCGGGGCTCGGGGCTCAGGAGGGTCGACAGGGATGAGGATTGCCGTTCCGCACAACAGCACTCGAGAGAAGGCGAAGAAGATCGTGGAGCAGCGGCTGCACGGTCTGGAAAAGCAGTACGGGGCCGCGGCCAGCGATCTCGACTACGAGTGGCATGGGTTCACCCTCCATCTGTCCGGGAAAGCGAAGGGGATGAGCCTGAAGGGGACGATCGAGATCACCGACACCGACCTGATCGTCGACGGGAAGCTGCCGCTGCTGGCCAGGCCGTTCGAGTCGCGCATCCGGCACACGGTGGAGCGCGAAGCGGAATCGATGTTCAGGACGGCGTAGAGGCGCCCCGCCGTGTCAGTCTGAGCCGCGGAGACGGCGAAGAACCCCCCTCGAGTCGCAGGGGGTCCTTCGCGCAAGTCGGTCCAGCTGTTCGGCATACCCAAGGAGGGGCCTCGGGGTGCCCGAAGTCCTACCCTCGTGCACGGCAAGAATTTTCATGTCCCTATCAGGAGGTCTCCCGTGTTGCAAAAGGTCATCCTCGCTGTTGCGCTACTCGTGGCGCCGAATATCGCGCATGCGCAGGGAATTGAGCGGTTTCTCGTTCCTGTGTATTTGTCCGGACCGACGCCCGGCGCGTTTGGCTCCGTGTGGACGTCGGAGCTCCGCATCCTGAATACAGGTACCACCGACGCCGTGATCGAGAATTTCGGTTTGATGAACCAGACTGGTCTTTTTACGCCGGAAACGCTGCCGAGCGGCGTCGAGATCGCCGGCCGCCGATTGAACAATGCCGTCTCCGTTGCAAACCCTGGTGCACTATTGCTGGTGAGGAGCGAGTTCGCCGAGCAGCTGCGGTTCCAGAGCCGCGTGCGAGACACCTCGCGCGAGGGACAGGGGTGGGGTACGTGGATCCCTGTCGTTCATGAATCAGCCGCACGCGGTGTGCTGCATCTGCTCGACGTACCCGTTGATCCGCGGTATCGGCAGATGCTGCGCGTCTACTCGTTCGATCGTGTTGCTGGTCGCAGTGTTCGCATTCGTCTGTATGCAACGCGCGAAAATGCTCAGTTTCCCAGCACGGCCGACCCGATCGTGAGCGAGCTAGTGCTGCCGTTGCAAGTCATCGGTGGTGACGCGCAGCCTGCGTACGCGCAGATCTCCGACGTGTCAACACTACCGGGAGTTGCTGGGCAGAACCGAGTCCGGATTACGATTCAGACAGAAGGCAGCTTCGGCGTCTGGAGTATGGCCAGTATCACGAACAACGTTACGCAGGAAGTCACGATGATCGTGCCGGACGCGCGGCAGCAGTAGCTCTGATGGTGTACGCTACCGGCGCATGGGTCGACGGCGAAGAACCCCCTCGGGTCCTTCGCGCTCTGCGGCGCTCAGGATGACACCTGCCGCTACTCGACGTCGAGGATCTTTCGCAGCGCGTCCTCGTTGGGATCGACGAAGAGCCGGCCATCGACTTCCACGGCGGGGTCGGTGCCGAGATGGCAGATGTGCTTGTAGTCTTCCGGCTTGACGAGCTCGTGAACGACTTTGAATCGGCTCAGGAATCCTGCGACGAGACTGGTTTTCTGTTTCCTGGATCCGGGGAAAAACCTGACGGTCATCCTTCCCCCTCCTCACCCTGGGTGCACTTGTGGTAACAGCAAACGGTATTCCTGATTTCCACCAAAGTCAAATAACGATGACACCTTACGCCACCGCCGCCTCCCGGTACTGGATCTCGTAGAGCTTCCGGTAGAGGCCGCCGCTGCGCATGAGCTCCTCGTGGCTCCCCCGCTCGCGAATCTCCCCATGGTGGAACACCAGGATCGTGCCGGCGGAGCGGATGGTGGAGAGGCGGTGGGCGATGACGATCGAGGTCCTCCCCGCCAGCAGAGTCTGGATTCCCTGCTGGATCAGGCGCTCGGTCTCCGAGTCGATGGAGGAGGTCGCCTCGTCGAGGATCAGCACCGGCGGATTGAACGCCAGGGCCCGGGCAAAGGACAGGAGCTGCTTCTCCCCCACCGAGAAGCCGGCCCCCCGTTCGCGAACCTGAGCCGCGTATCCCTCCGGCAATCGCGAAATGAAGCGGTCGGCCTGCACGCGGACGGCGGCGGAACGGATGGCCTCCTCCGCCACCGCCGGGTCTCCGAGGGAGATGTTCTGAGCCACGTCGCCGCTGAAGAGGAAGAAGTCCTGCTGGACGACGGCGAAGAGCCTCCGCAGCGAGGCCAGGCTGTACTCGCGGATGTCGACGCCGTTGATGAGGATCTCCCCTCGCTGCACCTCGTAGAAGCGAAGGAGGAGGGCGGTGACGGTGGTCTTCCCGGCCCCGGTGTGTCCGACCAGCGCGATCCGGTCACCAGCGGCGACGCGGAACGAGACGTTCTTCAGGACCCACTCCTCGTCGTTGTAGGCGAACCAGACGTTGCGGAACTCGATCGACTCGAAGCGATCGACCTCCCGGCTGCCGCGCTCCTCGATCCGGACCGGCGTGTCGAGCAGCTTGAAGATGCGCTCGCTGGCGGCCATGGCCGCCTGCAGGATGTTGTACTTCTCGGAGAGGTCGGAGATCGGCTCGTAGAAGCGCTGGGCGTACTGGAAGAAGGCGATGAGCACGCCGAGGGAGATCGTCCCGCGGATGACCTCGCCCCCGCCGTACCAGACGATCAGGGCGATGCCGACGGTCTGGATCAGCTCGATCACCGGATAGAAGACCGCGTAGTAGAAGATCGAGTCGATGTTGGCGTCGCGATGCCGCACGTTCAGCCCGTCGAATTTGCGGGCCTCGGTCTCCTCGCGGTTGAACAACTGCACGGTGGCCATCCCGGAGATGTGCTCCTGGAGGAAGGCGTTGATCGCGGCGATCCTGGCGCGCACGGCGCGATAGGTGATCCGCGCCCCGCGCCGGAACCACATCGAGACCAGCACGATGAACGGCGTGATGGAGAAGAGCACCAGGGCCAGGCGCCAGTCCATCCAGAAGAGCACGGCCACGATGCCGAGGAGCACGAAGATGTCGCCGAAGATGGCCACGAAGCCGGCCGTGAAGAGCTCGTTGAGGGCGTCGACGTCGGTGGTCACCCGAGTCATGAGCCGCCCCACCGGGTTGCGGTCGAAGAACTGCACGTCCAGGCGCTGCAGATGTCCGAAGATCTGTTTGCGGAGGTCGTACATGATGTACTGCCCCATCAGGTTCATCAGGACCATCTGCGTGTAGAGCACCGCGAAGCCGCCCAGGAGGGCGAGCAGGTACAGACCGGCGGCGATGTTGATGCCGGTGAGCCGGTCGACCATCCAGCCGTTTGCCTGCAGCCATTCTCCGATGCGGGCGCTCACTCCCACCGCGCTCAGCCCCTCTACCGGCTTCACGAAGAGGTCGATGGCGATGGCGGTGATGGCCGGTCCGGCCAGCTCCAGGATCGAGGAGAGGATGACCAGGGCCACCGAGAAGCCGGCCCGCCAGCGGTACGGCTTGAGGTAGCGGAGGAGCCGCCGGGTCAGGTAGCGGTCGAACGCCTTCGCCCCCTCCTCCTCGTGCCGTTCGATGAATTCAGACACCGGCCAGCCTCACGCGGTCTCCTCCAGCTCGGCCTCGATCGTCTGCCGGCGATAGAGGTCGGCGTAGTAGCCGCCGCGCTCGATCAGGCTCTCGTGCGTGCCGCGCTCCACGATGGCTCCCTCCTCGAGCACGACGATGTGGTCGGCGTCCTTCACCGAGGAGACGCGGTGGGAGACGATCAGCACCGTCCTCCCCTTCCGCACGCTCCGGAGCGCCTCCAGGATTCGCTCCTCCGTGGCGGTGTCGACGGCGCTGAGCGAGTCGTCGAGGATGAGGATGGCCGGCTCCCGCACCAGCGCCCGGGCGATGGCCGTTCGCTGCTTCTGTCCGCCGGAGAGGGTGATCCCCCGCTCGCCGATGAGCGTGTTCAGCCCCTGCGGGAAGGCGGTCAGGTCTCCGGACAGGCCGGCCAGCGCCGCCGCGCGCGCGATCTCCTCCTCCGCCGCCTCGGCGCGGCCGAAGCGGATGTTCTCGGCGATCGATTCCGAGAAGAGGAAACTCTCCTGCGGCACCATGCCGATCCATTCGCGGAGCTCGCGAATCGACACCGCCTCGATGGGAATCCTGTCGATGAAAATCGTTCGCGGAGGCGGCTCGAAGGTGCGCGTGATGAGCGCCAGGAGCGTCGATTTGCCGCTGCCGGTGCGCCCCACGATGCCGATGGTCTGGCCGGCGCGCACCTGCAGGCTCACCTCCCGGAGCACGGGCCGCTCGCCGTACCCGAAGGTCAGGTCCCTGATCTCGAGATCCCCGCGGATCTGTGACGCGCCGGCGGACGCGGTCGGCGCCGTCCCCCCGCCCGGGACGCTCCACACCTCGTGCAGCCTCTTCATGGAGGCCATGCCGCGCTGGAAGAGGTTGATCACCCAGCCGAGAGCGATCAGCGGCCAGATCATCCGGCCGAGGTAGAACTGAAAGGCGACGAAGGCGCCGATGGTGAGCGCGCCATCGATGATCCTCCGGCTGCCGAGGAAGAAGACAATCACGAACATCAGCCCGATGATGGCGTGCAGCGCGGGATAGAAGGTGGCCGTGAGCCGGATGAGCGAACGGTTCCGCTCGACGTACTCGTGGTTCATCCGCTTGAAGGTCTCGATCTCGTTCTTTTCCTGCGTGAAGGCGCGCACCACGCGCACCCCGGCCAGGTTCTCCTGCACCCGGGCCGAGATGTCGCCGAAGTAGTCCTGCACCGAGCGGAAGCGGACGTGGATGCGCTCGCCGAAGAACTTCACCATGCTCGCCACGATCGGCACGGCGATCAGGGAGATCAGGGCCATGTTGCGGTCGATCCGGAGCATCATCACGAACGCCCCGGTCACGACCAGGAGCGAGGAGAAGGAATGCATCACAGCCGGCCCGATCAGCATCCGCACCGAGGAGAGGTCGTTCGTAGCCCGCGACATCAGGTCGCCGGTGCGCTGCTCCTGGTAGTACGAGAGCGGAAGGTCCTGCAGATGCCCGTAGAAGTCGTTCCGCATGTCGTATTCGATATGACGGGACGTGCCGATGATGATCCAGCGCTGGAGATAGAGGAAGACGCCTTCGATCGCCGCCGCTCCCACGAGCAGCAGCCCGTACCGGACCAGCGTGCCGCGGGAGACGGCCTCGGTGAGCGCGTTCACCGCCCCCCCGACGATCAGGGGCTGGACGAGCTTGAACACCGCCGAGCCCACCACGCACGAAGCGCCGAGGAGCAGCGGGATTTTGTAGCGGGCGAAGTAGTGAAGGAGGCGGCCGGCAGGAGTCACAGCCGCCCATTCTAAGGTGCCGGGTGCTCGCTCATGGCGAAGGGCCCCCTCATCCGGCCTTCGGCCACCTTCTCCCCCGCTGCCGCGGGGGAGAAGGCACGGCCTCACGTCTCCCGCAGCGGCAGCCTCCTGAGCTCCTGGAGGGTGATCCTCAGGACCGATCCGAGGGTGAACCCCGACGGGAAGCAGTGCGGGACGCGGACGCCGGCGCCGATCAGCTCGAGGAAATCGAGCGGCGGACGGCGGCGCGCCAGCACGAAGAGCAGTTTGCGCGGCAGGTCCTCCCGGTCGTCGGCGTTCAGATGAAGGGGCTGCAGGTAATAGCCGAAATGCATGTTGCGCAGCGCGGGCGTGCCTCCGGAGAACTCCGGAAGCGTCACGCTCAGCGTCAGGGCGCCGAAGATCCAGTTCTCCTGGGCGAACTCCCCGCGCCAGAAGTCCTCATCCTCCGTGCTCAGATGCTCGAGACGCATCACCGCACTCCGCTCATCATCCGCTCGAACGCGTTCTTGCCGCCGAACCCGTCCATCCGCGCCCGCTCCCGGCCGGCATCGGCGATCACCAGTGTCGGGAAGCCGCTCACGGAGTGGCGCCGCTGCAACTCGGCGACGGCCGGCCGGTTGGCACCGTCTTCCTGCATCCGATCGATGACCCTCACCGGAATGAACCGTTCGTTGATCTCCTCCGGCGTCACCCACCGGACCAGACCCTTCGTCTCGGCCGCCGGCATGACGCTCGAGCATGCGCGCGCCAGGACGAGCACCGCCGCCACCACCAGCAGCGCCACGGGGACCGAGCGCTGGCTGCGGCGGTCGAAGAGACTACTCGGCGCCATACGGCACCTCCCGCCGCCGGAAAGCGAAGCACGCCAGGACGAGCGCGACGGCGGCGTTGGCCGCCACGCGCAGAAGCCACTGCCGGTCCAGGCCCGGGGGAAAATCGGGAAAGAGATTCGCCTCGACGGCCAGGAGCGTCCGCTCGATGATGGTGTTCTCGCGGAGAAACTGCCCCGCAGCGCCGCCCGTCCCGCGGATCACGCCCAGGATGGCCATGGTCACGGAGAGTCCGATCATGACCAGGAAGTAGACGGCGACGTTGAGATACGCTCGCGTGAGACTGCCGAAAAACGCCAGGAGCGCGCATGTCAGCAGGGCCGCGGCGGCGACGAAGATGAGCTTCGGGAACATGCCGTCCCACGGGACCGGGGCGTCCCACAGCAGCACTCGCCCGGCGGCCTCGAAGAGAAAGGCGAAGGCGGCGGCGATCCAGACCGCGGCGACGACGCCGGCATATCGCGAGAGGAGATACACCGAGCGGTTCACCGGCTTGACCAGGATGAGCTGCAGCGTCCCCGACGAGAACTCCGGGCCGATCAGACCCGCCCCGGCGACGATGGCCAGCAGACCCACCAGCGTCGGCCAGAGCGCGGCCGGGCTGTCGAAGCGCGACACGCCGAGGGCGACCATGGCCAGGAAGAGCAGGAAGACGAGGTAGGCGCCGCTGGTCAGGTGCCGGCGCAGCGTCTCGGCGATCACCGTCGGATTCATGCCGCCCCCCGGAAAATCCCTTCCAGGTCGGCGGTGTGGCGGCGGACCTCGATCACGCCCGCGCCGCTCTCCACCAACTCGCGCACGACCTCGGCGATCTCCCCTTCCGTCTCGACGGTGGCGATGATCAGGTTCCCGCGCGGGGGGGCACCGGCGATGCGCTCCACCGCCGCGGCGTCGAAGGAGTCGCCCAGGAGAGTGATGGCCACGACGATCCGATCGAGGTGGCGCAGCGTTTCCGCCCGGGCGATCACCCCGTCGTTGAGGAAGAGCACCCGGTCGCAGACCTTCTCCACCTCGCTGAGCTGGTGAGAGTTGAGCAGCACCGCCGCCCCGCGGGCCTTCTGCTCGCTGATCAGGTCGCGGACCAGCAGCACGCCGTTGGGATCGAGCCCCGAGGTGGGCTCGTCGAAGAAGAGGTACGACGGCTCGTGGATGAGTGCCTGGCACATGCCGATGCGCTGGAGCATGCCGCGCGAATAGTGGGAGAGGCGCCGGCCTGCGGCGTGGGCGATTCCGAGGCGCTCGAGCATGGCCGTGACCCGTCCGGCGGTCCGGCCGGGCGGAACGCCGGCCAGCCGGGCCATGTAGCGTAGAAAGGCCCATCCCGTGGCGCGATGGTCGAAGTTCATCCTCTCGGGGACGAACCCCGTCCGGCGGCGCACGCCGAGGTCGTCGTTCGCGGCGCCGTCGAAGGTGATCTCGCCGGCGTCGGGATGGAGGAAGCCGAGCAGGCACGACATCAACGTGGTCTTCCCGGCGCCGTTCGGCCCGATCAGTCCGACGACCTCACCGGGAGCGAGGTCGAGGTCGATGCCGCGCAGGACCTCGTGCCGGGTGCGGAAACCTCGAAAGGACTTCCGGAGCCCGCGGACGCGGACGCCGGTCTGCGGCGGCGGGATGGTCATTGCTGCTTGCGCGCGCGCAGACCTTCCATGATCTCGTCGATCTTCGCCTGGTGAAACTCGTTCAGCGTTCTCTGCAGGTCCGGCTCGGGGAGGGAGGCCGCATCCTCGGTGTACACCTTCTTGAGCTCCCCGGCCAGGTACACCTTCGTCTCGAACCGCCAGGCCGGACGGGAGAAGAACTCGGTCTGGACGGTCAGCTTCTTCGGACCGACGTCGAAGGCGTCGAGCCGTCCCATCGGCGGGCTGCCCGGCTCGCTCATCTCAGCTCCGCCTCACGCTGCGCCGGCACTTGGCCTCGGCCCGCGACTCGATCTGCCGCACCCGCTCGCGCGAGAGGCCGAGGATCTCGCCGATGTCGCGGAGCGTCAGCTCCTCGTCCTGAAGGATTCCGTACCGGAGCTTCACGATGGTCCGCTCCTCGAGCGTCAGCTCCTCGATCGCCTTCTGCACGGAGCCCTGCTGCCGCAGGCTCTGCAGGTACTCGATCCTCAGGCCGTCGATGGTGCGGGAGACGCCGGGGGCGAGGTCTCCGAGCTTCCAGAAGACGTCCCAGGCTTCCGGATTGGGGTTCGTGTGGAGAAGCAGCACCGCCAGCTCACTCTCGCTCATGGCCAACTTCTCACAGATCTTCGCGGTCCCCGCGGCGACCAGGGAGGCCACGTCCTCCTGCTCCCTGTTCAGGAAACCGGCCACCTCGGCGAGCCGCTTCGGCACGTTGTCGCTGACGCCGTGCCTGAGCGTGAGCACCAGGCGTTCCTTCGGGGAGAGCTCCGAGATGTGAACGAGCAGCTCCTCTCGACGCGACTGCACCTGCATCTCGTCTTCGGCCGAGGGGATGGTCGTCTGCGCGATGACGTCGGCCAGGGCGGTGTGCGACTCCTCGTCCAGCTCGGCGCTGAGGGAGAAGTTGTCGGTGTTGGCCCGCATCAGGGTCTGCACCTCGCGGACCGTCACTCCCAGCTCCACGGCCAGCTCCTCCGGGGTGGGAACGTGCAGCCCCTCGTTCATGGCGGTGGAGATGGCCTTCTCGAGCCGGTACATCAGGTTGGCGCGCTTCGGCGGAAGGCGGAAGGCGCCGCCCTGCTCGGAGAGGGCGTGGAGGATGGCCTGGCGGATCCACCAGACGGCGTAGGTGATGAACTTGACGTTCTTCTCGGGGTCGTACTTCTTCGCGGCGTGGATCAGGCCGATGTTCCCTTCGTTGATCAGGTCGAGGAAGAGCACGTTGGGATTGCGATACCGCTTGGCATACTGGACCACGAAGCGGAGATTGGCCTTCACGAGCTCTTCCAGGGCCGACTTGTCGTTGTCCTGAACGCGGCGGCCGAGCTCACGCTCCCGCTCCGGGGTCAGCAGCGGGAACTGAGAGATCTCCTGGAGATACTGGGTCAGAAGATCCTTCTCGTCGCGTTCTTCGTAGCGGGCCATGTGGTTGTTCGAGGGCCCGATTCTACGTCAAAAACGGGAGCCGCCGCGGAGGGCGCGGCGGTCCGGAATCACCGCGACGCGATGTGCCGGACGTTCTCCGGTCTGGCCAGCTCGCGGCCGACGATCTCCGCGTCGGCGGCCACGCGGACGAGCACGGTCTCGTTCCGTTCGTGCGCCAGGATGAGCAGCTCCACGATCCGCCCGTTCCGGCTCGGCCTGGCGTAGATGAACACCGACTCTCCCTTCCGCGCCGAGTGCACGCGCACCAGGGGAGAGTACCCGCGGCCCATGCGCGTGCGGATCATCCGCTCGATCTCGGCCCCGGTGACGTCGGGAGTCTTCTCGTAGATGGCGATCTGAAAATCGTGAATCCCTTTCGGTTGGACCATCCAGACGACGGAGCGGGCCAGGCCGAGGAAGGGGATCCACGTCCGCTCGAACCCGAGAGAGCGCAGCCCGACCGCGACACGGCTGAAATCGGCCAGCACCGGCTGCGCGGCGAACGTCAGGATCATTGCGGCGAGGGCGAGGCGGACTCTCATCTCTTCTCCTTCACTTCGATCCTGATGTGAGGCACGCCGAACTGCCCTTCCAGCCGCGCCAGACGTTCGATGTCGATCGGCCCGACGATGTTCACGATGGTCAGCTCGCGCGGCTCCGCGGCGATCACCACCAGGCCGATGATGGCATCGCCCCGGACGTCGGTGAAGACCTCGACGTTCTCCCGGTTCCGGCTCGAGACGTTGACGATCCGTTTCCAGGTGGGACCGAGCTGCCGGCGCACGTTCTCGACGATGCGGCGGTCGTAGGCGCCGGCATGGTCGAACTGATAGGAGCGGACGTAGATCCCCTCCAGCCGCTGGACGATGTCGCGCACCGCGCGCTCCTCCGACCCGGCTCCGCCGGAAAAGAACTTCGCCGCCAGACGCAGCATCTGCGCGTCGAGCGTCACGTCGACGACTTCCGTGGCCCGCTCGGCCAGGCCGGGGAAGTCGAGCTTCAGCGGCTGCGCCGCGGCCGGCGCGGCCGCAAACGTGAAGACGACGATCAGCAGGATGAGTCTTCGCATGTCGATCTCCTATTCGTATTCGTCGCTGGCCCCGATTTGTTGCACGTGCTGCTGCGCGGCGCGGAGCTTGTCGCTCGTGATCCGCAGCGCCGTGAGCACTTCCCGGCGTACGCGCTCCCCCTCCGCTCGCTGCTGCGCCGCCTCCCGCGCCGCCCAGCCGCCCAGGATCGCGGTCATGGTCAGCGCCGCGGCGACGGCCCGCCAGGCATGGAAGGGGCGTGGAGCACGGACGCCGCCCGCGCTCCACCTGGCGCGGGCCACCACCTGCTCCGCGAAACCGGCCGGCGGAGACTTCGGGCGGAGTGCCGCGCGCACTTCGTGTTCGAGGCTCATGCTGTTTCTCCCAGTTGGCGCCGCAGCGCCCGCAAAGCGCGATGCAGATGGCTCTTGACCGTGTTCACCGGCAGGCCGACGATCCGGCAGATCTCCGACGGATCGAGGTCCTCCTGGTACCGCAGGGTGACGATCAGCCGCTGCTTCGGCGGCAGGCCGGCGATGAGCTCGCGCAGCCTCCTCCGCAGGAGAGGGTCCCCGGAGCTCTCCTCTCGGGACAACGGCTCCACGTCCTCGAGCGGGACCTCGCGAAGGCGGGCCCGCCGAACCTGGTCGATGCAGCGCCGGCCCGTGACCTGCCGCAGCCAGTGAAGCACGTGCGCCCGCGACTGCAGCCCGTCGAGGCTGCGATAGAGCTGCAGGAAGACGTCCTGCGCGATCTCCTCCGCCCGGCTCCGGTCGTGGAAGAAGTGATAGGCCAGGCTGAAGACCATGGCCTGGTGCTCCTCGATGATCTCGGCGAAGGCGTCGTGATCGCCCTCCCGCGCACGCCCGAGAACATCGGCATTCCCGACCACTGCCTCCGTGACGATCGCCGTCATCCTGAGGGTGTATACGGGAGATTCGGGAAATCGACTGCACCCGATGTCATCCTGAGCCGGCGGCAGGGGGTCCTTCGCCGTCTTCGCGGCTCAGGATGACAGACGGCTAAGGGAGGGGACGATCGCCGGCTGCACCTGGCCCCGGTGACAGGTCCAGCAGGTGACGGTGGTGTGGGCATCGGGGATGCGGGAGACGTAGTCTCGATTGATCCGCCGAGTCATCAACAGCATCACCCGGGCGGCGGCCTTCTCCCGCTTCGCGTCGGAGGGGAAATCGAATTCCGGGTCCGTCCCCGCAGGGTTGGGGACGTGGCAGTAGTCGCACTCCACGCCGAGCGCCTGGGTGAAACGCTCCATGGTCCTGAGCAGGTCGTCGCGGGGGATGTTCTGCGGCAGGACCTGCAGGTTGTGGAAATGGAGATCGTCCGTCGCCGGCGGCTGCGACTTCTGCTGCTGAACGGCGGTACAGCTCAGGAGCAGCGAGCAGAGGAGGACCGCACGGCGCATCGTCCAATCATAGCGGAGCGGCTTCCGGCGATCAGTGTGCGGCGACCGGCATGTCCAGGCGCCGGTAGCGGGTCGTCCCCGGGAGGCAGCTCTTGTGGCTGACGTGATGGAGATACTCGTCACGGAATTTCTGCACCGAGGAGATGACCGGGCCGATGGCCGCATCGCCGAGGGCGCAGAGGGACTTGCCGCCGATGTTGTCGGACATGTCGAGGAGGAGGTCGGCGTCCTGCGGCCTCCCCTCCCCTCGCTCGATCCGGTCGAGGATCGACTCCAGCCAGTTCGTTCCTTCGCGGCAGGGCGTGCACTGCCCGCACGACTCGTGGGCGAAGAACTTCGAGAGGCGCCAGACGGCGTCGACGATGCAGACGGTCTCGTCGAGGACGATGATTCCGGCGGAGCCGAGCATCGATCCCGCCTTCATCAACGCGTCGAAGTTGAGCGGAAGGTCGATCTCCTCCGGCCTGAGCATCGGCGCGGAGGCGCCGCCGGGGATCACCGCCTTGAGCTGCCTGTTGCCGGTGATCCCGCCGCAATGGTCGTAGATGAGCTCCTTCAGGTTCACGCCCATCGGAAACTCGTAGACGCCGGGGCGCTTCACCCTGCCGGAGACGCAGTAGAGCTTCGGGCCGGTGTTGCGCGGCGTGCCGAAGGACTTGAACCACTCCGCGCCTTTGCTGACGATGAAGGGGACGCAGGCCAGCGTCTCCACGTTCTGCACCACGGTCGGCCCGCCGAACACGCCGACGACCGCTGGAAAGGGGGGCTTGACCCGCGGCTCACCGCGGTGGCCTTCCAGCGACTCGATCAGCCCCGTCTCCTCGCCGCAGATGTACGCCCCCGCGCCGCGGTGCACGGTGATGTCGAAGTCGAAACCGCTGCCGAAGATGTTCCTGCCGAGGAACCCCCTGGCCTGTGCCTCGGCAACGGCCTTGTTCAGCACCGTCGAGCCGTAGTGGAACTCCCCCCGGATGTAGATGTAGGCCATCGGGTTGCTGCCGACGGCCCAGGCGGCGATGATCATCCCCTCGATCAGAAGGTGGGGGTCCTTCTCGATGATCACCCGGTCTTTGAAGGTTCCCGGCTCCGCCTCGTCGGCGTTGCACAGGAGGTAGGTCGGTCTGGGGGCGTTCTTCGGAACGAAGCCCCACTTGGTGCCGGTGGGAAATCCCGCGCCGCCGCGCCCGCGCAGCTCCGAGTCCTTGACGAGCTGGATGACGTCGTCCCGCGCCATCTGCAGCGCCTGCCGCGCGGCCTCATATCCCCCTCCCTCGAGGTAGACGTCGATCGAGGTCGAGTTGGGCTTGTCGATGTTGGCGGTCAGGATCTTGATGGGGTCCATGAAAGCAGATCGCTCGTCACTTCAGCTTCGTGAGCAGCTCGTCCATCTTCTCGAGACTCATGTTCTCGTGGTAGTCGTGATTCACCTGCACGACTGGGGCGGTGTCGCATGAGCCGAGGCACTCCACCTCCCCGACGGTGAAGCGGCCGTCGCGCGTGGTCTGGCCCGGCTCGACGCCGAGCTTGTCGCACAGGTGCTCGTAGATGTCGTAGGCGCGCGTCACCATGCAGCTCAGGTTCGTACACACCTGGAGGTGGTACTTCCCCACCGGCTTCTGGTTGTACATGTTGTAGAACGACACCACGCCGAACACGGTGGCGGGCGAGAGGCCCAGCAGCGATCCGACGTAGTGGACGGTCTCCGGGGAGATCCAGCCCCATTCCTCCTGCGCCAGGTGCAGCGTCGGCAGAAGCGCCGCCTCCCTGGTCGGGTAGCGGGTCAGGATCCATTCGAAGCGCTCCTTCGCCTCCGGGCGGAACTCCACCTTCTTCGACGGATCGGGGAATCGGTCTTTCTGGTAAGGGTTGTCCGGGTGCAGATCAGCCATGGAGGATCACGTCCAGTCGAACGCCTTCTTCTTCCAGACGTAGACATACCCGACGCCGAGGAGAAGGACGAAGAGGAGCATCTCGAAGAAGACGAACCATGCCAGACCCGTGGAGGTGACGGTGGCGTCGCGGTAAATCACCGCCCACGGAAAGAGGAATGCCGCCTCGATGTCGAAGAGGATGAAGAGCATGGCGATCTGATAGAAGCGGACGTTCACGCGCTTCCGGCTCTCGTCCAGCAGCGGCACGCCGCTCTCGTACGGCGCGAGCTTGGCCGGATTCCGCTGCTTCTTCCCCAGCACGGTGTTGAGGCCGAGAAGCACCGCCCCCAGCACCACGGCAACGAGAAGCATCAGCAGAATCGGTACGAAGCTGTAAGTCATGCGAAAAGCGGCGCGAATGTAGCACAGGCAGCCGTGTCATTCCGAGCGCAGCGCCGTTAACCAGCTCGGGATGACGTGACTAGGCGGCGTTGTCCGACAGGTACGTCATGGCCTCGTCCCGCGAATCGAAGATCTTGAAGATCGTGTCGAGCTTCGTGATCTTGAGCAGGGCCAGGATGCGGTGCGACGGCTTGACCAGCGCCATCTTGCGCTGGCGGTCCTCGAATTTCTGCAGGTATCCGATGAGCTCGCCCAGGCCGGTCGAGTCCATGTAGTTGATCGCTTCGAAGTTGATCATCACCGGGCCCGTCTCCTCGTTGAGGACCTTCTCCAGAAAGCTCGAGAACTCGCGGGCGCTCTCCCCGAGCTTGATCACCCCCTGGATGTCCAGCACGGTGATGTCGTTGACCCTGTTCTTGATGATGTTCACGCTCATTAGTGTATCCACTACTCCCGCCGCTGCGCTACTGCGCCGATCCGGTTCGTCACCAGCGCGACCAGCGCCAGCACGACCGCCCCCAGCACGGCCCACCCGAAGCCATCGATGTCGAATCCCGGCACGAGCCACGCCGTCAACTCGAGCATGATCGCGTTCAGCACGAGGAGGAACAGCCCCAGCGTGACCACGGTCAAGGGCAGGGTCAGGACGAACAACACCGGCCGGACGACCGTATTCAGCAGCCCCAGGACCAGCGCGGCGATGGCCAGCGTCGTGAGGGAGCGGTAATGGAAGTTCGGGACGACGTGCGCCACGACCAGGAGAGCGAGCGTGTTGAGCAGCCAGCGCAGAATGAGGTTCATCATTGCCAATCTTCTCTCACTTCGATCCGGCGCCGGGCCAGCTCTGCCATGAACAGGTCCGCCGGGACGCACCTCTCCTGCGGCAGGGCCCCTCGGGGCGAGGTCTGGCCTCGGGCCATCATCAGGGCCACGATCGAGGCGGGGAAGGCCGTCGTGCGCATCATCGCCGAGAGGCCGGTGGCCTCGTCGTAGCGGTCGATGATGTCGTATCGCAGGCGCCTACCCCCGCCGGTGATCTCCACGCGCACGAGCACGAGGTCCGGCCCGCCCGCCGGAAGGTTGCGGAGCAGGAGCTCGCCGAGCAGGCGGCGCGGCGCGACGGCCACTCCGTCGACTGCGATCACCTCGCTCGAGCAGAGGCCGAGGTCGATCATCGTCTTGAACTTCTCGCAGTGACCGGGATAGCGGATCGTCTTGTAGTCGAGCTCCTTCACCCTGCCGTGGAAGGTGTCGGGGAGCGTCGAGGTGCCGCCGGACGTCTGGAAGGCCTCCAGAATCCCGAACGGCTCCGGGAAGTCGATCGCCTCGACCTCCGTCATCGACTCCACTTCCCGGATCTCGCCGTCGCGGATCACTCGCGCCTTCTCCACATACTCGTTGATCAGCCCCTCCACGGAGAAGACGAGCTGGTAGTCGAGCGGCGGCTGCGGCTTCTGCGGCAGGCCGCCCACCCGGATGTGAATCTCCTCGAGTGTCTCGAACCGCGCCGCGCCATGCGTGGCCAGCATCGCCACCATGCCTGGGGCGAGCCCGCAGTCGGGGATGATACTCACCCCCTTGCGCCGGGCGGCATCGTCGAGGGCCAGCTCCGCGGCGACCACGTCGTTGTTGCCGCCGAGATCACAGAAGTTCGTC
>DATLEX010000281.1:0-7177 GCA_035525045.1 Thermoanaerobaculia bacterium | reverse complement strand
CGCGACTGCGCCACGACCGAGCGGGGATCGGCCTCGGTCGGCACACGCGGGATCGCCTCCGATCCGCCGTAGCGCGTCCGCACCTGGTCCACGGTCCTGAGGTAGTCGTCGTACTGCATCGGGAAGTTCTTCCCCCAGACCGCCGGATCGGTGGTCTCTTCGGACAGCTCCACCACCCGGTAAAAGGGGTTCTGCGCCTCGGTCTTGCGCTGGAAGATGTTCACCAGCAGCGCCGTGGCACCCACCGCGAGGATGGCGGCCACGATCGCCGTGACCGCCAGCAGCACGATCAGCCGGCGTTTCGATGATCTCACTTCATTCGGCATGTAACGCTCCTGTGTTGGGGCTCGGGGCTCGGGGCTCGGACCCACCTCCCGACCCTCGCCCGTGACCCCCGAGCCCCGAGCCCTGAGCCCCGAGCCCTTCCGCCGCCCTCACCTCATATGTCCCACCCCGTCGTGGCAGCGCACGCACGAGAACCGCTCCTCCTCCGCCCGAGCGGGATGCGCGGTGATGGCCAGCACGATCTCCTGATGGCAGTGCCGGCAGGCGCCCTCCGTCACCTCGGCGTTGGAGGGGCGGATCTCCAGGTTGTCGGGATAGTGGCCGGTCGTGAAGTAGAACGAGTGCCAGAACCCGTTCGACGCCTTCGTCGCGTACTTGCCGGCCAGGTCGTGCGGGGTGTGGCAGTCGTTGCAGACGGCCGCGGCGCGATGCGTCCCCTTCACCCAGCCGGCGTAGTAGTCGTTCATCACGTGACAGTTCGCGCAGGCGGCGGGGTCATTCGTCAGGTACGAGTACCCCTTGGCGTAGACGAAGGTGTACGCGCCGAGCCCGGCGGCCGCGCCGATCAACAGGCCCAGGACGACGATGCTGATGGTGGTCACTCTCACTGCCGCGTCATACTCTATGAGATCCGGCGCCCTGCACGCGGTGCGATAATCGATCCACGCCTCCGATGGCCTTCGCGCGCACATACCTGCTGTGGCTGCTCGCCCCGCCGGCGCTCGTATCGGCGCCGCTGACACTCCTTTTCGTCCTGGAGGTGGTGCAGCTCTCGCCCTTCCGGATCGCGGTCCTCTCCCTCCTGCTCCTCGGCCTCTACGCCGCCGGCGCGGTGATGTTCGTCGTCCGGATCCGTCCGGCGGCGGCGGCCGTCGAGCAGGGCGCCGGCCGCGGCAGCGAAGAGCTCTCGGCGGCGGCATCGGAATGCCTGCGCCGCACCGCCTCCACGGCCCTCGCCTACTGGGCGGTGGCCGGCGCGGTTTTCGCCCTCGCGGGCACCGGTCTCTTTCACCCCTCGCTGCTCGGCCTCAGCTATTTCCTGACCGCAGCGCTCATCACCGCCTTCCCGGCCGTGGTCTGGGCCTACGCGGCCGGGAAGCGGCAACTGGTCGGCTACCTCGCGTCGCTGGAAACGCCCGCGGCGTATACGGGGCGGGAGCGGTCGCTGGGGAGGAAGATCGCCATCGTCTTCATCGGCTCGTTCATCGTCTCGTCGGCGGCGCTGGTCCTTCTCGTCTCCTCGAAGGTGTCGTCGGCGCTCGAGGAACTGGCCATCGACTCCGCCTCCGAACGCTTCCAGCGCCTTCACCAGAGCGCCGGCATCCTGGCCAGCGTCGACGCTGCGACCCTCGACGCGATGGTCTCGCAGCTCCCGCCGGGCTACTCGCTCAGCGTGATCCGGAAGAGCGGCGCCGTCCTCTCCACGCGCGACCCGCTCGAGCCGGCCGAGGTCGCCGCCATCCGCCGCATTCGCACCGGCGACAGCTCCGCCTACCTCGGCCCGCACGTGGGGCGCTTCGCGGAGCTGCGCGACGGCTCCATCCTCGTCCTCTCCGTTCCGTGGGAGCCGTACCGGAACATCCCCCGCCAGATCACGTTCTATACGCTGCTGGTCGCCCTCTTCACCACGGCATTCTTCACGCTGGCCACGCTCCTGCTCGCGCGCGACGTCACCACGCCGCTCCGACAGCTTCGGGCCATGGCCCGGGAGATGGCCGCCGGCAACTTCGTCTCCGCGCGGCAGGTCTTCTCCGACGACGAGGTGGGAGAGCTGGCCAGCAGCTTCGGCGAGACGCGGGCCAACCTCCGCGGGCTGCTCGGCCGGATCGGCGGAAGCGGATCGACCATCGCCAGCGGCGTGCGGGTGATCACCGGCGGCACCGAGTCGCTGCTCGACCGCTCCCGCAGCCAGGCCGAGCTCACCGAGCGCTCCACGGCCTCCGTGGAGAACGTCCGCGGCGGCATCGGCGCGGTGCTGGAGGCCGCCGGCGGCGTCCACTCCCTCACCGAGGACTCGTCGATGCGCGCCCTCGAGCTCCAGGCCTCTGCCGAGCAGATCGCGCGCAGCATGGACACCCTCTTCCAGTCGGTGGAGAAGACCTCCTCCTCCACCACGGAGATGCACGCCTCGATGAACGAGATCTCGGGACGCACCGGCGTGCTGAGCGGGATCGGAGAGGAGGTGCTCTCGTTCGTCTCCGAGCTCGACTCGATGGCCGGCGAGCTGCGGGCCGGCTCGGAGACCACCGCGGAGATCTCCCGGCAGGTCCGCGAGGATGCCGAGGCGGGGGGGAAGGCGGTGGGGCGGGCGGTGGAGGGGATCAACGCCAGCCAGGATCTGACCGAGAGCACGGCCGAGGTGATCGAGAACCTGCAGCGGAGCGTCGGCAGCATCGGACAGATGCTCAGCGTCATCGAGGAGGTGACCGGACGGACGAACCTGCTCGCGCTCAATGCCGCCATCATCGCCGCGCAGGCCGGCGAGCATGGGCTGGGGTTCAGCGTCGTCGCCGACGAGATCCGGGAGCTGGCCGAGCGGACCCGCGGCTCGACGAAGGAGATCAGCCAGGTCATCAAGGCCGTACGGGAGAACTCGCGGCAGGCCGTGGCCAAGATCCACGAGGGAGTGGTGCGCGTCCGGGAGAACGTCGCCCTCGCCGGCGAGGCCTCGTCCTCGCTGGAGAAGATCGTCGCCAGCGCCAATCGCTCGCACGAGATGGCCACCCGGATCTCCCAGGCCCTCGAGGAGCAGTCAGAGGCCAGCCGCCACCTGCACGAGGTGACCTCGCGGATGTCCGATCACATCGCCGGAATCGACCGCGCCATGCGCGAGCAGGCCCGCGGCACGGAGCTGCTGGCCCAGGAGTCGGAGCGCATCCGCGACATCGCCGCGCAGGTGAAGAGCGCCACCGACGATCAGTCCTCGGCCGGCCGCGGCATCGCCGCGGCGCTGGAGCGGATCGCAGACGAGTCACGCGCCATGCGCGACCTCCTCGAACGGCAGCTACAGGAGACCGACCGCATCGCCGACGCCTCCCGGGTCATGCTTTCCATCGCCCAGCAGAACGACCAGATCGCCCGCGAGTTCAACGAGACCGTGCAGAGCCTGGTCCGCAGCGGCAAGAGCTTCGAGACCGAGGTGGCCCGGTTCCGGATCGTGCGGCAGTGACCTATGCCACACATGGGATCCTCCCACATGCAACCCTACGCCGTTGGCCCGGCGCAGCCATGACTGCCGACACTGCCGACGGTGACCGCGTCGTGCTCCTCTGCACCGTCCGCGGGTGCGGCTTGCCGCTCCGGCGCCTCGAGCGCGGCCTGGTCTGCGCCCGCTCGCATTCCTTCGACACCGCCCGCAGCGGGTACGTCAACCTCCTCCAGCCGCAGGACCGGCGCTCGCGGCATCCGGGAGACTCGAAGGAGGCCGTCCTCGCGCGACGCCGGTTTCTCGATGGAGGCTACGCCGAGCCGCTCGTCTCACGGCTGGCCGGCCTGGCGGCCGAGGCACCCGCCGGCCCGATCCTCGATGCCGGATGCGGCGAGGGGCATCATCTCGACGCCTTCCGCCGCCGCCGCGGCGGCGAGGCGCACGGGGCCGACATCTCCACGCCGGCCATCGATCTCGCATCGCGGACGTTTCGCGCCTGCTCGTTCGTGGTGGCCAACGCCGACCGTTTCCTCCCCTACGCCGACGGCTCCTTCGCCCTCATCACTTCGATCACCGCCCGGATGAACGCGGCGGAGTTCCGCCGCCTGCTCCGCTCCGATGGCATGCTCCTGATCGCCGTCGCCGGCCCGGACGATCTGATCGAGCTGCGCGAGGCCATCCTCGGAGAAGGAACGCGCGTCGATCGCACCGGGCCGGCAATCCGCGCCCTGGAGGGAGAGTTCACCCTGCTGCGCCAGGAGAGGATTCGCGCCGTCGCCCCTCTCGACCGCCAGGCCATCGCCGACGTGATGACCTCCTCCTACCGCGCCATGCGCGCCCGCGAGCGCGAGCGCCTCGCCGCCCTCCCCCCGATGGACGTCACGCTCAGCAGGGATGTGCAGATCTGGGCGTGATCGTGTCATCCTGAGCCGGCGCAGCGCGGCGAAGGACCTCCTTGCGGCCAACCGCGCTGACGGCAGGGGGTCCTTCGCCGTCTTCGCGGCTCAGGATGACACCCACTTCCCTCAGAACTTGAACCCGCGATCGTAATGGCAGGTATACCCGCCGGGGTTCTTCACCAGGTAGTCCTGGTGGTAGTCCTCCGCCTCCCAGAACTCGCCGGCCCTGGTGATCTCGGTGACCACGGGACGCTTCCACTTCACCGAGGCCTCCACCTTCTGCTTGACCCGCTCGGCGATCCGGCGCTGCTCCTCGTCGTGGTAGAAGATCGCCGACCGGTACGAGGTGCCGACGTCGTTCCCCTGCCGGTTGAGCGTGGTGGGGTCGTGGATGCTGAAGAAGAGCTCGAGGATCTGCTCGTAGGAGGTCTTCGACGGGTCGAAGACGATCTCGATCGCCTCGGCGTGCCCCTCGTGATTCTTGTAGGTCGCGTTCCGGACCTTCCCCCCGGTGTAGCCGACGATGGTGTCGATCACCCCCGGCTGTTTCCGGATCAGGTCTTCCATCCCCCAGAAGCAACCGCCGGCGAGCGTCGCCTTCTGCTTCGTGGCCGCGGCGGGCGACTTCCCCTCCATCTGGAAGAGGTGGGCGTACTGCCCGTAGCCCTCGGCCTCGAGGCGATCGGCGGGGATGAACCGCATGGCCGCCGAGTTCATGCAGTAGCGGAGGCCGGTGGGCGCCGGGCCGTCCTCGAAGACGTGCCCCAGGTGGGAGCTGGCGTTCTTGGAGCGCACCTCGGTGCGGACCATGAAGAACTTCCGGTCGGACTTCGTGACGATGTTCTTCGGCTCGAGGGGGCGGGTGAAGCTCGGCCAGCCGGTGCCGGAGTCGTACTTGTCGAGCGAGGAGAAGAGCGGCTCGCCGGAGACGATGTCGACGTAGATGCCCGGCTCCTTGTTGTTCCAGTACTCGTTGCGGAACGCCGGCTCGGTGCCGTCGTTCTGGGTCACTTCATACTGGATTTTCGTGAGGCGTTTTTTGAGCTCCGCCTCCGCCGGCTTGGCGTGCTGCTGGTCCATCGAGACTCCTTTGCTGCGCGGCACCATCAGGAAGGCCAGGAGTGCCGCCGCCACGATCGCTGCATAGAGGATGACAC
The DNA here is from genome assembly GCA_035525045.1 of Thermoanaerobaculia bacterium. GTDB lineage: Bacteria > Acidobacteriota > Thermoanaerobaculia > Gp7-AA8 > Gp7-AA8 > DATLEX01. The sequence goes on along the minus strand of DATLEX010000281.1, from coordinate 1,688 downwards.
GGTTCCGCATGGCCACCGGAACCGCTCCCGGGGCCCGATTTGTTTCAGGGGGCTGTCCAGGCCCGCAGCCGCGCCTGGAAGATGCTTTGACTTCTGCATCTTAGCGCTGCATATTATGATGCATGAAAGCCATCACCCTGCGGAACATTCCGCCGGAAGTGGAGCGCGCGATCCGCGCCAAAGCCCGGCAGAAGCGGATCAGCACCAACAAGGCGGTGATCGAGCTCCTTGTGGAGCGTGTCGGGGTCGCGCCGGGAAAAGAGAAAACGACATACACCGATCTCGACGACCTGGCAGGATCGTGGAGCGCTCGGAAGGCGCGGGACTTCGAACGAACGCTGAGGATGATCCGCCGCATCGACGAGGACCTCTGGCGGTGAACCGTCTGCTCCTCGATACGTCCGCGTACGTGGCGTTCATGCGGGGCCATGCCGAGACTGTCGAGGCACTCCGGCATGCGGACGAGATCTACCTCAGCGCGACCGCGCTGGGCGAGATGCTCGCCGGTTTTCTCAGCGGGACGCGGCAGCAGCAGAACCGCGGAGAGCTGGCCCGGTTTCTCGATTCGCCGCGCGTCACTCTCCTCGATGTCGATGAGGAAACCGCCGAACGCTACGCCGTCATCTTCGCTGCACTCCGCGCCGGCGGAACGCCGATCCCGACGAACGATGTCTGGATCGCAGCCTCCGCCATGCAGCACGGGCTCCGTCTCCTCACGCTCGATGAGCATTTCACGAAGGTGCCGCAGATCATCCTCGCCTGACCCCTTAGAATGCCCCCCGGATGAGCAACAACTCACGTGCTGAATATCCGGTCTGGAAAGTGATCGGCGCCTCGGCCGCCGGCACGATGATCGAGTGGTACGACTTCTACATCTTCGGGAGCCTGGCCGCGATCATGGCCGGGCTCTTCTTTCCGACGGAGAACCCCACCGCCGGCTTCCTCCTCACCCTGGCCACCTTCGCCACCGGCTTCGCCGTGCGGCCGTTCGGGGCCATCGTCTTCGGACGCATCGGCGACCTGGTCGGGCGGAAGTACGCCTTCCTCCTCACCCTGCTGATTATGGGCGGCGCCACGTTCATCATCGGCCTGCTCCCGACCTACGAGACGATCGGCTTCGCCGCGCCGCTCATCCTGGTCGTGCTCCGGCTGCTGCAGGGGCTGGCCCTCGGCGGCGAGTACGGCGGCGCCGCGGTGTATGTCGCCGAGCACGTCCCCGACAACCGCCGCGGCTTCTACACCAGCTTCATCCAGACCACGGCCACCCTCGGGCTCTTCGTCTCGCTGGGGGTGATCCTGGCGGTGCGGCTGTCGATGAGCGACGCGGCCTTCCGCTCGTGGGGCTGGCGCATCCCCTTCCTCCTCTCGATTGCCCTGGTGGGGATGTCGCTCTACATCCGGCTGAAGCTGAAGGAGTCGCCGCTCTTCACGCAGCTCAAGGCGGCGGGGAAGGCGTCGAAGGCACCGCTCCGCGACAGCTTCGGCAGCAGGCGCAACTGGAAGATCATCTTGCTGGTGCTCTTCGGTGCGGCGGCGGGACAGGCGGTGGTCTGGTACACGGGGCAGTTCTACGCGCTCTTCTTCCTGCAGAACGTGCTGAAGGTCGACTTCGTCGTCGCCAACATCGTGGTGGCGGTGGCGCTGGCGCTCGGCACGCCGTTCTTCATCGTCTTCGGCGCGCTTTCCGA
>DATLEX010000250.1:0-20329 GCA_035525045.1 Thermoanaerobaculia bacterium | reverse complement strand
CCGCTCCGCTCTTCTCCAGCCAGGCGAGCTTCTCCGAGTACTCTTCCTCGGTGAAGTAGTGGCGGGCCGGCGCGTCGACGAGGTGGACGCGCGGGTGTCCCATCATCCTGGCCAGGCGGAATCCGAGCTGGTACACCTCGTTCGTCCCCAGCTCGTACTCGCCGCGGAGATACTCCGCGTACAACTCGTCCATCCGCGCCTGCCGCTCCGGCCGGAATTCGACGGCGATCTTCGTTGGCTGAAACCGCGCCAGGAGAGCGGCCACTTCCTCGATCTCCGTCTGCCGGTCGGACGACATCACGTCGAAGGTGTGGACCGGCTTGTAGGCGTCCAGACCGGGGCTCGCGAAATGAAAGACTCCGACCATCACGATCTTCGCCTTCGGGTCCGTGGCCCCGAGAACGTCCGGCGGGAGGGGTGGACCGGCCACGGGCGCAGGCGCCGGCGTACAGCAGGTCATCAGAATGGAGAGCAGAAGGATTGGACGGTGCGGCGTCATCGTCCCCCAAACGCCCACCGCAGACCTCGCGAGAAGGCCGCCGGGAAGATGGAGTTGTGCGTCTCGCCTTCGAGGATCTCGTGGCGGATGGCCAGCCCGGCACGGGCGGGCTTCCGCAGCTCCCCCGCCAGCCGGCGCACGCCAGCGGCCATGACCGGGTTTTCCAGCGCCCCGGCGGCGAGATACACGCGTCCCGCCGGCTGAGCGTTCTTCATCACCTCGAAGATCATTCCGTCGTCGTACCACAGCGACGGGCTGACGATGATGAAGCGGTTGAAGGACGTCGAGCCGGTCGTGAGCATCACCCAGGTCGTGAACAGGCCTCCGTAGGAATGGCCGGCCAGGGCGCGCTTGCCGCTGTCGGTCCTGTACGTCCGGTCGATGAACGGGACCAGCTCCTCGATCAGGAAGTCGCGGAACTTCGGCCCGCCTCCGGAGTGCTTCTGCATCTCCGGTCCGTAGCCGCCTTCCAGGGTGTGCGTCGGCGTGTAGTCCCGCGTCCGGTCGAGCCGGTACCGCGACGGAGCTTCGTAGGCGATGCTCACGACGATCAGAGGTTCGAGGTGATTGCGATCGCTGAGGTGCTCGATGACGTTCCGGGCGATGGCGAAGGAGTAGTCGGCGTCGAGCGTGTAGACGACGCCGTACCGCCGCTCTCCCGCTGCGTAGCCGTTCGGAAGCGCGACGTAGATCTTGTAGTCGACGCCGTTGTGCTCGGAGGTGATCCGCCGGAGCTCGGTGCCCGGCAGCGTCACCCCCTCCGGCGGCTGCGCCGCCAGGTCGTGTGCCGCGAGCACGGAGGCGAACAGGAGACCTGCGGTCCGTCTTCTCACGAGCGTCGGAGGACTGTCGCACCCATCCTATGGGAGCGCCTGCTTGCGGGCGTAATACTTCCCGCGCAGCGCCGCGACCAGACGCTCGTCCACCAGGCCCTTCGGGTTCCCTTCGAACGCGAGGCCGTGCTCCTTCCGGAAGCGGTCGACGGCCTCCTGCGCCTCGGAATCGTAGACGGCGAACTTCTCCTCGTAGGCCCGCGCCGCCTTTCGCCAGAGGTCGATCTGCTCCTGATATCCCTTCGGGTCCCGCCGCATCAGCTCCCGGTCGGCGGTGAACCGCGGCGCGGGCGGGAACTCCTTCAGGTCCGCCCGCCAGTAGCCGAGCGCGTGCAGCATCCGCTTCAGCTCCACGACGTCGGCGCCGCGGACTTCCGAGAAGGCGCGGTATCCGAGGCGCCGCGAGGTGCGGTAGTAGATCCGCTTCAACTCGGCGATGGGATCGTCGTGCTCGCCGACGTCGATCGACAGCGAGATCTGGTCGCCGCCCCGCCCGGGATCGTTCGGGTCCGCGACGCGGATGGCGGCGCTCTGGAGGTTGCCCCATCGTTTGTCGCCTCCCTTCTGCTGTCCTGCCCCGAGCGCGAGGATGAGGCGCTCGGCGAGCGGCATCGCCGACCCTTCGGTCGAGTCGAGATGCGCCGTCACCGCGTCGAGCACCTCCGGGCCGACCAGGATGTTGCCCTGAACGGTGTAGTTCTTTCCCTGCCGGCTCCCGGCCCACTCCCCATTCTCCTTCCCGGTGAACGCAGCGGCGCGGCCCTTCATGTCGATGATGCCGAGCTGCCGGCGCTCCCGCCCCTCGTCGTCGGCCAGGAGCCGGTCGATGGCCTCGCCCGGCGCCACGCCGGCCTCGAGGAGATCGAGACCCCTGACGCCGTACTCCACCACGGTCCACGACTGGGTGGCGACGGCGCCGACGCCGGCGCGCACCCACGGCACGGCACGCCCGACGAACGGAACGCGGGTGGTCACGGCGACGGCCGCCTCCCCGGTGACGGGGTCGACCGCGGCGATCGAGAACGTTGCGGCGGCAGGCGGAGCGGCGAGGAGGACGGCGATCAGAAGGAGGGTCAGTCTGCTCATGCGCCGCTCAGGATGACACAATCACGCTCGTGGATGACTCGATCCCCGTCCGCTGCCCCTACTGCGGCGAAGCGGCCGAGCTGGACGTCGAGGAGAGCGGCTGGAGCCGGCAGTCCTACGTACAGGACTGCCCGGTCTGCTGCCAGCCGTGGCAGGTCGAGCTCACGCGCGACCCGTACGGGGACTGGACCGCGGTCGTGAAGACCGGCGATGAGTAGCCTCACCGTGGCGTGAGCGCCGCCTCGACTTCCTGGTAGTAGAGGGTCGTCTTCCCCTCGAATCCCGAATCGGTTCCGACGATCAGCCAGATCTCGCCGAAGGGGCTGGAGGTGACCGGCTGGGCATGCCGGTGCGTGCGCTCGATCGAGACGAACGGCGCGTCGCCGCTACAGTCGGAGGTGCCGTTGGCGATGTCTCCGGCCACGCTCACTTCCATGCCGCTCTGCGACTGGTTGGCCTTGTCGAAGTTGACCTGGTAATGATTCGAGTCATCGAGGGAGACCTGCGGCTCGGTCCCGGTGGCTCCCGCCTTCAGGTAGACGCTCTCGCCCGGGGCGCCGCCGGCCCCGATGCAGTGGCTGCCGGCGTTGGAGGCCAGCACGATCCGGAACGTGAGCTCGTAGGCCTGTCGGGGGAGGATTCCGTCCGCCTGGGTGAGCTTCTTCGCCAGGAACATGAAGAGATCGTCCGAGCGGTTGTGCCCGGTCAGGAAGAAGCCGGTTCCGGGCGTGCCGAGCTCGGGTGGCAGCGGGCGCATGCCGGCGTCGAGCTCCATGGTCGGAGCGCTGGCGGGGGAGTAATCGGCGAAGTCGGCCACCCATCCGAGCTGACCGTTGCGGAAGTCGTCCTGGATGGTCACCAGCGCAGGGCCGCGGCCGGCGGCGCGGCGGCGGGATTCGGCGGGAAGGGCGACGGTGACGAACGCGAGAAGGAGGAGAACGGCGCGCATGGCTCGATCGACGATAGCATGCGCGAGGCATGCGGCCGCCGGCCTCGGCGTTCAGATCGCTTTCCGGTGATCGCGCGCCGGCCGCATGAGAACGCTCATCACGGCCGATCTTCGAGCGCCGGAGCGGCGACCATCGCCAGCGGCTCGCCCGCGGTGACCGGCGGAGTTCCCAGAACGTAGAGGATCTCGCCGGCGAACGGGGCGCGGATCTCGCGGAGGACGTTTGCGAACGGGTCGAGAATGCGACCGACCAGCGCGCCTTTCGCCACCGTGTGCATCCGGTCGACCGCGGGGCGCCAGATGCCTGTCACGGGAGCGCGAAGGACCTCGGTCTTCTCGTACCAGACTGGGTGTGTCACCCGAACCGATGGGGCATCCATGATCTGGAGATGGTCGACGACGCTCAGTGCGCCCGCCACGTGTGCCTCGATCGATGCTTCGTCGGTGAGGCCCATGGCTCCCGACTCGGTCGTGATGGCCGGTTTGCCGCGCACCATCGCCGTGGTCGATGTGTAGAGCGGTTTCTTCGGATCTGCAGGAGGCGTCCGGTCGATCACGATGTGATCGAGACCGTACGCCAGGACCATGTCGCGCGCCGGCCCGTCCACCTTCTCGTCACCGATGGGCATCCAGTAGCTGTAGGGCCGGAGCGATTCGTTGCCGTCTCCGCAGTGCATGTCGATCACGTGCGTCGACTGGTCGATGACGTGCGTGGTGATCGCGTGAGCGATGCGCTCGCTGATCGTCCCGCTCCGGTCTCCGGGATACATCCGGTTCAGATTCTTTCCGTCGGGGCCGTAGTACACGCGCCGGCCGTAAAACGTCGTCGGATTGGCCATGTGTACGAGGATGACGGAGCCGCTCATGCGCGCGGGGTGGAGAGCAGCCGCGACTCGATGCAGGGCCAGGATGGCCGTGTATTCATAACCGTGGGTGCCTGCGATGAGCGCGAGCACGGGTCCGCCCTTCGCTCCGTGCGCGACCGTAACGGGGATCTTCGTGCCCTCGTCGGTTCCACGCGGCACATCGATCCAGCCGGACACCTTCTGGCCGGCGCCGGCGGCCGCAGAGCCAACGACGAGCGGATCGCGGGCGAGCAGGCCAGTGGCCGTGAACAGCGCTGCGAGGGTGAGAACGACGAATCGCCTCAGGTCTGCGCGCATGGCACGATCGACGATAGCATGCCCCTGGCATGGAATCACCGGCGGTGGCGCCCCTCACCCGCTTCTTCACACAACTGATCAGCGAGACGAATGGGCTGGCGCTGGAAGACACCCTGGTGCTCGCACGGAAGTCGCCGGAGCTCGACGAGCAGCCCGAGCTGGCGCACCTGATCGGCGCCTTCCACGAGCTGCTCGGGCGTTTCCGGCTCGGCGGGGCGCCCATCGAGCTGCTGTTCGATCATCCCGTATCCCAGGCGCTGGCGGCGCTCTTCCGGGCCTTCCCGATTCCGTTTCGCGAGGAGCACACGCATCTGACCGGCTCGCTCGCCGCCGACTTCGTCTACCCCCGCCTGGCGGCGCTGCTCGACGGACCTCGCGGGGAGGTGTACGCATCGAGAATCGCCGCGGTCTACGGGCCCGCGAGTCTGCCGATCCGCGGCGCCGCCGACGTCGACCGCCTCATCCGGCTCGGCGACGAGGAGCGTTTCGACCGCTACCTGAAGATCCTCTATCTCCCCAAGCTGATCCTCACCAGCCGCGAGGCCCATCGCGACGCGGCGTACCACATGGCCAGCCGTCTCTATCGCAGCGGGAACGTCGGCGCCATCCGCCTCAAGTTCACGCTCTTCCGGGAGACGACCGATCCCGCCGAGCAAATCCCCGGCCTGGAGGCCCTCGAACCCGCCGACGTGATCCTCGGCCTGTACGAGGGCTTTCGCGCCTTTCAGCAGGAGATGCCGGCCTTCCGCTTCATCCTCTCCCCCAGCTTCCGCAAGGAGCCGGGGTTCTTCGACGCCGGGCGATACCCCTCCAGGCGGGCCAGCTTTGATGACCAGGTCAGCCAGATCATCGGGATCCTGGAGCGCTTCCCCGAGCTGCGCGACGTGGTGACGGAGATCGACACCGTCGGGGACGAGCGAGGGTTCTACCGGAAGGCGCATTTCCAGGAGATGCGCGTCGGGATCCGGAAGCTCCAGGCCCACGGCTTCCGGACGCGCAGCCATCACGGCGAGACGTGGCACACGCTGCGGCAGGGAATCCAGGCCGTGGACAACGCCATGAACATCTGGCACGTGGAGGCCGTCGAGCACGGCCTCAGCCTGGGAATCAATCCGAACCTCTACTTCCACAGCCTCCTGCAGCGCGTGCTGCGGAGCAACCGCGCCGGCGAGCCGATGCGCGCCGGTTCACGCGAGTACTCCGAGCTGATGGACATGGACTGGAGCGGGCGGGAGGAGATTCGCGACAAGCTGCTCCACGGCCAGCCTCTCGGCGAGCAGGAGGTGATGCTGGCCACGAAGACGAAGTTCCATCACGCCAGCGAGGTCGAGCATTACCAGCACGACGTGCTGAACCGGATGATCGACAAGCGGCTGACCCTCGTCTCCCTCCCCTCGTCGAACAAGAAGCTGACCGGCGCGCTGAGCGAGTACAGCGACCATCCCTTTTCGTGGTGGGAGAAGAAGGGCCTCCGCCTCGGCGTCGGAACCGACAACGACGTCACCCTCGGCACGAGCTTCGTCCAGGAGATGCTGATCCTCCTCTACACCGACCCGCTGGAGCTGAAGATCACCAAGCTCCTCATCGTCACGACCGGGGAGTCGCGCCGCTCGTACATCTCGCATCTGCTCTGGCAGATGAGGAAGAGGCTGTGAGCCGGGAGGCCATTTGTGACATTCGACACACGGATATGTTCGCGGTGATCACGCGCGGGTGAGCGCCGGTCGGTTACAACATCACTCCATGAGCAAGAAACCGCGTTTCCACGCCCCATCGCCGGCGCCGGCTCCGCGCAGCGCATCCTCGATGTACGTCCTGGGCGGCCTGGCCGGCGCGCTGGTCGGCTTTCTGATCCTCTGGATCTTCATCCCGGGTGGGGCGGACGCCGCTCATGACCACGCCGCCCATGGCCTGACGTTCGAGACGGTCTCGATCGACGAGCTGAAAGCGATGCTCGAGGGGAATGAAGTCACCGTCATCGATGTCCGGACGGCGGCGGCGTATCTGGCCTCGCACATCCCGGGGTCGCTGCAGATTCCCGTGCCGTTGATCGAGGGAGAGATCCCGCATCTGCCGAAGGGGAAGCCGATCGTGACGTACTGCAGTTGCCCGGCCGAGGAGTCGAGCGGCCAGGCGGCCATGATCCTGGCCAGGGGAGGAGTGCGGCAGGTCTTCGCCCTGAAGGGGGGCTTCGACGAATGGGTCGCCCGCGGGTTCCCGACCCGCGCCGGCCGTGAGTGAGCCGCTTCGGCTCGTTTCTTTTCGTGCGAAGATTCCGCTCCTCATGTGGACCGCGCGCCGCATCATGAAGGAGCTCGCCGATCCCGGGCTGCGCCGCCGGATCCTCATCGCGTTCTGGCGTCACGCCGAGCCCTCGTCGAAGCTGCTGGTCACGGCGCAGCTCGCCCAGGCGCTCCACTTCCGCGACGCCACGCTGCGCAAGTTGCCTGTCGAAAAGAAGGCCGATCTGCTGGCCTCGCGCATCGGCGACCCCGACTTCGATCAGTTCCTGGAGATCGCGCTCATGCAGTACCACACGCACGAGAAGAACGCGATGATGGCGGCCTTTCTCGACCGGTGGGGCATCCAGCACCAGAATGGCTCGATCGAGGCCGAAGACTACCCCCGCCCGACGCCGGAGCAGGTCCGCGCCGCCGCCGGCGAGCTGGAGCCGCAGTACGACCGGAAGGACATCGCTCTCTATCTCGCCGCCGCCGGTCTTCTCATGGATGAGGGGTGGCGCGCGGCGGTGTGGCCGGTGGTGGACGAGATCGCGGCGAGTTAACGAGCGACGTCACTCAACATCCGAACCTCTGCAGCGCTCAACTCCCTCGTCTTTCCGAGCTGCAGCTCGCCGATGCCGACCTCCCCGATGGCGACGCGGACGAGCTCGAGCACGGTCGCGCCGAGCGTTTCCACCATCCGGCGAACCTGCCGGTTGCGCCCCTCGGTGAGGGTGATCTCGAAGACGGTCTCCCCCTCCTCTTCGCGGACCCGGGTCACGGCCGCCGGTTTGCTCATGCCGTCGCGCAGCTCGACGCCGTGGCGCAGGCGATCGAGATCCTCATCGGTGAGATACCGGGAGGCCTTGACTAGGTAGGTCTTGGGAACCTTGAAATCGGGATTCGTCACCCGCTCGGCGAACTGCGTGTCGTTGGTCAGGATCAGGAGTCCGCTGGTATCGAGATCGAGCCGCCCGAGGGGAAAGAGATAGTGCTCGCGGTCGGGAAGGAGATCGTAGACTGTCGGCCGCCCCCGCGGGTCGTCGTAGGTCGTGAGATAGCCGGCGGGCTTGTAGAGGAGCACGTAGACGAGCTCCTTCTGCCGCAATGGCTTTCCGTCGAAGGCGACGCGGTCGCGCTCGAGGTCGACCCAGGTGTCGGGGTCCCTCACGGTCTGCCCGTTCACCTCGACCCGTCCCCCGGCGACCCACTGCCGCGCCTCGGTCCGGGAGCCGAGCCCCGCTTTCGAGATCACGCGCTCGAGCGTCTTGAGCGGACGATCGCCGGGCGGAGGGGCGGGGACGCGCTTCAACGCTTCACCAGCGGCCCCACCTGGCCGGTGATCAGCCGCGCGCCGCGCTCGAACGTGACGTAGGCCCACGCCCACTCGGTGATCACCAGGAAGCGGTTGCGGAAGCCGATCAGGAAGAAGATGTGGATGGCCAGCCAGGCGAACCAGGCGATGAATCCGCTGAGCTTGATCCTGCCGAAGTCGGCCACGCCGCGGGCGCGGCCGATCGTGGCCAGCGAGCCCTTGTCGCGATAGCGAAAAGGGCGCAGCGGCTGTCCCTCGACGGCGCGCTCGATGTTGCGGGCGGCGTGCCGACCTTCCTGGATCGCCGCCGGCGCCACCCCTGGAACGAAGCTCCCGTCGAGCTGTTTCGCCGCCGCCAGGTCTCCGATGACGAAGATGTCCGTCTGTCCGGGGATGGTGAGGTTGGGCTCGACGAGCACCCGGCCGGCGCGGTCGAGCGGCACGCCGAGGGATTGCGCCAGCGGCGAGGCCTGCACGCCCGCGGCCCAGAGAATCGTCCGGGCCGGAATCGTCCGCTCCCCGATGCGGACCTGCTCGCGGTCGAGATCGGAGACGACCGAGCCGGTGATCACCTCCACGTGCAGAGTGGCCAGTTGGCGGCGGGCCTTCTCCGATAGGTCGGGGGGATAGGTCGGCAGGACGCGGTCCTTCCCCTCGATGAGCAGCACGCGCGCGCTCTCGGGGCGGATGCGGCGGAAGTCGCGGACCATCGTCTGGCGGGCGATCTCCGAGAGCGCGCCGGCAAGCTCGACGCCGGTCGGCCCGGCGCCGACCACCACGAACGTCAGCCAGGCCGCTTGCTTGCCGGGGTCTTCCTCCCGCTCGGCGGCTTCGAACGCGAGGAGGACCCTCCGCCGGATCTCGAGCGCGTCGTCGATGGTCTTCAGCCCCGGCGCGAAGGTCCTCCACTCCGGCCGCCCGAAGTACGAGTGCGTGGCGCCGGTGGCCAGCACCAGGTAATCGTAGGGGATCTCGCCATCGGCGAGCTGAACCCGCTTCCGCCGGGCGTCGACCGACATGGCGGTGCCGAGGATGACCCGCACGTTCTTCTGCCGCCGGAGGATGCCGCGGATCGGCGCGGCGATGTCGCTCGGGTTCAGCCCTGCCGTCGCCACCTGGTAGAGCAGAGGCTGGAAGAGGTGGTAGTTGTGACTGTCGACGAGGGTGATCTCCACCGGCGCGCTGCGCAGAGCCCGCGCGGCGTAGAGGCCGCCGAAGCCGCCTCCGACGATCACCACGTGAGGGCGCCGTTCGTGGACCGCCTGAGGGCTGCTCACCCTGTCTTCTTCTTCCGCGTGCCCGAGTTCGGCGCCGAGCCGATCTTGGCAGTGGCGGGATGTCCGCTCCAACTGCCGTACGAGAAGCATCGGACACAGGTGAAGGTGTAGTCGGTGAAGCCGGTCTCGGCGTTCTCCTTCGCGTTCACTTCGACCTTCGACTGGCAGCGATAGCAGAGGATGTCGTCGCTCCTCTGCAGGTTCTCGACCATCCCCTCGACCTGCTGGGAGTAGAACTCCATCTGCCGCGGGCGCTGCGGGATGCTGACGGTCTCCTTCCCCCGCGGGCAGGTGAGGACGAGATGGTCGGCGAAGGTGGTCTGGATGAAGGTCCCGGCCATGGTCACGCCGCGGTGCTTCGGACACTCGATCGTTTGTCCGGCCCAGTACTTCCTGGCGAGATCGCGGAGCTCCTCGACTTCAGTGGGCATGCTCGTTCGAGTCTACCAAAGGCTGCCTCCGCGCCCGCTCGGCGGTCTCGAACACCCGCATGAAGTTCCCGCCCAGGACCTTTTCCACCTCCGGCTCGGACATGCCGCGGTCGAGGAGGCGGGCGGTCAGGAAGGGGAGAGATGCCGCGGTCTGCAGCCCCTCCGGGAGGGCGGGGACGCCGTCGAAGTCGCTGCCGATGCCGACGTGATCGACGCCGGCGATCATCGCGGCATGGATGATGTGGTCGGCGACGTCTTCGAGCTGTGCGGCCGGGCAGCCGAGGGCCCTGAACCACTCCACGTAGGAGGCCCAGTCGGTGCGGTCGTCAGGCATCTCTTCGGTCCCGCCGGTTCCGTTGCCGGTTCCGCGGCCGGGTCGTTTCTGAGCCTGGATGATGGCCTCGGCCACCTCGTCGTTCACGAAGGCGGAGTAGAAGTTGATCATGCAGACGCCGCCGTTCCCGGAAAGCTCGCGGAGCATGTCATCGGTCAGGTTGCGCGGATGACGGCAGAGGGCGCGGCAGGAGGAATGCGTGGCGGCGACGGGAACGCGCGTGGTCTCCAGCACCTGGTGGAAGGCGGCGTCGGAGATGTGCGAGACGTCGACAATCATTCCGATGTCGTTCATGGTGCGGACGACATCGCGCCCGAAGGAGGTCAACCCCCCGTGCCGGGCCGCGTCGCCGGAGGAGTCGCACCAGTTGTTCGTGTTGACGTGTGTGAGGGTCATGTAGCGGGCGCCGCGGGCGTGGAAGTCGCGCAGGGTCTCCAGCGAGTCCTCGATAGCGTGCCCCCCCTCGACGCCGATCAGGACTCCGGTCAGGCCGTCAGCCTTGACCCGGCGGATTCCTTCCGTGTCCGCGCAGAAGCGGAGGGCGTCGCTGCGCCGCCCGATCTCCCGGTGGATCAGCTCGATCAGGCGGTTGGCGAAGGCCGCCGCGCCGCGGCCGGCGTAGAAGGGAGGGACGTAGGCGGCGAAGAAGATGGCGGTGATGCCGCTCTGCTGGAGCGTGCGGAGATCGAGCTGCGCCTCGGTGTCGTGCTCGTCGATGTGCAGGTTGTGCCTGTGCAGGCGGTAGGGCGTGTCGCAATGCCCGTCGACGATGACGGCCCGGCGGTGGACGGCCAGGGCGGCGGGGGTGAGCGCGTCAGGCTTCTTCGAAGTATTCATCGATCCCGCATCTCCCGCGCGTTCAGCAGGTCGGGGACGAGCAGATCACCCCCCTTTCCAATCTGGTGACCCATGACGTCCAGGTGCACACCCGTGTGGAAAAGCAACAATACTGCCGGGATGAGTCTCGCGGTTCCGAGCGCCCCCTGGAACTCTATAATGCCCCGCCGAATGCGTACGGAGCGGGACCTCGCCCCCGAACCCAGGGATGCCCGGCGGCGATTCATGATCGCCGGCGAGCACGTGATCCTGCGCGCCTTCGAGCGCGAGGACGCGGAGCGGTGCTATCGCTGGATGAACGATCCCAACATCGTCCGGACGCTGAAGGGCCGGTATCCCATCGCCTTCTCGACCGAGGAGGAGTGGCTGGAGCGGGCCATGACGCCCGGCGCGCTGGAGCGGCACTTCGCCATCGAGCGGAAGGAAGACCGCACCCACATCGGCAATGCCTCCATCCACGACATCGACTGGGTATCGCGCACGGCATGGTTCGGACTTTTCATCGGTGAGCCGGCGGCGTGGAACCGCGGGTTCGGCAGCGATGCCATCGAGACCCTGGTCAGGTTCGCCTTCGAGGAGATGAACCTCCACAAGCTGCGCATCAACATCTTCGACTACAACGAGCGGGCCCGGCACGTGCTGCAGTCGCGCGGCTTCGTGCAGGAAGGAAAGCTGGCGCGCGACTTCTACCGCGAAGGAGAATGGCACGACATCGTCATCCTGTCGGTCTTCCGCGACGGACGGCGTCCGCCGGAGGACCAGTCATGAGCGACAAGAAGATCCGCGTCCTGATCGCCAAGCCCGGGCTCGACGGCCACGACCGCGGCGCCAAGATCATCGCCCGCGCCCTGCGCGACGCGGGGATGGAAGTCATCTACACCGGCCTCCGCCAGACGCCCGAGCAGATCGTCTCCGCGGCCGTGCAGGAGGACGTCGATGCCATCGGCCTCTCCATCCTCTCCGGCGCCCACAACGTCCTGTTCCCCGAGATCATGCGCCTGCTCGAGCAGCAGGGAGCGCGCGACATCGTGGTGGTCGCGGGCGGGATCATTCCCGAGCAGGACATCCCCAAACTCAAGGCCCTGGGCATCCGTGAGATCTTCCTGCCGGGCACGCCGACCGCCACCGCCGTCGACGCCATCCGCCGCGCCGTCAAAGTCTGATGCGTCGGAGGCTATGACCCTCGGCAATCTATACTTCGGTTGAGGCATGGAGCCGCTCCAGACCCATCTCGACACTTCGTCGGACGAGTTCAAGGTCAACCGCGACCGGGTACAGGGCCTCGTCGATGAGCTGAATCAGCGGCTCGCCGTGGCCCGGCAGGGCGGCGGGGAGAAGTATCTGGCCCGCCATCGCCAGCAGGGAAAGGTCCCTCCACGGGAGCGGCTGGCCGCCCTGCTCGATCCCGATACCGCATTCCTCGAGCTCTCGCCGCTGGCCGCCAACGGCATGTACGACGACGAGGCCCCCGCGGCGGGCATCATCACCGGCATCGGCCGCATCCGGCAGCGGGAGTGCCTGATCATCGTCAACGACGCCACGGTCAAGGGAGGGACCTACCTCCCCATGACGGTGAAGAAGCACCTTCGGGCGCAGGAGATCGCGCTGCAGAACCATCTCCCGTGCGTCTACCTGGTCGACTCCGGCGGGGCGTTTCTGCCGCTGCAGGCCGACGTCTTCCCCGACCGGGAGCACTTCGGGCGCATCTTCTACAACCAGGCCGTGATGTCCGCACGGGAGATCCCGCAGATCTCGGCGGTCATGGGGTCGTGCACGGCCGGCGGCGCGTACGTGCCGGCCATGTCCGACGAGGCGGTGATCGTCAAGGGCACCGGCACGATCTTCCTGGGCGGGCCGCCGCTGGTGCGGGCCGCGACGGGGGAGGAGGTGACGGCCGAGGAGCTGGGGGGAGCGGACGTGCACACGCGGATCAGCGGCGTGGCCGACCATTTCGCGGAGGACGACTACGACGCCGTGGCCATCGTCCGCAACATCGTGGAGAACCTGCGGCTCGACAAGCGCGAGCCGCGGACGCGTGTGGAACCGGAGGCCCCCGTCTACGACCCGAAGGAGCTGTACGGCGTCATTCCCGGCGATGTGCGGCGGCCGTACGACGTGCGAGAAGTCATCGCCCGGATCGTCGACGGCTCGCGGTTGCAGGAGTTCAAGGAGCGCTACGGGACCACGATCGTGACCGGCTTCGCCCGGGTCTTCGGCTACCAGGTGGGGATTCTGGCCAGCAACGGCGTGCTCTTCAGCGAGTCGGCCCTGAAGGCCACGCATTTCATGGAGCTGTGCAACCAGCGGCGGATCCCGCTCGTGTTCCTCCAGAACATCACCGGCTTCATGGTGGGGAAGCAGTACGAGCGGGGGGGCATCTCCAAGGACGGCGCGAAGATGGTGCACGCGGTGGCCAACTCCACGGTGCCGAAGTTCACGGTGATCATCGGTGGCTCGTTCGGGGCGGGGAACTACGGGATGTGCGGCCGGGCCTACGCGCCGCGGTTCCTCTGGATGTGGCCGAATGCGCGCATCTCGGTGATGGGCGGCGAGCAGGCCGCCGGCGTGCTCACGACCGTCAAGCGCGACCAGATGGCGCGCGAGGGGAAGACGCTCTCCGGAGAGGAGGAGCGCGCCATCGCCGAGCCGGTCCTGGAGAAGTACGAGAGCGAGGGAAGCCCGTACTACAGCACCGCGCGCCTGTGGGATGACGGCGTGATCGATCCCGCCGAGACGCGCACCTACCTCGGCCTGGGACTGTCCGCCGCCTGCAACGCGCCCATCGAGACGCCGCGCTTCGGCGTCTTCAGGATGTGATCGTGACCGACGCCCGCCAGCAGGAGAAAGCGGTGACCTGGTTTCTGTTCGATCTCGGCAACACCGTGATCAAGCTGGCCTACGAGCGTGTCATCGAGAGCATCTGCCGCGACTCGAACGTCGACCGCGACGAGCTGCTCGACATCCTGGAGGAGGCCGGCGGCTATCGCGACATGGAGCGAGGAGCCGTGACCTTCTGGGACTTCTACGAGTTCCTCAGCGGGCGGGTCGGATATCGCGCCGGTCAGCGCACCTTCCGGGAGGCGTGGAGCGACTTCTTCGACGGGCCCATTCCGGGGATCGAGGAGGTGCTCGAGCGCGTCCGGGCCCGGTATCGCGTGGCCTTCCTCTCGAACTCCAACGAGGTGCACGCCGAGGTGATCCCCCGAAAGTACTCGGCGCTGTTCGAGCGGGACGACCGCTTCATCTTCTCCTACCGCTTCCGCGTGGCGAAGCCCGATCCGGAGATGTTTCATCGCGCCCTGGAAGTGGTCGGCGCCCTGCCCGATCAGGCGGTGCTGGTCGACGACCTGATCGAGAACGTGATCGCCGCGCGCGCGGTGGGAATGAAGGCCTACCAGTTCCGCGATACGGCCGCGCTGGTCAGAGAGCTGGAGGGCGATGGGCTGTTGTGAGGGGACTTGAGAGTCAACAACCGGGCGCGGGCTCGGGCTCGGGAAAGACCCGCGGTGGCCTCCCCCCGAGCCCGCGCCCGAGCCCGCGCCCGGCTTTTCCTCGTCAGTCAGGCTCTGAGAGTCACAGCCCGCCGGCCACGGTCCTGGTCATCGGATCGTCGCCGTACCACTCTCGATGGAACCGCAGCAGCGCGTCACGATCGGACAAGGCGGTGCCCGCCTCTCCGGCATCCGTGCCGGCGAGGCGGGGGAACTGGTACAGGACGTATTCGAAGTTCCGGTTCTCGTATTCGTGTCCGAGCCGCGAAAAGGACTCGCCGTCGATGGACAACTTCCTCGCTCCGCGATAGGAGAGGTCGACGCGGCGGTAGCGTTTGTCCCGCATCGTCCTGGCGAATTCGAGCAGCGCCGTGTGCACGTCGATCGGTGTCTGGCGGAAGCTCAGCTCCTTCAGGTCGTAGACGATCACGCCAGGGATAATCCAGTACTCGTAGTGCGCGGAGACCTTCATGCCCCGGAAGGCGTCGTTGCCTGCCAGCACCTGGTCGACCGGCCGCTGCAGCAGGAAGATGTTCGCGGAGTAGCCGATCAGCGCGGCCACGAGCGGTGTTCCGACGAAGATGAGCTTCTTGCTGCGCAGGGTGGGAATGGGGATGCCCACCCGTTCCAGCCGGAGCTGTCCCAGGATGAACCTTCCGAGCGCCCCCCGCCGCGTCTGCCGCGGCTTCGGCGGCGGCTCGACGGGAATGGCGTAGTAGACGATCGAGAGAATCAGGCCTGCGGCGATGGAGACGATGCCGACGGGGCGGAACACCAGCAGCGCGCCGAGGCCGAACAGGTAGGCTACCCAGCTCGCGTAGTTCACCCGGCCACGGACGCGCCGGGCGCGCTCCCGGTAGTAGTCGTCGTTGATGATCTCCGAGCAGTGCTGGCAGCGGATCGCCTTGCTTTCGATCTCGCCGTTGCAGAACGGACAGGGGAGCACCTCGCGGTCCGCCACCCGGCGTTTTTGTCCGGCGTAGTCCTCGGCGCGACGCTTCGGGGCGGCATTCAACAGGATCAGGCCGCAACCGCAGCACGCGGCAGAGCCTGGTTCGTTCGGCGCCTTGCACTCGGGACAGCGCATGAACCTTTAGTCTGCAAATGCGCAGCCATGTCGGAGGGGCCTGCCGCCGGGGAGAAGGTTCTGGGCGCTACGGTCGGCGGTTGCGTCCGAACCGGCGCTCGATGTTGAACCCGAGCTGGATGTCGCCGCGGCGGAGCGGCCCCCCCTGGTAGGTCGACGTGACGTACTGATCCACGGTGGTGGCGTTGTTGTTCGTCAGGAGGATCTCGAAGTAGTGGCCTCCGATGGCCCGCTTGACGCCGAGGGCCCAACTGAGCTCGGAGTCGATGGAACCCGGCAGGTCGCGATTCACCGGGATCACCTCGGCGATCAGACTCGTTGCCGGCTGGATCATGAACGAGACGCCCACCGGGACGTTGAAGGCATGGCGGAAGAGGGCAGCCGAGGCCTCTCCGGAGACCGCTCTTCCCGCGCCGGTCACCAGTGTCGGCATCGCGTAGAGAGCCACGCGCCGGCCGAACTGCCGCGAGACGATGGCCTGCCCGAACCAGGAGGATCGGTCGTCGACGTTCCGTTCCGTCCGCCACGCGGCACCTCCGCGGAGGGTGACCGTGATCGGGATCGCCGGCGCCTGCTGGACGACGACGTACTTCGCCGATGCCTCGATCGTGTCGAGCACATTGCTCCGGGCCACGGCGAGCTGGACGTCGTCGCGCGGTACGTACGAGAGCCCCATGGTCACATTGGCACCGCTGTCGAGCCCGAAGAGGCTGTGAACCCACTCGCCCTCGTCGATCGGCTGGTTGAAGCGATGGGTGAACTTGACCTCCCACGTTCCTCGCGCGGGGATGTGCGAGGTCGGCAGCGTGAGGAGGACGTCGCCCAGCGGGAAGGGGGCCACGGGGGCGTAGGGGTCCTGGGCTCGCAGGGTTCCGGCGAGGAGAACGAGCATGGCCACGGCGGGCAGCGTGCTTCTAATCATTCGGTGCTCCGCGCCGGACCCAGTCGCGGACCAGCGCCAGTTCGGACGCGTTCAGGTACGGCCCTCCGAAGGGCATGCGCTCTCCGGTGATGCCGATGCCGGTCAGCTTCCGGTAGAGATACGAGTCGGCGAAGTTGCCCGGCTGGACGCGGCGCAGAGCTGGCATCTGCTCGCTGGGGACGCCGACGGTATGCGCGTAGGCCTGACCCGGGACCAGGATGAGATTTTGCTGCCTGCCGAGGAGATCGTGGCAGCCGATAACGGTGCAATTCCGGGCGAAGATCTCGGTCTGAACCCGGGTGAAGGTTGCCGTCGGGTCGACGGGTGGCACGCTCCCCCCCGGATCGGTGATCGGATTGAGCTTGCCACAGGCGAGGGTCAGGAGCAGGCCGGCCGCGACTATCACCTTGTGCATGCGAGTGTTAGCGTAGCAGAGGAGGGCTCGGGACCTCACCACCCCGGTTGTCTGCGATAATTGGGGCGAAGGAGCGGCGCCGATCGAATGCGGAACGGGTCCCCGCGTGGAAGAACGCGCCGTCGCCGGCAGTTGCAATCTCAGGCTCCCACCGCCAGATCAGAGCAGACATGCAGACGCTGACATTGCTGCACTCGGAGACGTTTCCGATCGGCCAGTACGTGGAAGCGCTCACGCGTGAGTCGATCTCGCCCCGGCTCCTGAGCACCTTCAGGCAGACGGTCTCCGGCGATGGGGGTCTGCTGGTGGTCCTGGTCGATTGCGAGGGCACCGGCAGCGGAGTGGTGCCGGTCGACAGTCACACCGCCATCGTCGGGGTGGGTCTTCCGGAGCAGCCGCGGTGGCTCACCGAGGACGACGTCTATCTCTCCCTTCCGGCGAGCCCTTCGACCCCGGTGCTGCTGAGCGGCGTGAAGCGGGCCTACCAGTTCCTCTATCAGAAAATGCGCGCCGATCAGCTCGAGCGGCAGTTGAGCGAGCGCACCAAGGAGCTGCAGAAGGTCAGCGAAGTGGGCATCGCGCTGGCCACCGTGCGCGACCATCCGGTTCTGCTGACCATGATCCTGAGCAAGGCGCGGGAGCTGGCCCGGGCCGACGCCGGATCGCTCTATCTCCTCGACGAGATCGAAGGGGAGGGGGAAGTCCTCCGCTGGAAGCTGGCGCAGAACGACTCGATCGACGTCTCCTTCGAGGAAAAGGTCCTCCCGATCACCCGTCGCAGTCTGGCCGGATACGTGGCCATGACGGGGGAGACGCTGGTCATCGACGACGCCTACAGCCTCCCGGCGGATGCCGAATACTCGATCAATACCTCCTTCGACGAGGAGAACGGCTACCTGACGAAGTCTCTGCTGGTGCTGCCGATGACCAATCACGCCGGAGACATCATCGGCGTGCTGCAGCTCATCAACCGCAAGCGTCCGGGCGCTCCCTCACGCCTGACCGCGGCCACGGTTCCGGACCATGTGGTCACGTTCGATCACGAGACGGTCGAGATCATGCGGGCCCTGGCGGGGCAGGCCGCAGTGGCCGTGGAGAACAACCTGCTGTACGAGTCGATCGAGCGGCTGTTCGAGGGCTTCGTCACGGCGGCGGTCACGGCTATCGAGCAGCGCGATCCGACCACCTCCGGTCACTCGTTCCGCGTGGCCGACCTGACCGTGGCGCTGGCCTCGGTCATCGACCGGCTGGACCAGGGCCATTACCGGCACATCAACTTCACCGCCGAGCAGGTCCGGGAGATCCGCTACGCCTCGCTCCTGCACGACTTCGGCAAGGTCGGCGTGCGCGAGCAGGTCCTGGTCAAGCAGAAGAAGCTCTATCCGCTTCAGCTCGACACCATCCGCTCCCGTTTCGAGTTCGTGATGAAGTGCGTCGAAAACGAGAGCAGCAAGCGGAAGGTCGAGTACCTGCTGCGCCATGGGCGCGAGGGATTCGACGAGTTCAGCGCCCGGCTCGACGCGGAGGCGGCCGAGGAGATCGAGCGGCTGCGAAAGGACTTCGCCTTCATCGCCCAGTCCAACGAGCCCACCGTCCTTCCGGAAGGCGAGTTCCAGTACCTGCTACAGTTGGCAGCGAAGCACTTCCACGACATGCGCGGCGAGCGCCGGTTGCTGCTGGACTCGGAGGAAGCGCGCATCCTTTCCATCCGCAAGGGCAACCTCGATCCCTCCGAGCGGGGCGAGATCGAGAGCCACGTCACCCACACCTTCAACTTCCTGCAGAAGATCCCCTGGACCAGGGACCTGGTGGCCGTGCCGGCCATCGCCTACGCCCATCACGAGAAACTGAACGGCCGCGGCTATCCCCGCAACCTGAGCGCCCCGGAGATCCCCATCCAGTCGCGCATGATGACCGTCTCGGACATCTACGACGCCCTCACCGCGAACGACCGTCCCTACAAGCGCGCCGTCTCCACCGACCGCGCCCTCGACATCCTGAAGATGGAGGTCAACGACGGGCTGCTCGATCCCTCCCTCGTCGATGTCTTCATCGAGGCGAAGGTCTACACCACCGCCGGCGTGCAGCGCACCTAGCGCCTCCCGTCATCCCGAGCGTGAGCGGAGGGATCCGGGCGGGAGGGGAGACGCAGCGCTGGTAGCTACTTCTTCAGGGTGCGGATGAACTTGACGATCGATTGCGCCGCGTCCTTCGTCGCCACCCTCGACTTGTGAACGGCATGGGTCGTCAGGTACTTGACCAGCTCGGCGTCGGTTTTCTCCTGGACCGCGGGGCTGGTGAGGTCGACCTTCGGGCTCTTCTTTCCGTCGGCGCCGTGGCAGGAGACGCACTTCGCCTTGTACAGAGCCTCGTCGGCAAAGGCCGCCAGCGGTACGAGGAGCAGGCACGCTGCGGTGATGATGGCGATCTTCTTCATTCGGGGTCCTCCGGAGAGGAGTCTCACCCGGCCCGGGAGCGGGGCGATGTGATAACCGCCACCGCTGTACCGTGATCGCGAAAACCTTCGCCGCCCCGCTGCGTACGTGCAGTGTTGGAGGACCTGATGAAGCTGACCACCCTCGCGGCGGCCGCACTGCTGCTGGCTCCGGCCGCCGCGGCCGACCTTCTCGACTGCAACCACACCGCTCCGCACCGCCTGACGGCCGCGCTCGACGGCGCCACCTCGGTGGCCGTGATCGGACGGGCCGGCACGCTGCTGGTCAGGGGAGAGAACGTGAATGCCGTCACCGCCAGCGGCACCGCCTGCGCGTCGGACCGGGAGTTTCTCGGGCGGATGCGCATCGAGGCCCGCCGCGAGGGGTCGGAGGTGGTGGTGGAGGCGGTCATTCCGGAGAAGATGGTGCTGTTCGGGTGGCACCACGCGAAGCTCGATCTCGAGGTGATCGTGCCGAACCACCTGCCGGTGCGGGTGAAGGATGGGAGCGGGAAGGCGGAGATCAGCGACGTGGCCTCGCTCGATGTGGTGGACGGGTCGGGCGAGCTGGTCATCCGCGGCGTGCGGGGGTCGCTCGAGGTGCGGGATGGATCGGGCTCGATGCGCATCAGCGACGTCGGCGGCGACATCCGTCTCACGGACGGCTCCGGGTCTGTGGAGATCGCCCGCGTAGGAGGAACGGTGCGGGTGATCGCCGACGGGAGCGGTTCGCTCGACATTCGCGACGTGCAGCGCGACGTCATCATCGAGTCCGACGGCTCGGGCAGCATCACCGTCTCGGATGTTCGCGGCGACTTCATCGTGGAGCGCGACGGGAGCGGCGGGATCGACTACCAGCGCGTCGGCGGACAGGTCCGCCTTCCCCGCCGGCGCTGATCCCCGAGGATCTACCCCTCGATGGCGGCCATGATCCCCTCCAGGTCCGCGGCGCTCTCGAAGAGGTGGCGGGGGTTCTCGGCGCGTAGCGCCGCCCCCGGCGTCTTGCCGGTGGCCAGGGCGATGGTGGTGGCCCC
>DATLEX010000083.1:0-23787 GCA_035525045.1 Thermoanaerobaculia bacterium | reverse complement strand
GACGTACGAGAACGTCCTCGCCGTCCGCGCCGTGACGACGACCGACTTCATGACCGCCGACTGGTACCGGATGCCGCACGAGGTGCTCGACCGCATGGCCCGCCGCATCGTCAACGAGGTGCGCGGCATCAACCGCGTGGTCTACGACATCTCCTCGAAGCCGCCCAGCACCATCGAGTGGGAGTGAATCTCAAAGCATCGGGGCACGGCCCCGTTGGGCCGTGCCCCGAGGAGCAGTGGTCCGGGGTCCCTCTCCCCCGCACCCGTGAGGCGCACATGAGGGGTGCGCCACGGGAACCTTCCGGGCCTCGAGGCCCGGAGGCCTCCTCGTCAGTCGCTCAAGTTGCGGATCACCGTCGGAATATCGAGGTCATTGCCGAAATCGCTCGACGCCATGGGGCCAAATCCACCCGAACCGTCAGAACGGGTGAAGTTCTTGCGAAAAAAGGGTGGATCGTAGATCTCTCCCTCCGCTCCCACCTGCTGTTGCGGCGCCGCCGCCGGCTCTTCCCTTCGCGGGGCCATCGGATGCCCGGCCGGCCGCTGCGGCGGGGCGGCGGGGCGCACCGGGGAGAGCTGCTCGCCCCGGCTGTTGAGAAGCCCCTTGGTCGCCGTGTCGAACCCTGTGGCGATGACCGTCACCTTCACCTCGTCCTTCATCTTCGGATCGATGACCGTGCCGAAGATGATGTTGGCCTCCTCGTCGGCCGCCTCCTGGATGATCGAGGCCGCCTCGTGGACCTCGAACAGCGTCATGTCGGGACCGCCGGTGACGTTGATCAGGACCCCCTTGGCTCCTTCGATCGACGCCTCCTCGAGCAGCGGTGAGGAGATGGCGCGCTGCGCCGCCTCCACGGCCCGATGCTCGCCGGTCGAGACGCCCGTCCCCATCAGGGCCATGCCCATGCCGTGCATGATCGTCTTCACGTCGGCGAAGTCGAGGTTGATCTCTCCCGGCACGGTGATGAGATCGGAGATGCCCTGCACGGCCTGGCGGAGGATGTCGTCGGCGATCTTGAAGGCCTCGCCGAGCGAGGTGGCCCGCTCCACGAAGTTGAGCAGGCGCTCGTTGGGGATCGTGATGAGCGTGTCCACCGTGTCGCGCAGGGCCCGGATGCCCTGCTCGGCCTGCACACGGCGGCGCTTCCCTTCGAAGTTGAAGGGCTTGGTCACCACGGCCACGGTGAGCGAGCCGAGCTCGGCGGCCAGGGAGGCGATGATCGGCGCCGCGCCCGTGCCGGTGCCGCCGCCCATCCCCGTGGTGATGAAGATCATGTCGGCGCCCGAGAGCGCCTCCAGGATGCGCTCGGTGTCCTCGAGCGCTGCCTGCTTCCCGATGTCGGGGTTCGCCCCCGCACCGAGGCCCTTGGTGAGCTTGGACCCGATCTGCAGTTTCACCGGCGCCTGGGAGGCCCGCATGGCCTGTACGTCGGTGTTGGCAACGAGGAACTCGATGCCCTTGATCCCTGCCTGGATCATCCGGTTGACGGCGTTCCCACCCCCACCGCCCACCCCGATGACCTTGATCCGGGCCGTGAGTTGCTCTTCCTCGAGCGTGACCTTCAGCTTCCCGTCGGCCGTTTCGTCAAAGGTAATCATTTACCGTCTCCCTGGATGTTACGTATTTTCGTGTGAATTTCAAAATACTCGTTTGTGCCGCTCCCGAGCCCTGAGCCCCGAGCCCTCCTCCTCATTCCGCGGCGAACCATGCCCGCACCGATTCCGCCACTCTGGCCAGCCCGCGGCGCGGGCGCTTCCGCACCGCCGCCTGATTCCTGAACCCCCACAGCAGCAGGCCGGCCGCGGCGGCCCACTCCGGACCGGCCACCGTGTCGGAAAGGCCGCCCAGGCCGCGCGGCACGCCCTTGCGGCCCTGCTGGTCGAACACCTGCTCGATCATCTCCACCATCCCGTCCATCTCCGCGCCGCCGCCCACGACCACCACCCCGGAGCGGATCTCCTTCTCCAGGCCGGCTTTCTCGAGGTCGCGGTAGACGAGCTTGGCGATCTCCGCGGCCCGCGGCTCGAGGATTCCGGTGAGCTCGTGCCGGGAGAGGATCTTCGGGGCGCGGCCTCCCACGGTCGGCACCTCGATGGGATCGTCGTTGGTGACCAGCGAGGCCAGCGCGCAGCCGTACCGCTTCTTGATCCGCTCGGCATCCTCCATCGGCGTGCGCAGGACCACGGAGATGTCGGAGGTGAAGTGGCCGGCGCCGACCGGCAGCACGTTGGTGTGCACGACGTTCCCCTCCAGGAAGACGGCGTAGTCGGTGGTGCCGGCGCCGAGGTCCATGAGGAGCACGCCCATCTCCCGTTCGTCGTGGGTGAGGACGGCCTCGGCCGCGGCGAGCTGCTCGAGGACGAGCTCCTGCACGGCGATGCCGGACTTGTTCACGCAGGTCAGCACGTTCTGGTTGTGCGTGCGCGCGCCGGTGACGATGTGGACGTTGGCCTCCAGGCGCTGGGCGGTCATCCCGACCGGATCGTGGATGCCGTCCTGCCCGTCGACGACGAACTCGCGGGGAACGACGTGGAGGAGCTCGAGCTCGGCGGGGATGTTGATCGACTTGGAGGCCTCGATGACCCGGTCGATGTCGTCGCGGCTGATCTCGCGGTGCTTGCCGACGATGGAGACCACGCCCCGCGAGTTGACCGAGCGGATGTGATCGCCGGCCACCCCCACGTACGTCGATTCGATCTGCACGCCGGCCATGACCTCGGCCTCGTCGACGGCCTTCTTCACGGCGTCGATGGCCTGGTCGAGGTTGATGATGTTGCCGCGCCGCGTCCCTTTCATCGGCGCGGTGCCCTTGCCGATGATCTCGAGCTGACCCCTCTCGTTCACCTCCCCCACCAGGACGCAGGCCTTGGAGGTTCCGAGATCGAGTGCGACGAGGTAACGCTCTTCAGTTCGTGCCATCGGTGACTCCTTGATCGAGGGCCTGGCCCTCACGCGGTTTGATGACGATGCGGTCGTTGAATCGAAGGTCTGCGTAAGCCATGCTTCCCGGCCCGAACCCCTCGGCCCGTGCCACGGCATGCAGCGTCCGCCACTTCCTCGCGAGCTCCGTCCGCGTGACGTAGACGAAGGCCGTCAGCTCGCGGTCGAAGAGGGCGAAGCCGTCGGGAGCGAGGGGCCGCACTTCCGAGATGCGGGCGTGCATCTCCTTGTCGTTGCGGGCGAGGTCGCGAAGCAGCTCCACGCAGCGCAGCAGATCGGCGCCGGCGGCGCCGGTGACCAGGGGAAGGTCGGGGTTGCCGACTTCCGGCGAGAGCGCGGCGAACGCCACCCCATGCTCATCGACGTAGTGCAGTCCCGACTCCGAGAGGGTCAGGGCCACGGGCGTCCGCTCGGTGACCCGGATGCGCAGCGTGTCGGGGAGCTTCTTCTCGATGTCGATGCGGTCGATCCAGGGGATCGCTCCGAGGTCGCGCTGAACCTGCGCGATGTCGATCTGGAAGAGATTCGTGCCGGCGTAGCGCGACGTCACCCGCTCCACCTCCGGGCGCGGGCTGTGGACGATGCCGGCCACCTCGACCGCCTTCACGGCGAAGCGCACGTCCGACTGCATCCGGCCATAGATCCAGAAGCCGGCCACGACGGCCATGAGGAGGAAGGTGACGTTGCGCCCGATCCGGAGCACGCGCTGCACCTGGATCCGGTTCTGGTTGCGCCGGATCCGCGCCACGTCGATGGGGCGGAGGAAGCGAGTGTGCGTCGACTCGAAGCCGCTCATGCCGCCCCTCCCGCCACCAGCGCCTCGCCGATCTCGTGCACGTCGCCGGCACCCATCGTGATGAAGACGTCGTTCGGCCGCAGGCGCCGGCGAAGCTCCGCGGCGATCTCCTCGTTGCTGGCGTCGATCAGCTCGATGTCGTGAGAGGCGTCGGCGATCAGACGGGCGGTGATCCCGCTGATCGGCTCCTCCCGCGCCGCGTAGATCGGCGCCACCAGGGCCACGTCGGCCACGCGCAGCGACGCCGCGAAGTCGCCGGCGAAGTCGCGCGTGCGCGAGTAGAGATGCGGCTGGAAGAGGGCCACGATGCGCCGCCCCGGATACCCCCGCCGCGCCGCGTCGAGCGTGGCCCGGATCTCGGTGGGATGATGGGCGTAGTCGTCGACGATGATCGCCCCGGCGTACTCCCCGAGGAGCTGGAAGCGGCGGTCGACGCCGAGAAAGCGGGCCAGCCCGCGGGCGATGACGGAGGTCTCGATGCCGAGCTCCCGTCCCACGGCGATGGCCGCCAGGGCGTTGCGGACGTTGTGCTCGCCGGGCACGAGGAGCCGGAACGAGCCGAGGCCCGGCACGTCGAACGACGATCCGCCGCCGTCGAACCGGAGGTTCGTGGCCCGGAAGTCGAGACCGGGCAGCGGAGCGAGGCCGTAGCGGATCAGACGCGGCCCGGCCACCGACGGCAACAGCTCGGCCACGGCGGGGTCGTCCACGCAGGCCACCACGGCGCCGCCGGGGCGAACGCCCTGCAGAAAAACGCGGAAGGCCTCCCGGATGGCCTCGAAGCTGCCGAAGTACTCGAGGTGGTCCGCTTCGATGTTGGTGACCACGGCGATCTCCGGATGGAGGTGGTGGAAGGTCCGGTCGTACTCGTCGGCCTCCACGACGAGGAGCTCGCCGCGGCCGCTCTTGGCATTCGCGGCCAGGTTGCGGACGATCCCCCCGACGAGCACGGTGGGGTCGAGGCCGGCCTCTTCCAGCACCACGGCGATCATCGACGAGGTGGTGGTCTTGCCGTGCGTCCCGGCCACGCCGACCGCGCGCTTCCGATTGACGATCTCGCCGAGCATCTCGGAGCGCCGCATGACTCGGATGCCCCGCTCCCGGGCGGCGTCGATCTCGCGGTTCCCCTCCCTGACCGCCGCGGTGACCACCACCAGATCGACTCCTTCGAGATGGGCCGGGTCGTGTCCGGCGGAAACGCTGATGCCGCGCCGGCGCCGGAGCTCGGAGGCGGAGGAGGGGCGGAGATCGCAGCCGGAGACGGAGACCCCGGCCTCGGCCAGGAGCTCGGCGATGCCACTCATTCCGATTCCGCCGATGCCGACGAAATGGACCTTTTTTATATCACCAAAATTCATTCTAATGTGGCGTCGTTAATTACAGAGTTTAAGTTTGCGTCGAAGTCAAAGCAATTAATTTCTCTGAATGGTTTCGATGTGGTCGACGATCTTCTTCGTCGCCTCCGGCGCGGCCAGCCGCCGCGCGGCCTCCCCCATCCCCGCCGCCCGCTGCGGGTCGCCGATGATCGCGGCGATGGTCCCGGCCAGCTTCTCCGGCGAGAGCTCCTTCTCGGTCAGGACCACCGCCCCACCGGCCGCCTCCACCACCCTCGCGTTCAGCTCCTGATGGTTGTTCGTGGCCGCCCCGAACGGCACCAGCACCGCCGCCCGTCCGATGGCGCACAGCTCGCCGATGGTCATGGCCCCGGCCCGTGACACCACCAGGTCGGCCGCCGCGATCTCCACCGCCATCGGATCGAGGTAGGGCACCACGCGCGCCGCCGGGAACGGCGACGCGCGATACGCCTCCCGCACCCTCTCCAGATCGTGCTGCCCGGTCTGATGGACGATCTCCATCTGGTCCTTCAGCCGCGCCAGAAAGAGCAGCGCGCCGGACATCGTCTCGTTCAGGATGTGCGACCCCTGGCTGCCGCCGAAGACGAGCAGCCTCCTGGCCCGCGCCCCGGCGGCGTGGGCGGCCACGCCCTTTCCAGCGGCCTCGAAGAACTCCTGCCGGACCGGGTTCCCGGTGACGACGCCGTCGGTTCGCTTCAGCCGCGGCAGCGCGTCGGCGAAGGCCACGGCCACGCCCTTGACGAACTTCGCCAGCAGCCGGTTGGTCAGGCCGGGATAGGCGTTCTGCTCATGGATCATCGTCGGGATGCCGCGCAGCGCCGCCGCGGCGAGCACCGGTCCCGACGAATATCCCCCCACCCCGAGGACGACCGACGGCTCGTGGCGCCCCACCACGCGCCAGGCCTGGATGAACCCGACGGGAAGCCGCGCCAGGTTGCGGACCAGATCGAGTCCTCCTTTTCCCTTCAGCCCTCCCACCGAGATGAGCTCCAGCGGAAACCCCGACTTCGGGACGATCCTCTTCTCCAGCCCCTTCTCGGTTCCGACGAAGACGGCGCGGCGGGAGGGATCGCGCTCGACCCAGGCGTGGGCGATGGCGATGGCGGGGTAGATGTGTCCCCCCGTGCCGCCGCCGGCGATCATCAGAGTCTTCGTCACGCCCGTCTCACCCATCAGCCCGTTCACCCCGACTGTTGCGAGAAATTCAGAAGAATGCCGACGGCGATCAGGCTGGAGATCAGCGAGGAGCCGCCATAGCTCACCAGCGGAAGGGCGATGCCCTTCGTCGGCAGAAGACAGAGGGCCACGCTGATGTTGATCAGGGCCTGAACGGCGATCATCAGCGTCAGGCCGAGCGCGGCGTAGAAGACGAAGCGGTCGCTGCTGCGCTGGGCGATCCGGAAGCCGCGCCAGGCCAGAAAGGCGAACAGTCCCACCAGCAGCGCCGCGCCGGCGAAGCCGAGCTCCTCGCCGATGATCGAGAAGATGAAGTCGGTGTGCGGCTCGGGCAGGAAGAAGAGCTTCTGCCGGCCGTTGCCGATGCCGAGCCCGTACAGACCCCCGGTGCCGAGGGCGATCAGCGACTGGAGGGCCTGGAAGCCCTTGCCGAGCGGATCAGCCTCCGGATTGAGGAAGGTGAAGAGCCGGTCGCGGCGGTAGGCCGCGCCGAAGATGAGGGCCAGCGCCGCGGGGATGAAGGCGATGGCGAATAGGCCGATGAGCCGCCACGACAGGCCGGCGGCGAAGACCATCGCCGCGCAGACGAGCATGAGCATGGAGGCCGTGCCGAAGTCGCGCCCCAGCACGATCAGCCCGCCGGTGAGCACGATCATGCAGAGCAGCGGCATGAGCGTGGCCGTGACCTCGTTGATCCGCTCCTCGCGACGGGACAGATACGCCGCCACGAAGAGGATCAGCACCGGCTTGGCGAGCTCGGACGGCTGCAGGTGGAACCAGGGAGTGACGATCCAGCGGTGCGTGCCGTTGATCGGCGACTGGAAGAGGGCCACGGTCAGCGCGACGATCACCACGCCCATGGCCAGGTAGTTGAGCCGGCGGTCCTTGAGGAGCGTGACGTCGAGGTGCATGAACAGGAGCATGGCCAGCCCTCCGGCGCCGAGCCACACGAGCTGCTTGGTCATGAAGTAGTAGGGCGACCCGGCCCCGAATCGCTGCATGGCGATGATGGCCGAGGCGCTGTAGATCATGACGATGCCGACCACGACGATGAACATCGCCGCGCCGAACAGCCAGACGTCGTAGGACAGTTTGCGGCTCATGGTTGACGGTTCCCGGCTCCCGGGTCCCGGCTCCCGGGGAGAACCCGCACCAGTTCCTCGAAGTGCTCCCCTCGATGCTCGAAGCTCCTGTACTGGTCGAAGCTGGCGCAGGCCGGCGAGAGCAGGACGGTGTCGCCGGGGCGGGCGTGCTCGCGGGCCCACTGGACGGCGCGCTCCATCGTCCCGGCGGGGACGATCTCGGCGGTGCCCTCGAGCGCGGAGGCGATGCGTCCGGCGGCGGCGCCGATGGTGACCAGCGCGCGCACGCGCGACGAGACGGCGTCGCGCATCCTCTCGAACTCGCCGTCCTTGTCCTTCCCGCCCACGATCAGGATCACGCTGGAGGGAGCGAACCCCTCCAGCGACTTGAGCGTGGCGTCGACGTTCGTCCCCTTCGAGTCGTCGATCCACTGCACGCCGTCGAGCTCCCGGACCGCCGCCATGCGGTGCGGCAGCCCGGTGAAGGTCCCGAAGGCGATCTGCACGTCGAGGTCGCTCACGCCGGCCGCCCGCGCGGCGAGCCACGCCGCCAGCGCGTTCTCCACGTTGGCCACCCCACGCAGCTTCAGGGAGGCGCGCGGCATGCGCCGCACCTCCTCCCCCACCGACAGCACCAGATCCTCCCCTTCCAGCCAGGCCCCCTCCTCGACTTTCTCCGACGCCGAGAAGCGCCAGACGCGCACCCCTCCGTCGCGCAGCGCCCCGCGCCGCTCCGCGGCATTGGCGATGGCCACGTCGCCGGCCTGCTGGTTGCGGAAGATCCTGTACTTCGCCGCCGCGTAGGCGTCGAGGTTCGGATAGCGGTCCATGTGATCGGGAGTGATGTTGAGCAGCAGCGCCACGTTCGCCCGGAAATGTTCCACCGTCTCGAGCTGAAACGAGGACAGCTCCACCACGTACGTCCGCGCCTTCTCGAGATCGAGCATCGCCACGAGCGGCTCGCCGATGTTCCCGGCCACCACGGGCTGCCGTCCGGCGACCTTCAGGATCTCCCCGATGAGGGCAGTGGTGGTCGACTTGCCGTTCGACCCCGTCACCGCGATGACCGTTCCCTGCAGATGGCGGAAGGCCAGCTCCACCTCGCTGATGACCGGAATGGCGCGCGCCGCCGCTTCCTGGAGCAGCGGGATCGTCGCCGGCACGCCGGGGCTGAGGATGATCCGGTCGATGTCGTCGAGCAACGCCGGCCCCTGCGGCCCGAAGAGGCGCACCACCCGCTCGTCGACCTCGCAGGGAAGCGAGGGGGAGGGGTTGCTGTCGGAGAGAATGACCCCCTCCCCGCTGCGAGCCAGAAAATTGGCCGCCGCCGTACCCGACTTCCCCGCTCCCACCACCAGGTTTCTCATGAGGAATCAGCGCTTCATTTCATAGGGCTCGGGCCCCGACCCCTATCTCAATTTCAACGTGGCCAGGCTCAACATCGCGAAAATGATGGCGATGATCCAGAACCTCACCACCACCTTCGTCTCCCGCCAGCCGGAGAGCTCGAAGTGGTGGTGCAGAGGTGACATCTTGAAGATCCGGCGGCCGGTGATCTTGAACGAGGCCACCTGGAGGATCACCGAGAGCGCCTCCACGACGAACAGCCCGCCGACCAGGACGAGCAGAAGCTCCTGCTTGATGATGACCGCCAGCGTGCCGATGGCCCCTCCGAGAGCCAGCGAGCCGACGTCGCCCATGAAGATCTCGGCCGGATGGGCGTTGAACCAGAGAAAGCCGAGCGAGGCCCCCACCATCGCCCCGCAGAAGACGGCCAGCTCGCCCGTCTGCGGCACCCAGACGATCCGCAGGTAGTCGGCGATGCGGAAGTGCCCGGCGGCGTAGGTGAGGGCGGTGTAGGCGACGGCGGCGATGAGCGTGGTGCCGATGGCCAGCCCGTCCAGACCGTCGGTGAGGTTCACCGCGTTCGATGCGCCGACGATGATGATCATCACGAAGACGATGTAGACCGGCCCGAGGTCGAGGATGACGTCCTTGAGGAAGGGGAAGGTGATCACCGTCGAGTAGTTGTTGTGGATGCTCGGCAGGTAGGCGATGGCCAGCCCGGCGAGCAGGGCCACGCCGAACTGCGCGGTGAACTTCTCCTTCGCCGTCAGGCCCGTGTTGTGTTTCCTGGCCAGCTTGCGGTAGTCGTCGATGAAGCCGATCGTGCCGTAGGCGAAGGTCACGAACAGGACGATCCAGATGTAGGGATTGAAGATGTCCGCCCACAGAATCGTCGGAATGAGGATGGCCACGTTGATGAGGATCCCCCCCATGGTGGGCGTCCCCGCTTTCTGCTGATGCGAGCGGGGGCCTTCCTCGCGGATGTACTGCCCGAGCTTGATGCGCCGCATCCGCTCGATCAGCCAAGGGCCGAGGATGAAGGAGATCATCAGGGCGGTCAGCGCGGCGAAGGCGGTGCGGACGGTGATGTAACGGAAGACGTTGAATCCTGAGATCACGTCGTGGAGCGGGTAGAGGAGGTGGTACAGCATCAGTGGCCCCCCTCGTTGACCGCGGTGGGTCGACTCCCGGCCTGCTCGAGCATGGTCACGATGCGGTCGAGGCCGATGCCGCGCGAGGCCTTGATGAGCACCAGGTCACCCTCGCCGACGGTCTGGAGGAGGAGCTCGCCGGCGCTCGCTGCGTCGTCGAAGTGACGGAGACGGCTGTGACCCGCCTCGCGCGCGCCGTCGAGCAGCGCCTGCGAACGTCTCCCAACGCCGATCACCACGTCGATGTCCTTCGGGATGCCGCGCCCGGCCTGGCGGTGGTACTCGAGCTCTTCCTTCTCCCCCAGCTCGAGCATGTCCCCGATCACGGCGATGCGCCGCCCCTTCACCGCGGCCTGCGACATCAGCTCGAGAGTGCGGGCCAGCGCGTACGGATTGGAGTTGTACGTGTCGTCGTAGATCGTCGCCCCGCGCCACGGCACGATCACGCCGCGATGATCCGCCGGCCTGACCTCGTGCACCCCCCGCTCGATGCCCTGCCAGGAGATGCCCACCGCGCGCGCGGTGGCGATGGCGGCCAGGAGATTCTCGAGATTGTGCCGCCCCGGAAGGACCAGCTCCATCTCCCGCTCCTCCCCTTCGGCCTGCAGTGTGAAACGCGTTCCGAGGAGCCCGCGCTCGCGGATCTTCACGGCCCGGTACTCGGCGGCGCTGTCCACGGCGTAGGTCTTCTTCGGGCCGCGATAGTCGCGGCTGATGTTCACCACGTGCTCGTTGTCCGCGTTGACGATGACTGTTCCTCCCTCGCGGAGGTTCTCCAGGAGCTCCCGCTTCGCCTCGGCGATCTTCTCCACCGTGCCGAAGAACTCGATGTGCACCGGGGCGATGTTCGTGTAGACGCCCACGTCGGGGCGGGTCAGCCCCGCCAGCTCGGCGATCTCCCCCCTCTTGTTCATCCCCATCTCCGACACGACCACCTCGGCGTCGTCCGGAGTGTTGTCGATGCAGAGGGGACAGCCGATGAGATTGTTGAAGTTCCCCCACGATTTGAAGGTGCGGCGCTCCGTGGCCAGGAGCGCCGCGATCATCTCCTTGGTGGTGGTCTTCCCCGCCGAGCCGGTGACGCCGATCAGGGTGAAGTCCATCCGCCGGCGGATGGCCCGGGCCAGCATCTGCAGCGCCGCGGTCGTATCGCCGACGCGCACGATCCCTTTCCCTTCCGGCCTCTGGTCGGGGACGGTGGAGACCACGGCCCCGCGGGCGGTGGCCAGCGCCTGGGGAAGGAACTGATGCCCGTCGAGCCGCTCGCCCTGGATGGCGAAGAAGACGGAGTCGGGCTTCACCTCCCGGCTGTCGATGACGACCGAGGAGGTGACGACCTCGCCGCCCTCGATGACCTGCCCGCCGGTCATGGCCGCGATCTCGGCGAAGGTCAGCGTCGGCATGACCACCCTCCCCCTGAGCCCCGCGCCCTGAGCCCCGAGCCCTCTCCAGATGCCGCCTTCCGGCCCCGCCGCGCTTCTTCCCCGGCGACCGCCCCCTTCCCCCACGCAGACTGCCTGGCGATCGCCATCCACGCACCCACGCCGAAACGGACCGGCGGGACCGGAACGCAACACCTGAATGGACGAGACAAAGAATAGGACAATTTCATCACTGATTACAAGAAGATTTTCAGCTCACTTTCGGGGCCAATTTATCGGTTCGCTTTTTCAAGGCGAGCTCAGCCTCTTCGCGATCGTCGAAATGAATCACCTGGTCTCCCATCACCTGGTAGGTCTCGTGTCCCTTCCCGGCGATGACGATCACGTCGTCCTCCGCGGCCTCGGCGATGCTCCGGGCGATCGCTTCGCGCCGTTCGGCGACGCGCGCGTAGCGGTCGCGCCCGACCTCTTTCATGCCGGCCTCGATCTCGTCGAGGATCGCTTCCGGGCGCTCGCTCCGCGGATTGTCGCTCGTGAGGATCGTGTAGTCGGCGAGCCGGCCGGCGATGGCACCCATCTGCGGGCGCTTTCCCTTGTCGCGGTCGCCGCCGCAGCCGACGACGAGCACCACCCGCCCGCCGGGGGCGATGTCGCGCACGGCGCGCAGCAGTTTCTCCAGCGCATCGGGCTTGTGCGCGTAGTCGACGATGACGGTCGGGCCGCCTTCGCCGGGCACCCGCTCGAACCGGCCGCGGACGGACTCCAGGCTGCGAATGCCCTTCTCGATCACCGGCAGCGGAATGCCGGCGGCGAGCGCCGCGCCGATCGCGGCCAGCCAGTTGTACAGGTTCGGCTGCCCGAGGAGCGGGGACTCGAGACGAACGTTTCCCGCGGGCGTGATGATCGTGCCCCGGAGTCCCCGCGCCGAGATCTCGAAGTCACCCGCCGGCCGCACGCCGGCCTCCGGCGCTCGACCGAACGAGAGCACCGCCTCTCCGAGATCGGCGGCCAGCCGGCGGCCGTAGACGTCGTCGATGTTGACCACGGCGCTGCGCTTCCGCAGGCCGATCTGGTCGAACAGGATGCGCTTGGCGGCGAAGTAGTCGTCGAAGTCCTTGTGGAAGTCGAAGTGGTCGCGCGACAGATTGGTGAAGACCGCGGCCGCGAAGCGGATGCCGTGCGTCCTCTGGAGTGCCAGCGCGTGCGAGGAGACCTCCATGACCGCGTTGCGGACGCCGGCCTCCCGCATCTTCGCCAGCCACTGCTGCAGGACCACCGCGTCGGGCGTGGTGCGATCGGCGACCAGACGCTCGCCGCCGGCGCGATACTCGATCGTGCCGATCAGGCCCACCGGCTCGCCGGCCGCATCGAAGACGGCCTCGATCATCCGGGTCGTCGTGGTCTTGCCCGATGTCCCCGTCACGCCGACCAGCGAGAGCGACTCCGCGGGCCGTCCGAAGAAGTTCGCCGCGATCAGCGCCAGCGCCTGGCGCGGATCGTCGACCACGACATGGGGAACGCCCGCGGACGGGGTCGCCCCCGCTCCGCTGACGATCGCGGCCGCCCCCTTCTCGAGCGCCTGGGGGATGAACTGCGCCCCGTCCTGCTGCGTCCCCGGGATGGCCACGAAGAGCGAGCCCTTGCCGGCCAGGCGGGAGTCGGCCGACACGCTGCTGATCTCGACCTCGGTCGAGCCCCTCACCGACACCACCGGCACCTCGCGCAGCAGATCGCGCAGCTTCATCGCCGCGCCTCGGCCAGCACCAGCGCGATCCGGCCATTCTCCGGCAGGGCTTCGCCCGGCCAAGGCTGTTGTGATTTGACCACTCCGCTTCCGATCGCCTCGACGAGCAACCCGGAAGCCGTCGCCGCCGCGACGGCCGCCCGCGCATCCAGCCCCCGGAGGTCCGGCACTGCTGCTCGATCGGCTGGAGCAGGCCGTTGCGAAAACGCCGCCAGCGACAGACCGTCGATGGCGATCGAACGCTGCGGCACCGTGGGGGGCACGCCGAGGTACCGGAGCGTGGCCTCGGCGATCTCCCGGAAGACGGGCGCGGCAATCTTTCCGCCGAACTGCTCGCCTCGCGGCTCGTCCACCGCCACGAAGATGACCAGCCGCGGACGATCGGCCGGCACGTAGCCGGCGAACGAGGCCAGAAACCGGTCCGGCGAGTATCCCCCGCGCACCGCTTTCTGCGCCGTCCCGGTCTTGCCGGCCACGATGTGTTCGGCCAGGGCGGCCGGCCTGGCTGTCCCGTGAGCCACGGCGCCCTTGAGCATCTCGTTGAGCACGGCCGCGGTCCGCTCCGAGATCACTCGGACCGGCTCGGCGCGCGGCGGTACGTGGATGGTCTCCCCCTCGGCGCCGGCCACGCGGTCGACGATCCGCGGCTCCATCCGCACGCCGCCGTTGGCGATCGCCGAGACCGCCCGGAGCACCTGCAGCGGCGTGGCGGCGATCTCCTGGCCGATGGCGATGCTGGCGCTCGAGACCTGGCTCCACCTCCGCGTGTGCCGCAGGAGCCCGATCGCTTCGCCGGGCAGGTCGATCCCCGTCCGCTCGCCGAATCCGAACCGGCGGATGTAGTCGTAGAGGCGATGCTCGCCGAGGGCGAGCGCGACGCGGATGATGCCGACGTTCGACGACTGGGCGATCACTTCGGTGAAGGGCATGAAGCCGAACCGCTTCCCGCTGTGTTCGCGGATCTCGATGTTCGCCACGCGGATCGCGCCGTCGCCGCAGTCGAGGATCTGCGAGGGCGTCACCACCCCCTCCTCCAGACCGGCGGCGGCCGCCACGACCTTGAATGTCGAGCCCGGCTCGTAGATGTCCTGGACGTTCCGGTTGCGCCACCACGTCTGGGGAAACTCCCCATACCGGTTCGGGTCGAACGTCGGGAGGGAGGCCATGGCCAGGATGGAGCCGTCGCGGGCGTCCATGACCATGGCCGCACCGCCGGCGGCGCGGTACTGCGCGACCGCCCTGGCCAGCGCCTTCTCCGCCACGAACTGCACGACGGCGTCGATGGTGAGCACCACGTCGTTGCCGTCGACCGGCCGGTTCTGCCCCTCCCCGCCGACCAGGTACATCCCCCGCCGGGCATCCTTCAGGACCGTGACCTTTCCGGCCCGCCCCCGCACGTGGGCGTCGAGCGAATGCTCGATGCCGGCCAGCCCCGTCCCGTCCACGCCGACGTACCCGATCACGTTCGCGGCCAGCGAGCCGCGGGGATAGGCGCGCCGGTGCTCTTCGATGAAATCGACTCCCTGCAGGCGCAGGCGCCGGACCTCGGCGGCGATTTCCAGCGGCACCTGCCGGGCGATCCAGACGAAGGGGGAGTCGCTCTCGAGCCTGGCCTCGATCTGGGCGGCGTTGAGGCGCAGTCCCGGCACGCGGGCCAGCGCGCGCGCCGTCGCGCGGCGGTCGGCGATGGCCTGCGGTTCGGCGTAGATCGACTCCGCGGCGACACTCTCGGCCAGCACCCGTCCACGCCTGTCGAGGATCGAGCCGCGCACCGGGTTGAGCGCCAGCGTCCGTTCCTGCTGCCGCAGCGCGCGGTTCGTGTAGTGCTCGTTCCGGACGAGCTGCACCTGGGCGAGCCTCGCCACGACCACCGCCGCCCAGGCGAACAGGAAAGCGAAGATCACCACGACCCTGCGTCGCTGGATGGTCATGGGGACTCCGCGCCGTCATTCCGAGCGGAGCGAGGAATCTGGGCGGATGGCGGCACGCTGCGCGCCCCCTCCCGCGCGGATCCCTCGCGAGCGTTCACCATCACGATCGCCGAGGGAGGCGTGGTACGGAGCCCGAGGCGGGCGGCGCGCTTCTCCACCGAGTCGAGCGCGGTCAGCCGGTCGAGCTCGAACTGGAGGCGCTTGTTGTCCTCGCCGATCTCCTTGCGGATCTTCTGAAGCCGGGTGACCTCGCGGCCGAGCCGGATGACCTCCAGGTTCTGCCAGGTGAAGAGGAGGAGAAAGAGGCCGATGGGCAGACCGAGGGAGAAGACGGCCAACAGCTCACGAAATCGCCGGCGGTCTCTCTCCCGGACGATGTGCGCATTCTCGATCGGTTTCTTCTGCGTGTACATGGCCGCCCGGACCGAAGCCGGAAAACAAGGGTGAAGATCTGCCTACAAGCACGGATCCGAGAACCATCCACACACACCCACGCTCCACGCTCCACCCCTCCCAAGTTCCAGCCCCGCACACACACCCAACCC
Source organism: Thermoanaerobaculia bacterium (assembly GCA_035525045.1). GTDB lineage: Bacteria > Acidobacteriota > Thermoanaerobaculia > Gp7-AA8 > Gp7-AA8 > DATLEX01. The sequence goes on along the minus strand of DATLEX010000083.1, from coordinate 8,337 downwards.
TTCCCCAACCTTCACCCTTGCCTTCAGGCTCCGACGTCTCCTTTCTGTCTCGTCACACTTTCTCCGCCACCCGCAGCTTCGCGCTGCGCGATCGCGGATTCCGCTGCACCTCTTCGTCCGAAGCAGTCACCGGCCTCCCGGTCAGCACCTTCACCACGGCCTTCGCGCCGCACCCGCACACCGGCATGCCCGGCGGGCAGGTGCACTCCCCTTCCAGGCGGCGGAAGGCCAGCTTGACGATCCGGTCCTCGAGCGAATGGAACGAGATCACCGCGATACGCGCGCCGCTCTCGAGCATTTCCACCGCGTCGTCGAGGAACGATTCCAGGCCGGCCAGCTCCTCGTTCGTGGCGATCCGCAGCGCCTGGAACGTCAGCGTCGAGGGGTCGATGTCCTTCGGCCGCGACCGCTTCACGCTGCGGATGACCTCGGTCAGGCGGCCGGTGGTCTCGATCGGCGACTCCGCCCGGGCCTCGACGATGGCCCTGGCGATGCGGCGGGCCATCGGCTCCTCCCCGTAGTCGCGGAGGACCGAGGCCAGCTCCCGCTCATCGAGCGAATTCACCAGGTCCGCCGCCGTCCTCCCCTCCGATCCCATGCGCATGTCGAGCGGCGCGTCGAAACGGAACGAGAACCCGCGCCGCGCGTCGTCGAGCTGCATCGACGAGACGCCGAGGTCGGCAAGCAGGCCGCTGATGACCGTGATGCCCTGCTGCTTCAGAATGTCAATGAGCGCTTCGTAACGCCCTTCTGCGAACGTCACGCGATCGGCGAACGGCTCGAGCCGCGCGCGCGACCTCTCCAACGCCTCCCGATCCCGGTCGATCGCCACGAGCCGCAGCCGCGGATACTCCCGCAGCAGCGCCTCGGAGTGACCGCCCAGCCCTACCGTCGCGTCGACGACGATCCCGTCTTCGCGCGACGGCCGGAGGAGCTCGAGAATCTCTTGTAAAAGAACAGGCTCGTGAATCATTTTGGATTTTGGATTTTGGATTTTGGATTTGGGCTCCCGCGCAATCCAAAATCCAAAACCCAAAATCCAAAATCGCTACACCCCATGCAGCTCCAGCTCCTTGAAGTCCTCGTCCGTCATCGGCGTCTCTTCCAGCTTCTTCTGGATCCTGGCCTCGTTCCAGACGATGAGGTGATCCTGGTTGCCGATGACCACCACGTCCTCCTTCACCCCTGCCACCTCGCGAAGGATGGTCGGCACGAGTACGCGTCCCTGTGCGTCGATCGAGCTGACCTGCCCGAAGTAGTTGACCCGCTCGAGCAGCTTGGCCTTTGCCATCGAGGTGGACGGGACCCGCGCCAGCCTCTCCTGGAAGTCGAACCACACCGGGAGGGGATAGACGAGAGCGCGCCGGCCGTCGGTGGAAGTGATGAAGCAATCGCGGCCATAGTTCTCTTCAATGACCTTGCGGAAGGTCGCCGGGACCTTGAGCCGCCCTTTGTCGTCGATCGTGGCGGGGGCATGCCCCATCAAGACGCTCAATTCCACGGTCCGTAGAGTCCTTCCACCCTTGTTCGTGCAACTGTAATCCCCCTTCTACCACTCTTGACCACTAGAGTCCACAATTTTCCACGAGGCGGCAACCCAGTGCCTTCTCCCCGCTTGCGGGGAGAAGATGCCGCGAAGCGGCGGATGAGGGGCGCCTTGCAGCAGACCCCTCACCGGGGGACACCCGCCCCCCTCACCTCATCATTCTCTTCAGCCGCCGCAGGAGGTCGCCCCTCACCAGTTGATCGGCCGAGCCGAGCACCCGCTGCACCGCCGCGAGCACGTCCTCGCGGCCGCTCCAGTGCCGGCGGAGGATTTCGGGCGGCGTGTCGGCGAGCATCCTGTTGACGATGTACGCGGCGAAGACCAGGTCGTCGAGGAAGCCGGCCGGCCCGAGGAACAGCTCGGGGACCAGGTCGAGAGGGAAGAGGAAGTAGGCGATCCCGCTGCCGAGCAGGGCCTTGTTCCTGCCGCTGACGCGGCCGTCACCGGCCAGCCGCCACAGCAGGAGGAACATGTCGGGGACGAGCAGGAGGAAATCGCTCGTCTTCCCGGCCACCTTCCCCTTTCCCTCGGCGTAGGCGTGGATCCGCTCGCGGAGCCGGTCGTAGTAGCGGCGGGCTTTCTCCTCGGAAAACGTCTCAGTCATCGGCGACGACCCGCTCCCCGTCTCTCCTGTGGTCGTGGTGGTGCTCATCGGATGATCCTCCCGCGGGCGGCGGCGGCACCGGCACGTCCGCCCCTCCCCGGCCGAGCGTAACCGCGAGACCTCCGTCGATGATCCAGACCTTCTGCACGTCTGCGGAGACAAAGGGGGGCAGGAAGCGGTCCAGCGAGATCACCAGCGTGGCCGGCTCTTCGTAGGTCACGAGCTCCTTCGGGAGCCGGCTGCGCAGCAGGCCGAAGAGGATGGTGGGCAGGGGGAAGCCGGCCGCCGAGGCGCTGCGCAGCGGGACGCGGACGGTCGTGCCGCTCGCCTGGATCTCGGTGACGTCGACGGTGAACGGCACGCTGATGAATTTGCGGATCGAGCCGGCCACGCGGAGGAGCCCGTTGCGGAACTGCAGCTCGACGCGCTCGAGGGGCTCCATCCCGCCGATCATGCCCTTCACCATCGCGTTCAGCTTCTCGCCGTCCACCCGAAGGTCGAAGGAATCCCATTCTACGAAACGGCGCATGACCAGGTTCCGAGTTCCGGGTTCATCGTATTATGCGCGTCGCCCCAGATGCCCAAGCGCACTGATCTGAAATCGATTCTGGTCATCGGTTCGGGCCCGATCGTGATCGGCCAGGCGGCCGAATTCGACTACTCCGGCACCCAGGCGTGCAAGGCGCTGCGGGAGGAGGGATACCGGATCATCCTGGTCAACTCGAATCCGGCCACGATCATGACCGACCCGGAGTTCGCCGACCGGACCTACATCGAGCCGCTGACGCCCGAGACCCTCGAGCGGATCATCGCCAGGGAGAAGCCGGACGCCCTCCTCCCCACCGTCGGCGGCCAGACCGGGATCAACCTGGCTATGGCCCTCTGGGACAACGGCGCGCTCGAGCGGCACGGCGTGGAGCTGATCGGCGCGAACTACCTGGCCATCAAGACCGCCGAGGACCGGCAGCTCTTCAAGGAGGCGATGATCCGCATCGGGGTCGAGGTGCCGCGCTCCGGCTACGCAGCCTCGATCGAAGAGGCGGAGAAGATCGCCCGGGAGATCGGTTTCCCCCTCGTCATCCGCCCCTCCTTCACCCTCGGCGGATCGGGCGGCGGGATCGCCTACAACGTCGAGGAGTTCCGCACCTTCATCGCCCGCGGCCTCGACCTCTCCCCCGTCCACCGCGTCCTGGTCGAGGAGTCGGTGACCGGCTGGAAGGAGTTCGAGCTGGAGGTGATGCGCGACAAGGCCGACAACGTCATCATCGTCTGCTCCATCGAGAACTTCGACCCGATGGGCGTGCACACCGGCGACTCCATCACCGTCGCCCCCCAGCAGACCCTGACCAACGTCGAGTACCAGGCCATGCGCGACGAGGCGAAGCGCATCATCCGCGCCATCGGCGTGGAGACGGGCGGAAGCAACATCCAGTTCGCCGTCGATCCGAAGACGGGCCGCCGCCTGGCCATCGAGATGAACCCCCGCGTCTCGCGCTCCTCGGCCCTCGCTTCGAAGGCCACCGGCTTCCCCATCGCCAAATTCGCGGCGAAGCTCGCCGCCGGCTACACCCTCGACGAGATCCCCAACGACATCACCAGGAAGACCCCGGCGTCGTTCGAGCCCTCCATCGACTACGTGGTGGTGAAGATCCCCCGCTTCGCCTTCGAGAAGTTCCGGCAGACGCCGCCGATCCTCGGCCTGTCGATGCAGTCGGTCGGCGAGGCCATGGCCATCGGCCGGACCTTCAACGAGGCCCTGCAGAAGGGGCTGCGCTCGCTCGAGGTGGGGATGAGCGGCCTGGAGTCCCGCGGTTACGGCGAAGAGCGGCTGCCGGAGCTTCTGCGGACCCCGACCCCCGACCGCATCTTCGCCATCGGCGACGCCTTCCGCGCCGGCCTGAGCGTCGAGCAGATCCATCACTACTCGAACATCGACCCCTGGTTCCTCCGTGAGATCGAGAAGATCGTGGAGATGGAGAAGGAGATCGGGGCTCGGGGCTCACGGCTCGTGGCTCAGAGGGAGGGCGGGTCCGAGCCCCGAGCCCCGAGCCCCGAGCCCCTTCTCCGTTGGAAACGCCACGGCTTCTCCGACCGCCAGATCGCGAAGCTGACCGGCGGCACCGAAACAGCAGTCCGCGCAGAACGCCACGCCCACGGCATCCGTCCGGTTTACAAGCGGGTCGACACCTGCGCCGCCGAGTTCGAGGCCTCCACCCCCTACCTCTACTCCACCTACGAGACCGAGGACGAGTCGCAGCCGACGCGGCGCCGCAAGGTGATGATCCTCGGTTCCGGCCCCATCCGCATCGGGCAGGGCATCGAGTTCGACACCTGCTGCGTGCACGCCTCCTTCGCCCTGCGCGAGATCGGCTTCGAGACCATCATGGTCAACTGCAATCCGGAGACGGTCTCCACCGACTACGACACCTCCGACCGTCTCTACTTCGAGCCGCTGACGCTCGAGGACGTGCTGGAGATCGTCGAGCTGGAGAAGCCGGAGGGGGTGATCGTGCAGTTCGGCGGGCAGACTCCGCTGAAGCTCGCCAAGCAGCTGGCCGAGGCCGGCGTGCCGATGTGGGGAACGTCGGTGGACTCGATCGACATCGCCGAGGACCGGGAGCGCTTCGGGCAACTGGTGCGGAAGCACGACATCGTCGTGCCGGCGCACGGCACGGCCATGGCCGAAGACGAAGCGGTGGCGGTGGCGGCGGAGATCGGCTATCCGGTCGTGGTGCGGCCGTCGTACGTCCTCGGCGGGCGGGGAATGGCCATCGTCTACGACGAGCGGACGCTGCGCGAGTACATGTCGTACGCGGTCGACGCGGCGCCGGGGCATCCCATCCTGATCGACCGCTTCCTGGAGGACGCCATCGAGATCGACGTCGACGCCGTATCGGACGGGCGCGACGTGGTCATCGCCGGGGTCATGGAGCACATCGAGCTGGCCGGGATCCACTCCGGCGACTCCACCACGGTCATCCCGCCGTACATCATCGGGCACCGGGAGCAGGACCGCATCCGCCGGCGCACGGTGCAGCTGGCCAGGGCGCTGAACGTGGTCGGGCTGATGAACGTGCAGTACGCCATCCAGCACGGGGAGCTGTACGTGCTGGAAGTGAATCCGCGCGCGTCGCGGACGGTGCCGTACGTCTCGAAGGCCACCGGCGTCCCGTTCGCGAAGGTGGCGGCGCGGGCCATGGCGGGGATGTCGCTGCGCGAGCAGGGCCTCACCGCCGAGCCGCGCGTGGAGGACTACTTCGTCAAGGCCCCGGTCTTCCCCTTCACCCGCTTTCCGCGCGAGGACACCGTGCTGGGGCCGGAGATGAAGTCGACCGGCGAGGTGATGGGGAGCTCGCGCAGGTTCGGCGAGGCCTACTCGAAGGCGCTGCTCGGCGCGGGCGTCCGGCTCCCCCTCGGCGGCACCGCGTTCATCTCCGTGAATGACAACGACAAGCGCCCCATCGTCGTGCAGCTGGCGCGGGAGCTCCAGAACCTCGGATTTCAGCTCATCGCCACCTCCGGGACGCGGGAGTTCCTGTGGGGGCACGGCGTCGAGGTCGGGCTGACGTGGAAGGTGCACGAGATCGAGCGGCCGAACATCGTCGACCGGATGATCAACGGCGAGGTGACGCTGGTGATCAACACCCCGTACGGGAAGTCGGCCTACACGGACGACACCTACATCCGCCGCAACGCCCTGCAGCAGGCCATCCCCTGCATCACCACGCTGACGGCGGCGACGGCGTGCGTGGAAGGGATCCGCGCCGGGCGCGAGGGGGCGAGCTCCTTCGCCGCCCTGCAGGAGCAGCACGGGGTGAAGGTTTAGGAGGGCGGGGCTCGGGGCTCGGAGCCGGCTGACGCTGAGCACCTGGCAGTGGAAGGGGCACACCAGCGGGCCGGAACGCGTGCCGGTCTGGCGGTTCAGGAACTGCTGACCACGGAGACGTGGCGACGACGATGATTCGACCCACGTCCTGCGTCTCAGCGCAAGGGTGTGCGAAGCGCGCTGGACGTCGCGTCGCATGATTCGCCGGCCGACCCCCGCGCGACCTAACGCAGCCCCGCCACGGACCCACGCAAGCGGAAATCACTCTCTCTGAGAGCGATCCGCCACCGGTGACAGCGGAACCTAGTCCGATACACACGCGCGCCGCCGCACGCCGAACGTGCTAGGCTGACCGAGCTACTAACAAGTTAGGCTGACACGAACGCATGCGAGTTCCGAAAGTTCAAGGCACGATTCGGCGACGCCTGCTGGTCAACTTTCGTGTCGAACCCGATGTCATACAGCGATTGCTCCCGGCGCCTTTCAAGCCGAAGCTACACAACGCGAAGGCTATCGCTGGAATCTGCCTCATTCGCCTCGAGAACATTCGACCTAAGCGGTTCCCCAAACTGGTCGGGATCTCCAGCGAAAACGCGGCTCATCGCATAGCCGTTGTATGGGACAAGGCCGGGGCACAGCGAGAGGGTGTCTACATCCCGCGCCGCGATACTGGCTCCTGGCTCAACCACCTCGCGGGTGGTCGGATCTTTCCTGGCGAGCACCATCGAGCGAAGTTCGACGTGCACGACGAAGGTGATCAAATCAGTCTTCGAATGCGGTCTGCAGACGGCAGAATCAATGTTCGCGTCGTCGGTACCACTGCATCGGAGCTACCCGGCACATCTTCTTTTGCAAGTGTTGAAGAGGTCTCGCGGTTCTTCGAGGCTGGCTCACTTGGATATTCCGCGACGTCTGCTGGCGGCCGACTAGATGGCTTGATCTTGAAGACCCTGAGCTGGCGGGTCGATCCGCTCCGGATTGACGAGGTTTTCTCCAGCTATTTCTCGGATCCGTTGATTTTCCCTGAAGGTAGTGTCTCGTTCGATTGCGCTTTGATCATGCGGAACATCGCGCATGAATGGCATGCAGCATCGGAACTCTACGTCGAGGGTGCAGCCTAACTCCACCCAGCAGCTGTCGCGGCCCGGCTTCGGCCCGGCAGCCGAGCTGCCTTGAGCAGCGGAGCTAGAATGGTCCACGGCTTCGGCACGCGGAACTGGCCGCGCAGCTGAGCGTGAGATACGTTGGGCTGACCGATGAGCGAGCTCTCCAAGGCGGCTCGGAAAGCGATTCGCGACGCGGCGAGCATCGCGTATGAACGAGAACTCGCCGACGCGCTCAAGGATCTCGCGCAAACGTTCGAAGACTGGAAGGCAGGCTCGCTCGCCGCGTTCGATGTCTCTGATGCCGTTCACGAGTTTCATCAAGGCGAGGCTCGTGAACTCTTCAAGCAATATCAGGCAGGGAGCAATTCGGTCCGCGACTTTGCTGTGGCCGCTGCCGTCGCCGACGGCTTCATGAAGCTCGAAGAGATCGCGCCGGCCGGCCGCGATCACATCGCGAAGATCGTGGAGTTTATCTCCAGCGAAAGGCGGAAGTAGTTTTCGATCGAGGCGTATTCGTCCCTTGTGCTGAAGCGCCAGTCCGGACACGAAAATGATCGCCACGAAACGTGCGCCGATACTAGCGATCGTCTCTCTTGCCTGCCCGCTGGCCGCGGCCATGAATGCCGTCTGGGTGTTTCGTTCGCGTCACGACTGGCCGACGGGTGAATCAGGGTTGTTTAGCCTGGTCGTAATGGCTGCTCTCATAACGGCGATTCTCGCAGCTGGTGCAATCATCGCGCTTATTTCGCTCCTCAGGAAAGAGCCGCGGCGACTCGCCGTTGCAGCGCTCATCATCAACGCGGTTTTGTTGGTCGGCGGGTGGGTTGCTGTTGTAGCTGCGCTTCGAAGCCACGCTTGAGCGCTGCGAGAGATCAAAAGTAGCTACGTCGAGCGCGGCAGCCCAACTCCACGCAGCAGCTGTCGCGGCCCGGCTTCGGCCCGGCAGCCGAGCTGCCTTGAGTTACGCGAGCTAGAATGAACAGCGGCTTCGGCACGCGGAACTGGCCGCGCAGCTGAGCGTGAGATACGTTGGGCAGACCGGAACTACTTCCGTCGTCCGGCAACAGCTTTTGCCACATCGCTTCGTTTCGCGCCTGCCGCTATTGCTGAGCGTACGAGAAGATCAACGCTGACGCTCGGATCTCCGGCTTCAAGCTTCGCAACGCGGGATTGGCTCGAGCCAATCTTCTCGGCAAGCTCGAACTGGGTGAGTCGTCGGCGAGCACGCGTCGCTCGAAGCAGGTTGGCGAGGGCG